>NZ_LRRB01000300.1 GCF_001646865.1 Aldersonia kunmingensis | reverse complement strand
ATGGGCTCGGCGATCAAGGCCGTCAAGGAGCAGTTGCTCGCCATTCCGGACAGGGGCATCGGCTACGGCATGCTGCGCTACCTGAACCCGGAGACTGCCGCGCAACTGCCGGCCGAAATCGGCCAGATCAGCTTCAACTACCTCGGACAGATCTCTGCGGCAGACATACCGGAGCAACTGAGGGGATTCGGCTGGATCCCCGCGTCGGATCTCGAAGACCTACCGGCGCAAGCTGATTCGGACATGCCTGCGATGGCGGCAGTGGACATCAACGCGATCGTTGTGGACGGTCAACTGTCGGCGAACTTCGGTTACCCGGACACCTTGCTGGACCACGAGGACGTCACCGAACTTGCCGAGCTGTGGGTCGATGCGCTGACCGCTGTGTCCCGGCACGTGGAAGCGCCGGACGCGGGTGGCCACACGCCGTCCGATCTGGCGCTCGTGCGGGTTCGTCAGGCCGACATCGACGCCTGGGAAGCGAAGTATCCGTCGCTCAGCGATGCGTGGCCGCTCTCGCCGCTGCAGCGCGGGCTTCTGTTCCACGCACAACTGGCTGCGACGTCGGTCGACGTCTACACCGCTCAGGTGGTACTCGAGCTGGAGGGCAAGGTCGACCCGGGCAGGTTGCGGTCGGCCGCCGAGGCCATGCTCGACCGGTACCCGAGCCTGCGCACCGCGTTCATCACCGACGCCAGTGGCGTGCCCGTCCAGGTCGTGCTCGATTCGGTCGAACTCCCGTGGACCGAAGTCGACCTGAGCTCCGCTCCCGACTGGCGCGAGACATTCGATCGGCTGGTCTCCGAGCAGCGGGCGGCGACCTTCGACCTGACCCGTCCACCGCTGATCCGGTTCACGTTCGTGCGTGTCGACGCCGGCCACTGCCGCCTGATCGTGACCAACCATCACATCGTCCTCGACGGCTGGTCGATGCCGCTGTTGATGAAGGACCTGCTCGTGTTGTACGCGGTGCGCGGCGACACCGCGCTGTTGCCGCCGGTGCGCTCGTATCGGGCTTTCCTGGAATGGCTTTCGCGGCAGGACGCGTCCGGCTCGCTGCACGTGTGGCGGTCGGCGCTCGACGGTTTGGACGAGCCCACCCTGTTGGTTCCGTTGGACGCTGGCCGCGAAATCGCCGCGCTGTCCGGCGAGTACCGCGTCGAGCTCGATGAGGAATACACCCGCCGGGTCACCGAATTGGCGGCCGAACTCGGTGTCACTGCCAACACCATGTTGCAGGCTGCCTGGGGAATCCTCCTGGGCCGCATGACCGGTCGCGACGATGTCGTATTCGGTACCACCGTCTCCGGGCGCCCGGCAGACCTCGCCGGCGTGGAATCCATGGTCGGCCTCTTCATCAACACGGTGCCGGTCCGCGTGCAGGCCACCGTCGAGGAGACCGTGGCGGCAGTGCTACGCCGGCTCCAGAGCGAGCAGGCCGACCTGATCGACCATCATCACGTCGGCCTGGCCGACATCCAGTCGACAACCGGAATGGGCGTCCTTTTCGATACCTTGGTGGTGTTCGAGTCGTATCCGGTGGATGCGGCCGGGATTCGGGAACAGGCGGCGTCGATCGACGGCATGTCGGTGACCGGCATCGATGCGGACGACGCGACGCACTACCCGCTCACGCTGATCGCGCAGCTCGACAGCCGGCTCCGGATTCGGGCGGGCTATCTGCGCGACGTCTTCGACGAACACACCGTGGCCGGGATCGCGGACCGGCTGGTCCGGGTGCTGACCTGGATCACCGCGCACTCCGACCGCGCTGTCGGTGAACTCGAGCTGCTCGATGCCGACGAGCGGCGGATGCTGCTCGAAGAGTGGAACGACACCGCATTCGCGGTGGACGACTCAGTGCTGTCGGCTCCTCGCGCGAGCTCCGCTCCGGTGACGTTGGTGTCGATGTTCTCCGATCAGGTAGCGCGCACGCCGGACGCGGTCGCCGTTACGTTCGAGGGCGAGCGGCTGACCTATGCGGAATTCGCGGCACGCGTCTATCGCCTTGCGCGCCACCTGAACTCGATCGGTGTCGGCCGCGGTTCGTTCGTGGCGCTTGGCATGCGGCGGTCGTTGGATCTGGTGATCGGCATGTACGCGGCCGGCGTCGCCGGCGCCGGCTACGTGCCGTTGGATCCGGATCATCCGGCCGAGCGCACCGAATACATCCTGGACACGGCGCAGCCGGTGTGTGTATTGACCTGTGCGCGAGATGAATTCGTTGTCCCCGGTGCTACACCGGTGGTTCCCGTTGACACGCTGGATCTGTCCGGATACGAGTCCACCGAGCCGCCGGTCACTGCGCGCCCGGACGACACCGCGTACGTCATCTTCACCTCGGGATCGACGGGTCGTCCGAAGGGCGTGGCGGTCAGTCACGGGGCGATCGTCAACCGCCTGGTGTGGATGCAGCAGGCATACCGCCTCGACCGGACCGACGTGGTGATGCAGAAGACCCCTGCGACGTTCGACGTGAGCGTGTGGGAATTCTTCTGGCCGTTGCAGGTTGGTGCGTCGCTGGTCGTGGCGCGGCCCGACGGCCACCGCGACCCGGCATATCTGATCGACCTGATCCGATCCGAAGCGGTGACGACGTTGCACTTCGTGCCGTCGATGCTCAGCGTCTTCGTGGCACACCTCGAGGACGTCGGCGCGGCATCGGTGGCGTCGCTGCGACAGGTGTTTGCCTCGGGCGAGGCATTGCCTGCCCGCAGCGCACAGCGGTTGCGGGAGCTCACCGGTGCGCGGCTGCACAACCTGTACGGCCCGACAGAGGCGGCGGTGGACGTGACCTTCCACGAGGTCGCCGACACCGACACCGTGTCGGTGCCGATCGGTGCGCCAGTCTTCAACACGCAGGTCTACGTGTTGGACGGGCGGTTGCGGCCGGTGCCGGTCGGCGTCGGGGGAGAGCTGTATCTCGCCGGTGCCCAGCTGGCGCAGGGCTACGTGGCACGCCCCGATTTGACCGCGGATCGGTTCGTGGCGAATCCGTACGGAGCGCCTGCTGCGCGGATGTACCGCACCGGCGACCTGGTGAGGTGGACCTCGGACGGTGAACTCGAGTACATCGGCCGCACCGACTTCCAGGTCAAGCTGCGCGGTCTGCGTATCGAGCTGAGCGAGATCGAGCTTGCACTCGCCGCCCTGGATGACGTCGCACAGGCGGTCGTGGTGGCGCACTCGGATAGCCGGACGGGCCAGCAGCTCGTCGGTTATGTGGTGTCGGACGCCGGTCGCGCACTCGACACCGAGGCGGCGCGCGCGCAGCTCGCTCGTGAACTGCCCGCCTACATGGTGCCGTCGGTGCTGATGGTGCTCGACGAACTGCCGCTCAACGCCTCCGGCAAGTTGGACCGCCGAGCATTGCCGGCGCCGGTGTTCGAGGCGCGTGAGTTCCGCGCTCCGACCACGCTGATCGAGGAGACGATCGCCGACATCTTTGCCGAAGTCCTCGGCGTGGAACGGGTCGGCGCCGACGACGACTTCTTCGAGCTCGGCGGCAACTCGTTGAGCGCGACCCAGGTCGTGGCGCGGGTCGGCGCCGCGTTGGACACCCAGGTTCCGGTCCGTGAACTGTTCGAGGCGTCGACCGTGGCCGCGCTGGCTGCTCGTGCCGAGTCGCACGCCGGCGCGGGACGGCGCACGCCCCTGACGCCGCGCGAGCGGCCCGACCGCGTACCGTTGTCCCTTGCGCAGCAACGGATGTGGTTCCTGAACCGCTTCGACACCGAGTCGGCGGTCAACAACATTCCGGTCGCGGTGCGGCTCTCCGGTCTACTCGACCGGCAGGCGCTGTTGATTGCCGTAGCCGACGTGCTCGCCCGGCACGATTCGCTGCGCACCCGCTATCCGGACGCCGACGGAACGCCGTACCAGGTGGTCGTGCCAACCGCACGCGTGATTCCCGATCTCACGACCGTCGAGGTCACCGAGGCCGAGTTGCCCGGCGCCATGCGGGATCTCGTCCTGCAAGGCTTCGATGTTGCCGACGAGGTTCCGTTCCGTGCCAGGCTGTTCGAGATCAGCCCCACAGAGCATGTGCTGACACTGGTGGTGCATCACATTTCGGCAGACGGATTCTCCATGGGTCCGCTCGCGCGCGACGTGATGACTGCCTACAGTGCACGCCTCGACGGCGGGGAACCCGTTTGGGTGCCGCTGCCGGTGCAGTATGCCGACTACGCGATCTGGCAGCGCGAGGTGCTTGGGTCGGAGAACGATCCGCGGTCGCTGATCTCGACTCAGATCGACTTCTGGCGGGGCGCCCTGGACGGGATTCCGGAGCAGCTCGACCTGCCGTCGGACCGGCCGCGGCCTGCGATCGCGTCGGAACGCGGTGGGCTGTACAGCTTCTCGATCATGCCCGGGCTCCATCGTGCCCTTGCTGAAACGGCGCGGAGCAACGGCGCGACGCTGTTCATGGTGACACATTCCGCGCTTGCGGTACTGCTCGCCCGGCTCTCCGGAACGGGCGATATTGCGATCGGCACGCCGGTCGCAGGACGTGGCGAAGCCGCGCTGGACGACTTGATCGGCATGTTCGTCAACACCCTGGTGTTGCGGACCGAGATCGACATGCATGCGCGCTTCGACGACCAACTGGCCGCCGTGCGCGGCGTCGATCTGGCCGCCTTCGGCCACGCCGACGTGCCGTTCGAACGACTTGTCGAGGTGCTCAATCCGACGCGCTCGCAGGCTCGTCATCCGCTGTTCCAGGTCATGCTGTCGTTCCAGGGCGCGACCAGTACGACGTTCGAGCTGCCGGGACTTACCGTCAGCGGTGTCGAGATGCCGAGCTCGCTGGCGAAGTTCGACCTGCAGCTGACGCTCTCCGAGTTGCCAGGCAACGCGGATGAACCCGGCGGAATGGTCGCCGAATTGTCGTACGCGCGTGACCTTTTCGACGATAAGACGATGGCGACATTCGCGCGACGCTTTGTCCGCGTACTGGAGTCGGTCGCGGCGGATGCCGGCACGGTTGTCGGTGACATCGACCTGCTCGACACCGCAGAGCAAGCGGCGGTACTGCGACAGTGGAACGACACCGCAGCGCCGATCGATGCGCAGCAGACAGTGGTGTCGGCGTTCGCGTCTCAGGTTCGCGCCACCCCGGATGCGCCTGCGGTTACCTTCGGTGCCGAGTCGCTGAGCTACACCGAGTTCGCCGACCGGGTGCGCAGGCTCGCGCGTTGGCTGATCGGGCAGGGTGTCGGTCCCGAGACGCTGGTCGCCCTCGGTATGCGTCGCTCCATCGACATGGTGGTCGGCATGTACGCGGTCCTGGAGGCCGGCGGCGCCTACGTCCCGCTCGACCTCGATCAGCCGGTCGAACGGACCAGTTACGTGGTGGAAACCGCGGCTCCGGTGTGCGTTCTCACTACGTCCGCCGACCGGTTCGAGGCACCTGCGGACACTCCGGTGATCGAACTCGAATCGCTCGATCTGACCGCGTTCAGCAGTGCCGAGGTGTCCGACGCGGAACGTCGTGCGCCCCTGCGTGCAAGCAACTCCGCGTATGTCATCTTCACATCCGGCTCGACCGGTCGGCCGAAGGGCGTTGCGGTATCGCACGGCGCGGTGGCGAATCAGATCCAATGGATCGCTACCGAGTACGGCATCGGCGCGGATGACGTGGTGCTCCAGAAGACCCCCGCGACGTTCGACGTGTCGGTCTGGGAGCTGTTCTCCACTTTGACCGCCGGCGCGCGGATGGTGATCGCGGCTCCGGACGGGCATCGCGATCCCCGCTATCTGGCCGAAGTGATCGCGGCCGAGGGCGTCACGATGACGTCGTTCGTACCGTCGATGCTGTCGGTGTTCAACGCGGAAGTGTCTGCTGGAGAGGTAGATTCCCTGCGCGCCGTGCTGATCGCCGGTGAGGCGTTGCACGGCGAAACCGTTGCGGGGCTACGACAGGTTTCCCGCGCGGCGGCATACAATCTGTACGGCCCGACCGAATTCACTGTGCACGCTACGCACAGCCCGGTCGATCCGGCCGCGGTCGGGGCAGTGCCGATCGGGGCGCCGGTATGGAACAGCACCGCGCTGGTGCTCGACGCCAGGATGCGGCCGGTTCCCCCTGGTGTCGGGGGAGAGCTGTATCTGACGGGCGCACAGATCGCTCGTGGCTACGCCGGGCGTTCCGATCTGAGCGCGGAGCGCTTTGTTGCCTGCCCGTTCGGGCCCTCCGGTGCACGGATGTACCGAACCGGCGACCTGGTGCGGTGGAACGGATCTGGCGAACTGCAATACCTGGGCCGCACCGACTTCCAGGTGAAACTGCGTGGCCTGCGCATCGAGCTGGGCGAGATCGAAGCGGCACTGGTCGCGCAGGAGGCCATCACTCAGGCTGTCGTCGTTCTGCGGTCGGACCCACACGTCGGCGATCGTCTGGTCGGCTACGTGGTGGCGGACCGCGGGCGGACACCCGACGTCGCCGAACTGCGCGGGAAGTTGGTGGCGGCGCTGCCGTCGTACATGGTGCCCTCGGCGGTGCTGGTACTCGAGGCCTTCCCACTCAATTCCGCTGGCAAGATCGATCGAAAGGCCTTGCCCGAACCGGAGTTCGAGGTCAAGGAGTTCCGGGCGCCGGCGACGCCGATTCAGCATTCGATTGCCGATGTGTTCCGCGAACTGCTCGGAATCGGGATCAGCGGGGCGAAGGGTGGCGCGCCGACGCGAGTGGGTCTGGATGACGACTTCTTCGAGTTGGGCGGCAACTCGCTGATTGCGACGCAGGCGTGCGCGCGGATCGGCGCTGCCCTTGATACCCGGGTCCCGGTGCGCTTGCTGTTCGAGGCGTCGACGGTCGAGGCGCTGGCCTCGCGCATCGAGTCTCATGTCGGCGCCGGGGGCCGCTGGCCGCTGGTCCCGCAGCCGCGACCGGAGCTGGTGCCGTTGTCGCTCGCGCAGCAGCGGATGTGGTTCCTGAACCGTTTCGATCCGGCATCGGCAGCCAACAACATTCCGGCAGCGATGAGGTTGACCGGACGGCTCGACCTCGGCGCGCTTCGGTCGGCCGTCGGTGATGTGCTGGAGCGGCACGAGATTCTGCGCACGGTCTATCCGCACACAGCCGAGGGCGATCCTTATCAGCTGATTCTGCCGGTGGCGCGGGTGTTCTCCGACCTCGTCGTGGAACCGGTTACCGCCGACGAGTTGATGGATCGTGTGATTGCCGCGGCAACCGCGGCGTTCGACGTAACGGCGACGGTGCCGCTTATGGTGCGGTTGTTCGCGGTCAGCGAGAACGAGCACGTGCTCGTGGTCGTCGCGCATCACATCGCCACGGACGGATGGTCCATGGGACCGCTGGCGCGTGACATCGCGATCGCCTACACCGCACGTGCACAGGGCGACGTTCCCGGTTGGGCGCCGCTGCTGGTCCAGTACGCCGACTACGCACTCTGGCAACGAGCGGTGCTCGGCTCCGAGGCCGATTCGAATTCCTTGATCTCGCAGCAGGTGCGGTTCTGGTCCGAGGAGCTTGCTGGCCTGCCGGCGCAGTTGGACCTGCCAACCGATCGGCCGCGTCCGGCGATCGCGTCGAATCGTGGTGCAACTTATGCATTCTCGATCTCCCGCGAGGTTCAGCGTGATGTTGACCAGCTGGCGAAGGCGCACAACGCCTCGGTGTTCATGGTTGTGCACGCCGCGCTCGCGGTGCTGCTGTCAAGATTGAGCGGCAGCGACGACATCGCGATCGGCACGCCCATCGCGGGCCGCGGTGAGCAGGAGCTCGACGATCTGGTCGGCATGTTCGTCAACACGTTGGTGCTCCGCACCAGGGTGGATGGGAAGGTTTCGTTCGCCGATCTGCTCCGTGCCGCGCGTGCCGGCGACCTTGCCGCCTTCGGACATTCCGACCTGCCGTTCGAGCGGCTGGTCGAGGTCCTCAACCCGCCTCGGTCTCAGGCGCATCATCCGCTGTTCCAGGTCATGCTGACTTTCCAGAACACGGGACAGGTGTCGCTGGAGCTGCCGGATATGAGCATTTCCGGCGTTTCCTTCGACGCGCAGCTGGCGAAGTTCGATCTCCAGCTCATCATGGGCGAGGTTGCCGACGGTGTCGGCGAAGCAGCGGGCATCGACGCCGTCTTCAATTACGCCACAGAGCTTTTCGACGAAGAGACGATTGCCTCCTTCGCGGAGCGGTTCGTGCGGGTGTTGGCGGCGGTGTCGGTCGATCCTCACGTTTCCGTCGGCGATATCGAACTGTTGGATCGGTCCGAGCGCGCGTTGGTTCTTTCGCGCTGGAACGATTCCGCCGCGGTGGTGGATTCTTCGGCGACTCTGGTGTCGATGTTCGAATCGCAGGTAGCGCTCACCCCGGATGCGACCGCGGTGTCCTTCGAGGGCGAGTCGCTGTCGTACGCGGAATTCGCGGCTCGGGTGAATCGACTTGCAGGCTGGTTGATTTCCCAAGGCGTTGGCCCGGAGTCGTTGGTCGCGTTGGGGATGCGGCGATCGTTGGATCTGGTGGTCGGCATGTACGCGGTGACCGCGGCCGGGGGCGCATACGTGCCGCTGGATCCGGACCACCCGGACGAGCGCATCGGCTACATCCTCGACACTGCCCGGCCGGTGTGTGTATTAACCACGACCGCAGACGAATTCGCGACCGAGGTTGCGGTGCGGACGATCCGGATCGACACGCTCGATCTGTCGGAATTCGAGCCGGTGTCGCCGGGTTCGGCGGTGCGGCCAGGCAATACGGCGTATGTGATCTTCACCTCGGGGTCAACCGGTCGCCCGAAGGGCGTGGCGGTTTCGCACGAGGCGATCGTCAACCGACTGGTGTGGATGCAGGCGGCGTACGGACTGGATGGCACGGATTCGGTGTTGCAGAAGACACCTGCCACGTTCGACGTAAGTGTGTGGGAGTTCTTCTGGCCGTTGCAGGTCGGCGCGCGGTTGGTTGTTGCCCGTCCGGACGGGCATCGCGATCCGGCGTACCTGGCGCAGCTGATCGATACCGAATCGGTGACCACGGCGCACTTCGTCCCGTCAATGATGGCGGTTTTCGTGGCGCACCTGGAGCAGGCCGATCGGACGCGCTCGGTCCCGTTGCGCCGGGTGTTCGCATCGGGTGAGGCGCTCCCCACGACGGTGGCGCAGCGCATGCGCGCGCTGACCGGGGCACGGTTGCACAATCTGTACGGGCCGACCGAGGCCGCAGTTGACGTGACGTTCCACGAGGTCGTCGACGCCGACACCGTGGCGGTGCCGATCGGTGCGCCCGTGTTCAACACGCAGGTTTTCGCGCTCGATGCACGCTTGCGGCCGGTACCGGTGGGCGCTCCGGGAGAGCTGTATCTGGCGGGTGTGCAACTGGCACGTGGCTACGTGCGGCGACCGGACCTGTCCGCGGACCGGTTCGTAGCCAATCCGTACGGGCCCGCCGGCGAACGAATGTACCGAACCGGTGACCTGGTGAAGTGGACCCGCAGCGGTGAGCTGGAATACCTCGGCCGCACCGATTTCCAGGTCAAGTTGCGTGGACTGCGGATCGAACTCGGTGAGGTCGAGGCGGCCATTACTGCCCGGCTCGAGGTGGACCAGGCCGTGGTCGTGGTGCGGACCGACGCGAACGTCGGCGAGCAGCTCGTCGGCTACGTGGTGCCTGCGGTGGCCGCCGCCGTCGAGGTCGACAACCTGCGCACCGCCTTGGCCGAGCAGCTGCCGGGCTACATGGTGCCGGCGACGTTCGTGGTGCTCGATGAGTTGCCGCTGAACCCGTCGGGCAAGCTGGATCGAAAGGCGTTGCCGGCACCAGTTTTCGGAACGAAAGTGTTCCGCGCGCCGTCGACGCCGATCGAAGAGATCGTGGCGGGAATCTTCGCCGATGTGCTTGGCGTACAACGGGTCGGTGCGGACGACGACTTCTTCGAGCTCGGTGGCAACTCGCTGGTGGCCACGCAGGTGGTCGCACGCCTGGGCGCGGCTTTGGACAGCACCATCGGTGTAAGCGAACTGTTTGAAGCGCGCACCGTCGAGGCGCTGTCCGCGCGCGCGGAAAGGCGTGCCGGCACCGGTGGCCGCCCGCCGCTACGGCCGCAGCCGCGTCCGGATCTCGTTCCGTTGTCGCTTGCGCAGCAGCGCATGTGGTTCCTCAACCAATACGACACGGCATCGCCGGTCAACAACATCCCCACTGCCGCACGCTTGACCGGCGACTTGGACCAGGCAGCCCTCGAGGCTGCGGTCAGGGACGTCTTCGAGCGGCACGAAGTGTTGCGCACGATCTACCCCGAAGGCGAGCACGGTCCTTATCAGGCGCTTGTCTCGGTAGCAGACGCGTTGCTCGATCTGACACCCGAGGAAGTGACCGGCGAGGCGCTGGCCGAGCGGATCACCGAGATCGTGTCGGCTGGTTTCGACGTGTCGACGCGGGTGCCGTTGCGGGTGAAGATTCTGCGACTGGCGCCCACCGAGCACGTGTTGGTGATGGTGGCGCACCACATCAGTGCGGACGGCTGGTCGATGGGGCCCATGGCACGGGATGTGGTGGCGGCGTACGCGGTTCGTTCACGAGGCGAAGAGCCGTCGTGGGCGCCGTTGCCGGTACAGTATGCGGATTTCGCGCTGTGGCAGCGGGATGTGCTCGGTTCCGAGGACGATCCGGACAGCTTGTTGTCCGCGCAGGCGACCTATTGGCGAAACAACTTGGCGGGTCTGCCGGATGAGCTGAATTTGCCCGCCGATCGGCCGCGGCCAACGGTGCAGTCGTTTGCCGGCGGGCAGGTCAACTTCCGGATCGACGCCGAGGTGCAGCGGGGGCTTGCCGACATCGCGCGCACCCATCGCGTGACGATGTTCATGGTGGTGCACGCCGCGTTGGCGGTGTTCTTGGCGCGGATGTCGGGCACCTCCGACATTGCGATCGGCACCCCGATTGCGGGTCGTGGCGAGCCGGAGTTGGACGATCTGATCGGCATGTTCGTCAACGGTCTCGTGCTGCGCACCCATGTCGAACCGGACCTGTCGTTCACGGAGCTACTCGACCGCACACGGGAGACGGATCTGGGCGCGTTCGCGCATTCGGATATCCCGTTCGAGCGGTTGGTCGAGTTGCTGAATCCGGAGCGGTCGACCGCACGGCATCCGTTGTTCCAGGTGGCGTTGTCGTTCGACAACCTGCCGCCGACGAGTGCTGAGTTGCCGGGGCTGAGCATTACCGCGGTCGATTTCGAGGCGGGTCTGGCGAAGTTCGATCTGCAGCTGACCCTGCGCGACAGCACGGCCGAAGATGGAATGTGGGCCGAATTCCTCTTCGCCCGAGACCTCTTCGACGAGTCGACGGTGCGGGGCTTCGCGGATCGATTCACGTTGTTGCTGGCTTCGATCGTGTCCGCACCCCGCAGTCCCGTTGGGGATCTGCGCATGTTGTCGACTGCCGAGTACGAGCAGCTGACCCACGTGCACGGTGACGAGGTGATGGTGCGCGGGTTGATGCCCGATGAATTGACGCACGGGGTGAACCTGGATCCGGACAAGACCGCGGTGCGGTACCGGGGGCGGTCGATCTCCTATCGCGAGTTGGACGAATACTCCTCCCGGTTGGCAAGAGTGTTGATCGCGCGCGGAGTGGGTCCGGAAACGTTGGTGGCGTTGGCCTTCCCGCGCTCCTACGAGATGGTTGCCGCCGCGTGGGCGGTGACAAAGGCTGGTGGAGCGCATGTGCCGGTCGATCCGTCGTATCCCGAGGATCGCGTCCGCCACATGCTCACGGATTCGGCTGCGGCGGTGCGGATCACCACCGGCGAGTTCGTCGCGAATCTGCCCGAGCCCGACAGCTGGTTGTTGCTCGACAACCCGGCAACGGAGACGTTGGTCGAGCAGCAGTCGGCGGCACCGGTGACGGATCCGGACCGGCTGGCGCCGTTGCGGACGCATCATCCGGCGTACGTGATCTACACCTCCGGATCGACAGGCCTGCCCAAGGGGGTCACGGTGACCCATTCCGGGTTGGGCGGTTTGGTCGAGGTGGCTAACGACCTGTACCAGATGAGCTCGGCTGGGCGATTCCTGCACATTTGTTCGCCGAGCTTCGACCCGTCGGTTTTGGAGTGGACCGCAGCGTTCTATGTGGGCGCGACGCTGGTGATCGTGCCCCCGGAGATCATCGGTGGTGCAGAGCTGGGTGAGCTGCTCAAGGACGAGCGGGTGACGCACACGATCATCACGCCTGCTGTTCTGGGCACGGTGGACCCAGCGGGGATCACCGACCTCGAAGTGGTCTCGGTCGGTGGTGATGTGACCACGCCGGAGTTGTTGGCCAAGTGGGCGCCGGGGCGGCAGTATTTCAACGGCTACGGCCCGACGGAGACGACGATCATCTCGTCGTACGCGCACTTGCAGCCGGGGCGGCACGTCACCATCGGTAAACCGGTGGCGGGCATGAGCGCAATGGTGCTCGACGCCCGGTTGCATCCGGTGCCGCCGGGAGTTGCAGGCGAGCTCTATCTTGCGGGCGGCGCGTTGGCGCGCGGTTATCACAACCGGGCGGCGTTGACGTCGGAGCGGTTTGTGCCGAATCCGTGGGGGGCGCCGGGCGCCCGTATGTATCGGACCGGGGACCTGGTGCGTTGGTACGCCGTCGACGGGATGCCGACGGTGGCAGATCCCGGCGCGGCCACTTTCGAGCTCGACTATGTGGGGCGCAGCGATTTCCAGGTGAAGGTGCGCGGCTTCCGTATCGAGTTGGGTGAGATCGATACGGTGCTGGCCGAGTACCCCGACGTCGAGTACGCGATCACCGTCGGACGCGAAACCGATGCCGGGGCCACGATTCTGGTGTCCTACGTGCTCGCCGTGCCCGGTCGCGGCATCGACACCGAAGAGCTCACCGGGTTTGCGGCCAAGACCCTGCCGCCGCATATGGTGCCGGCGGCGATCGTGGTGCTCGACGAGATCCCGCTGACTCCCGTCGGCAAGCTCGACCGCAAGGCGCTGCCAGTGCCCGTGCTTGCTCCTCGCGAATTCCGTTCTCCCACAAGCAAGGTAGAGGCCATTCTCGCCGAGGTCTTTGCCGACGTACTCGGGGTGGATCAGGTCGGTCTCGACGACTCCTTCTTCGCTATCGGCGGCGACAGCATCATGTCGATTCAGTTGGTCTCGCGTGCGAAGGCGCGTGGGGTCGTCTTTACGCCGCGCGACGTCTTCGAACGCCGGACGGTGGCCGGGATCGCCGAAGCCGCCATTCTCGGGGAGCCGACGGCGGCCGTGCAGTTGCAGGAGCTGCCGGGTGGTGGCGTCGGTGAGATGCCTCTGACCCCGATCATGGCCGGACTGTTGGGCGAGGGCGGATCGCACAGTCGCTTCTCGCAGTCGATCGTGCTGCGGCTACCTGCCGGCATCGAGCACAGTGATTTGGTGCGGACCTTCGAGGCAGCCTTCGACCGGCACGACATCTTGCGTGCCCGGCTGACCGCGCGTCCCGATACCGAATCTCGTTGGCGCTTCGACGTCTTGCCGAAGGGCTCGGTCGACGTGGCTCGGTTGGTGCGGCGCGTAGCGGTTGATTCCGACCTCGACGAGGCGGCACTCAATAAACTTGCGCTGACCGAAACCGATGCAGCAATGGATCGGCTCGACCCCGCCGAGCCGTCAATGCTGCAACTTGTCTGGTTCGATTTCGGGGACCGGCCCGGTGCCTTGCTGGTGGTCGCTCACCACTTCGTTGTCGATGGCGTGTCGTGGCGAATTCTCATCCCGGACTTGGCAATTGCGTGGTCGCAGCTCGCTGCCGGCCAGGAACCCGCACTAGCGGCCACCGGCACATCGGTGCGGCGCTGGGCCCACGCGCTCGTCGATGAGGCTCGTTCGCCGCGGCGAGTGAGCGAACTTGCGTTGTGGCGCGACATTTCAGCCAGTTACGACCCACCACTGGGCCGCCGGGCGTTCGACCCCGCCGTCGATACCGGCGCAACGGTGGAGCGGGTGGGCGTCAGGCTCTCCGCCGAGGTGACCGGAGCGCTGCTGACCGCGGTGCCGAGTGCCTTCCACGGCAGCGTGAACGACGGTTTGCTTGCCGCACTGTCGTTGGCGGTGCGCAAGTGGCGCGCCGACCGGGGTGTCCGCACGTCCGCAACGCTTGTCCGGCTCGAGGGCCACGGGCGCGAGGAATCCGTCGTTGCCGGAGCCGACCTGTCCCGTACGGTGGGCTGGTTCACCAGCGTGAATCCGGTGCGGTTCGACCTCGCTGACGTGGACCTCGACGATGCGTTTGCCGGCGGTCCGGCCGCAGGTGCGGCGATCAAGGCAGTCAAGGAGCAGTTACTTGCCTTGCCGGACAAGGGCATCGGCTACGGCATGCTGCGTCACCTCAACCCGGAAACGGGAGCTGAGTTGGCTGCGTTCGCGCCCGCGCAGATCAGCTTCAACTATCTGGGCCGAGTTAGTGCGGCGGACGTGCCCGCCGAACTCGCCGACCTCGGCTGGGCGCCGGTCGGCGACCTCGGCGACCTCACCGTGCCGATGGATGCGGACATGCCGGCCAACGGCGTGATCGATATCAACGCGATCACCACGGACGGGCCGGACGGCACGGTCCTCAGTGCGGGACTTGCCTTCCCGACCGGGGTGTTGTCGCACGCAGAGGTGAAGGAACTGGCCGACCTATGGGTATCGGCACTCGGGGCGTTGGCACGGCATACCGCGCGGCCGGATGCCGGTGGTCTCACTCCGTCCGATCTGCAGTTGGTGCGCGTCGGGCAGGCCGAGATCGACACGTGGGAAAACGAGTATCCGTCGCTCACCGACGCCTGGCCGTTGTCGCCGCTGCAGTCGGGCCTGCACTTCCACGCCCTGCTCAATCGGTCGGAAGTCGACGTCTACATGATGCAGGCTGTGCTCGAGCTCAGTGGCACGGTCGATCCGGGCCGGTTGCGCCAGGCCGCCGAGATCGTGCTCGACCGCTACCCGAACCTGCGCACAGCATTCGTCACCGACCCGGGTGAAGGCGCCGTGCAGCTCGTGTTGAATCACGTCGAATTGCCATGGCGTGAAATCGATCTGACCGACCTGGACGAATCGGATCGGGACGAGGAACTGCAGCGACTGATCGCTGCCGACCGCACCGAGCACTTCGACATGACATCCCCGCCGATGATGCGCTTCATGCTGATCAAGACGGCGCCGCAGAAGTACAACCTGGTGATGTGCAGCCACCACATCCTGCTGGATGGCTGGTCAATGCCGCTGCTGATGCGTGATCTGCTGGTGCTGTACGCAGTCCGGGGCGATCAGTCCGTGCTGCCGCGAGTGATGCCGTATCGCAGCTACATGCAATGGCTCGCGCACCGCGACCGCACCGGGTCGCTCGCGGCCTGGACCGCGGAGTTGCAGGGGGTCACGGAGCCGACGCTGTTGTCGCCCGAGCACGGTTCGGATGCGCACCACGAGATCGGGGAACACGTCCTCGCGCTCGATCCGGCGCAAGGCAAGCGAGTGCTCGAGGTGGGTGCTGCGCTTGGTGTCACGGTCAACACGCTGGTGCAGACCGCGTGGGCGATCCTGCTCGGGCGGATGACCGGGCGCGACGATGTCGTCTTCGGCGCAACCGTCTCGGGTCGCCCCGCCGACCTGGCCGGCGTCGAGTCCATGGTCGGTCTGTTCATCAACACCATTCCGGTGCGGATCCAGATCGATGAGGCGTCGAGTGTCGCGGCACTGTTGCAGCATGTGCAGGGCGAGCAGGCCGACCTGCTCGAGCACCATTTCATCGGGCTGCCGGACATCCAGCGCGCGACCGGCTTGCGCACGCTGTTCGACACGCTGCTGGTATTCGAGTCGTATCCGATCGACAAGGAGGGGCTGGCCGCGGCGAGTTCCATCGACGGCATGGAAGTGACGGGCGTCGACGTAGCCGACGCCGCCCACTACCCGCTGACCGTCCTGGTCACCGCAGAGGAGACCATCGGGATCAAGCTGAAGTACCAGACGAACAGCTTCGATCTCGCCGATGTGGAGGCGATCGCCGCACGGCTGGAACGGGTCCTCACGGTGCTTGCCGAGCAGCCCGATAACCGGATCGCCGACGTCGACATCCTGGATGCCGCCGAACGGGCCGAGGCGCTGGCGGCATCGAGCGGTGGCGCGGGGATAGCGTCGAGCGTGCAGGTGGGTACGCGGACCCTGCCGCAGCTGTTGGCGAAGGTGGTCGAGGACGATCCGGAGGCCCCTGCACTGGCTGTCGACGGAACCGACGTGACGTATGCGGACCTCGACCGCGACTCGTCGAAGCTGGGGCGTGTGCTGATCGAGCACGGAGCCGGGCCGGGCGATGTCGTGGCGGTAGCGATGCCGCGATCGAGCGCGTCGATCACGGCCTTGTGGGCAGTGGCCAAAACGGGCGCGGCGTTCGTCGCGATCGACCCGGTCGATCCGGCGCTACCGACGGTGGATGCGCCGATCGGTATGGGGTTGACCACCGCGGACTTGGTGTCAGGTTTGCCGGATTCGGTGCGCTGGCTCGTTGTGGACGCTCCCGAGGTCGCGGACGCGGTCGCGGCAGCACCCGGGCACCCGGTCAGCTATGCCGACCGCGGGCGGGATTTGCTGGAAAGCCATCCAGCGGCATTCGTGCCTTCGGGGAACGGCTGGGGCCTGGTCGCGCAGGGTGCGCTGTGTGGCCACGCAGATAGTGCCCGTGAGAAGTACGCGTTGAACTACGAGTCGCGGACCCTGCTCGTCGGTGCCGACCAGCACGCTGGGCTCCTGGAGTTCCTGGTTGCGGGAACCGCTGGCGCGGCCATCGTGATCACCGACACCGACTCGGGTGACCTCGAGGACGTGCTCGCCGACGAATGGATCACCCACGCGTTCCTGCCCGGCGCACTGCTCGACGCGATGGATCCGGACGGCCTCGAAGATCTGGAGGTGATCGTGCTGGTCGACGGCTCGCCCAGCCCGGAGGCGGTGCAACGTTGGTCGCATGACCGGACGGTATGGAGCGACGGTCCGCTGTTCCTATCGCCACCACCGGTGGACTGATCGGGCGCGCGTTCGGCAGGGTTCGCCGACGTTCACCGTGGGCGATCAGTGCAACACAACCGTGGCGGGCGCCGATACGCTACGGGGGAATGCCCCACCTGCCCGATCGGCCGAGTCGGTAGATCGGGTGGTTGGGTGGATGGGGAATTCTCGCGTGACCGCGAAAAGAATCGACGAAGAGGTGGCCAGGCTCAATGCGTTTGCGTGATGCGTCCGAACAGCACGGTGTCAGGCGATGAGCGAACTGGAGCCCAAGGCCACCTCACGTCGCGGCGAAGGCCGCCGGGAGCGCAGGGGCGCGCGTCCACAGCGTCGGCGCGCGGCGGCACCCATGCTGCCGCAGCTGCTGTCCGCGGCGGTCGACCTCGGTGGTGACAATCCTGCACTGATCTTCACCGACCGCGTGCTGACCTACCGCGAGTTGGACGCACAGTCATCGCGGCTGGCCCGGGTGTTGATCGCGGAGGGCGTAGGTCCTGGTGACGTCGTCGCCCTTGGCGTGCGCCGATCCATCGAATCCGTGCTTTCGGTGTGGGCGGTGGCCAAGACTGGCGCCGCGTTCGTCCCGGTAGACCCGAACTACCCGGTAGAACGCATCGAGCACATGGTCACCGATTCGGGTGCTCGCCTCGGACTAACGGTGACCTCGGACAGCACGGGCTTGCCCGATGCGGTGTCGTGGCTGGTCATCGACGGCCAGGAACTCATCGCGCGGCTCGACGGCATTCCCGATCACCCGGTGTCCTACGCGGACCGCGTGCGCCCGTTGCGTGTCGAGGATGCGGCCTACATCATCTACACCTCCGGCTCGACCGGCCTACCCAAGGGTGTCGTGGTTACCCATTCGGGTCTGGCGAACCTGGCCGTCGAGCAGCGCGAGCGGTTCGGCATCGACACCGATTCGCGGACGCTGCACTTCGCCACCCCGTCGTTCGACGCCTCTGTGCTTGAACTGCTGCTTGCAGTCGGCGGCGGCGCGACCATGATCATCTGTCCGCCGAATGTTGCCGGCGGTGCGGAGTTGGCGACGCTGCTGGTCGACGAGGGGGTCACCCATGCGTTCGTAACGCCGTCGGCGCTCGCGTCCGTCGATCCGGACAACCTGCCGGAGCTGCGTGCGGTGATGTCCGGCGGCGAGGCCGTCCCTGCCGAACTCGTAGCGCGTTGGACAGGCGACGGCACGCGTGAATTCTTCAATATGTACGGTCCCACCGAGGCTACCGTCGCGTCGCACATCAGCGACGCGTTGACGTCGACCGGCCGGGTGACCATCGGCGTTCCGATCCGCGGCACGCAGGCGCTGGTGCTGGATGCGCGGATGCGTCCGGTACCTGCCGGCGCGGCGGGGGAACTGTACCTGTCCGGGGCGTTGCTGGCGCGCGGCTACCACCAGCGTGCCGGCCTGACCGCGGAGCGGTTCGTAGCCAATCCATTAGGCCAGCCGGGCGAACGGATGTACCGCACCGGCGATCTGGTCCGCCGCGATGCGTCGGGCGAGTTCGAGTACTTGGGCCGCAACGACTTTCAGGTGAAGGTGCGCGGGTTCCGGATCGAGCTCGGCGAGATCGACTCCACCCTTTCCAGCCACGACTCGGTGGAGTTCGCGGCCACCATCGGCCACAAGATGTCAACTGGTGCAACAGTTCTGGTGTCCTACGTGGTTCCGGCGCACGGCGGCGTTGATACCGCCGAGTTGGTCGAGCACGCCGGCTCGGTGCTGCCTGCGCACATGGTGCCGTCGTCGATCATGGTGATCGACCAGATCCCGCTGACGCCGGCAGGCAAGCTCGACCGCAACGCGCTGCCGGCACCAATTTTCGGCGAGACGATCGAATACCGGGAGCCGCGAACCGCGCTGGAAAAGACCATCGCCGACGTGTTCGCGGAGACGCTCGGGCTCGAGCGTGTCGGTATCGACGATTCGTTCTTTGCGCTCGGCGGCGACAGCATCATCTCGATCCAGTTGGTCGCCCGCGCCAAGGCGCGGGGTGTGCTGTTCACTCCGCGTGACGTATTCGACCGCAGAACCGTTGCCGCACTTGCAGAAATCGCCCAGCTCGCCGACGAGGCGGAGGGCGCGGTCGTGGTTCTCGACGAACTGCCCGGTGGCGGAGTCGGTGACATGCCGCTACTGCCGGTGGTGCAGTTCATGCTCGCCCGCGGTGGTGGGTACGGCCGGTTCAACCAGACCATCACCCTCGAATTGCCCGAGGGCATCGACCGCGCCGGAGTCGTGGCAACACTGTCTGCGCTCGTCGAGCGGCACGACATGTTGCGCTCGAGCTTGGGCCGAAATGCGGACGGCGAGTGGCAGTTGCAGGTCGACCCGGCGGGTCGGGCCGATGTCGGCAAGTTGGTGCATCACGTGCCATTCGACGCCGAATTGGACGAGCCGTCGCTCACTGCGATCGCATCGGCGGAGCTCGATACCGCGCTCGGTCGCTTCGACCTCGCCAAGGGCATTGTTGCGCAATTTGTTTGGCTCGATCCGGGCCAAGACTCCGGGCGCACCGGCCGCCTGATCGTCGCGTTGCACCACCTTGTGGTCGACGGCGTTTCCTGGCGCATCATCATTCCCGACTTGATCACCGCTTGGGCGCAGGTGTCGAGTGGAGCTCCGGCCGATCTGCCCGAGGTCGGCACGTCGATGCGGCGGTGGGCCACCGGACTCGTCGACGAGGCGCAGCGGCCGGAGCGCGTGGCGGAATTGCCGTTCTGGCGCAAGGTGATCGAAGGCGCAGACCCGGTGCTGGGTCGGCGCCAACTCGACGCGACGGTCGACGTGGCCGCAACCATCGACGCGGTTCGCGTCGAACTGACCCCCGAAGCCACCGACGCGCTGCTGACCCGGGTGCCGCAGGCATTTCACGGCGGCGTCAACGACGCGCTGTTGGCCGCGCTCGCCCTGGCTGTGGCGCGCTGGCGCGCGCGCCGCGGTGTGGACGAGGCGTCCGCGCTGATCCGGCTCGAGGGACACGGACGTGAAGAGGACGTCGTCCCCGGTGCCGACCTGTCGCGGACCGTTGGCTGGTTCACCACCATGTACCCCGTTCGGCTGAATCTGGCCGGCATCGACCTCGACGACGCGTTCGCCGGCGGTGCGGGCATCGGATCCGCGGTGAAGGCGGTCAAGGAGCAACTGCTCGCGGTGCCGGACCGAGGCATCGGCTACGGCATGCTGCGCTACCTGAACGACGAGACCGCCGCACAATTGCCGGTTGGTCCGGTGGGGCAGATCAGCTTCAACTATCTGGGCCGGATCTCGGCGGCCGATCTTCCGCAGGGCATGGACAAGCTCGGCTGGATTCCGGCCTCGGACCTCGGTGAAGTGTCGGCCGGCGAAGACCGCGACATGGCCGCCATGGCTGCCGTGGACATCAACGCAATCGTGGTCGGAGGGGCGTTGTCGGCCCGGTTCGCCTTCCCCACCGGTGTCCTGACCACCGCTGAGGTCGACGAGCTCGCCGCGTTGTGGGTGTCGGCGTTGGACGCCGTGGTGCGGTATGTCGGTACGGCGGGTGCCGGTGGACGGACGCCGTCGGACCTGCCACTGGTGTCGGTCGGCCAGTCCGATATCGAACGATGGGAATCGCGCTTCCCGCACCTGGTGGATGTCTGGCCGTTGGCGCCGCTGCAGAGCGGCCTCATGTTCCACGCGATCATGGCGACGGCGGACGTGGACGTCTACATCGTCCAGGTCTCGATGGATCTCGAGGGAGGGGTGGATCCGGCGGGACTGCGCATCGCTGCTCGAGCGGTGCTGAACCGGTATCCGAACCTGCGCACCGCGTTCGTCACCGACGATGCGGGCGGCGGTGTCCAGGTGGTGCTGGACTCGGTCGAGATCCCATGGGCCGAAGTCGATCTCACCGAATCGGACGACCAGGATGCGGTCGTCGCCCGGTTTCTCGCCGAGGATCGGGCACGCAATTTCGACCTCGCCGCCCCGCCTCTGATTCGGTTCAACCTGCTGCGGCTCGGGGCTGACCGGTACCGCCTGGTGGTAACCAACCATCACATCCTGCTGGACGGCTGGTCGATGCCGTTGCTGCTCAAGGACATGCTGACGCTCTATGCGACCCGGGGCGACGGCTCGGTGCTTCCCCCGGTCCGGTCGTACCGGGCCTTCCTGGAGTGGGTGGTTCAACGCGACACCGCGGAGTCACTCGAGGTGTGGAGCCACGCACTTGCCGGTGTCGAAGAGCCGTCCCTGCTCGCACCCGATGCCGAGGTCGAAAGCACCGCGGTGGCAGTGGAATACTCGGTGGAACTCGACGAGGCCACCACATCGACGCTGTCCTCGTTCGCCGCGGGTATCGGCGTCACCGTGAACACCGTGGCACAGGCGGTCTGGGGCATCCTCCTTGGCCGGCTGCTCGGCCGCACCGACGTGGTCTTCGGCACGACCGTGTCCGGCCGACCCCCGGAGCTGGCCGATATCGAGTCGATGGTCGGACTGTTCATCAACACGCTGCCCGTTCGGGTGAAATATGATCCGGCCGAATCGGTTTCGGAGTTGCTGGTCCGGCTGCAGGGAGAGCAGGCCGACCTGCTGGCGCACCACTTCGTCGGGCTCGCCGACATCCTCGCCACAGCCGGACCGGGCGCCGAGTTCGACACGCTGATGGTCTACGAGTCCTACCCGATCGATGCGGCGGGCATCTCCTCGGCCGACGCGCTGCTCGGTATGAGCATCACCGACATCGACATGGCGAACGTGACGCACTATCCGCTGTCGGTGCTTGCGATCACCGGTGCTCGACTCGAGTTCAAGTTCCAGTACCTGCCACATCTGTTCGATGCCGACCGCATCGCCACCTTGGCCGACCGGTTTCTGCGCACGCTGCATGCGGTGCTGGCCGACCCGCGCACGCCGACCGGCGACATCGACATCCTCGCGGCAACCGAACGCGACGACCTGGTGTCGCGGATCGGTCCGGGCGGAGTGCCGGCCGGAAAGGTGTTCGCGGACCTGCTCGCCGAAGCCGTAGCGCTCAACCCGGGCGGCACCGCTGTCGTGTTCGAGGACCGTCAGCTCAGCTACCGGGAACTGGACGATGCATCGAACCGCTTGGCGCGCTTGCTGATCGATCGAGGTATCGGTGCCGACGACCTTGTCGCCGTCGGTATCCGCCGGTCCCTCGAGTCCGTCGTGGCGACCTGGGCGGTAGCCAAGACTGGCGCGGCGTGCGTGCCGATGGACCCGACCTACCCGGCCGAGCGGATCATGCACATGATCACCGATTCGGGCGCGCTGCTCGGACTCACGGTCTCGTCCGCGCGAGCCGGGCTGCCCGACGCGGTGCAGTGGCTCGAGATGGACGAGCTCGACGACTCCGGACAGCTCGACGCGCTGGCGACGACGCCGATCGATGCCCGCGACCGAATTCGTCCGGTGCGGCCGGCCAACCCCGCGTACATGATCTACACCTCTGGTTCGACCGGTCTGCCCAAGGGCGTCGTGGTCACCCATGCCGGCTTGCCCAACTACACCGTGGAGCAGCGGGAGCGGTACCGGGTGACCGCCGAGTCCCGAGTGCTGCACTTCGCTTCACCGTCGTTCGATGCGTCGATGCTGGAGTTGTTGCTCGCGATCGGCGCAGGCGCGACGCTGGTCGTCTGCCCGCCCGAGATCTACGGCGGTGACGAATTGGCGGCGCTGCTGGCGACGCAGCGTGTGACGCATGCCTTTATCACGCCGGCTGCGCTTGCTTCGGTGCCCGTGGACGGTTTGGACGCCCTCCGCGTCCTGGTCGCCGGTGGTGAAGCGGTGCCTGCCGAATTGGTCCGGCGGTGGGCGCCGGGTCGCGAACTATTCAACGGTTACGGCCCGACCGAGACGACGATCATGACGAACATCAGTCGTCCGCTTTCGGTCGATGACCGGGTTGTCATCGGCGGCCCGATTCGAGGAATGCAGTCGGTGGTGCTCGACGAGCGGCTGCATCCGGCGCCGGTCGGCGTTTCCGGTGAATTGTATTCGGCTGGTACGCAATTGGCTCGCGGGTACCACGATCGGCCGGCGTTGACCGCCGCGCGGTTCGTGGCGAACCCGTTCGGCGCGCCCGGCGAGCGGATGTACCGCACTGGTGACGTCGTGCGCTGGACCGAGAGCGACGATGTCGAATACGTGGGCCGCAGTGATTTCCAGGTGAAGGTGCGCGGGTTCCGGATCGAACTCGGCGAGATCGATGCGGTCCTCACCTCTCACGAAAGTGTCGACTTCGCGGTCACGGTTGGTCACACCGGTGCCGTGGGAGCAGTCGCTCTGGTGTCGTATGTCGTTGTGGCGCAAGGACAGGCGATCGACGTCGACGCCCTGATCGAATTCGCCGCGCGGGCGCTGCCTGCGCACATGGTTCCGGCATCGATCATGGTGCTCGACGCGGTCCCGTTGACGCCGGTGGGCAAGCTCGACCGAGATGCGCTCCCGGAACCACACTTCGCGGCCCGCTCGCTGCGGGCGCCGTCCACGGCGCTCGAGGAGACGATCGCCGAGGTCATGGCGGAGGTGCTCGGCCTCGACCGGGTCGGCGTCGACGATTCCTTCTTCGCGCTCGGCGGCGACAGCATCGTGTCGATTCAGCTGGTCTCCCGGGCGAAGGCACGCGGCGTGCTGTTCCGGCCGCGAGACGTGTTCGAGCGCAAAACCGTTGCGGCACTAGCCGAGATCGCACGGTCGGCGGACGAGGGTGGCGCACCCGAGCGGCTGGCCGAGCTGCCGGGCGGCGGGATC
>NZ_LRRB01000068.1 GCF_001646865.1 Aldersonia kunmingensis | reverse complement strand
GAGCAGTCGGGGACGGCATTGTGGTCACCTACGATCGGGCGCGCGGCGGCCGGCACATCCTCGGCAGGCACACCATCGAGGA
This sequence comes from Aldersonia kunmingensis, assembly GCF_001646865.1. Taxonomy (GTDB): domain Bacteria; phylum Actinomycetota; class Actinomycetes; order Mycobacteriales; family Mycobacteriaceae; genus Aldersonia; species Aldersonia kunmingensis. Next base: position 23,865 of record NZ_LRRB01000068.1, on the reverse strand, counting down.
AACCGGGAAGCTGTCGGTGGCCCTCGCCATCGAGAACCTCTGGCTGGCCGCGACTGCCGAGGGCATCGGCGTCGGCTGGGTGTCGTTCTATCGCGAGGCGTTCCTCCGCGAGCTGCTGCAGGTTCCCGAGGGCGTCGAGATCATCGCCTGGCTGTGTGTTGGCCCGGTCACGGAGTTTCAGCAGGTCCCGGACCTCGAGCGCTTCGACTGGCGGTCGCGGCGCCCACTCGCGGACGCGATCCATCGCGAAAGCTTCTCGGCGCGAACCGAAATCGCTGGGTAGCGCTCGTCGGGCAAACGAACGGCACCCCGCGGGCAATACGCCCGCGGGGTGCCGCTGTCGGTCGGTGACCTGGATCAGGCCAGATCGAACCGGTCCAGGTCGGTCACCTTCGCCCATGCCGCGACGAAGTCCTCAACGAACTTCTGCTTCGCGTCGTCCGAGCCGTAGACCTCGGCCAGCGCGCGGAGTTGCGAGTGCGAACCGAACACGAGGTCGGCAGCCGTTGCGGTCCACTTGGCCGCGCCGGTCACCCGGTCGGTGCCCTCGTAGACGTTCTCCGTCTCCGACACCTTCCACTCCGTGCTCACGTCGAGCAGGTTGGCGAAGAAGTCGTTCGACAGCACGCCCGGCTTGTCGGTAAAGACGCCGTGCTTGGTGTCGCCGTAGTTCGCACCGAGGACACGCAGACCACCGACGAGAACCGTCAGCTCGGGAGCCGACAGGTTCAGCAGGTACGCCTTGTCCAGCAGCAGGAACTCGGCCGGAGCCTTCTCGCCGGCCCGCAGGTAGTTGCGGAAACCGTCGGCGCGCGGCTCGAGCACTGAGAACGACTCGACATCGGTCTGCTCCAGTGAGGCGTCGGTACGACCCGCCGAGAACGGCACCGTGATATCGACACCGGCGTCCTTCGCCGCCTTCTCAACGGCAGCGTTACCGGCGAGCACGATCAGGTCCGCCAGCGAGACCTTCTTCGCACCAGCGTTGAAGTCCTGCTGAATCTGCTCGAGCACCGGCAGCACCTTGGCCAGCTGTGCCGGGTTGTTGACGTCCCAATCCTTCTGCGGGGCAAGGCGGATGCGAGCACCGTTGGCGCCACCGCGCTTGTCGGTGTAGCGGAAGGTCGAGGCCGACGCCCACGCGACCGACACCAGTTCGGCGACCGACAGGCCCGAGTCGAGGATCTTCGCCTTCAGCGCAGCGGCGTCGGCGGCGTCGATCAGGTCGCCCTCGACGGCGGGAACGGGGTCCTGCCAGATCTGCGCCTCCGGCACCCAGGGGCCGAGGTAACGCGTGACGGGGCCCATGTCGCGGTGCAGGAGCTTGTACCACGCCTTGGCGAATGCGTCGGCAAGTTCCTCCGGGTTCTTCAGCCAGCGCTCGGTGATCGCCCGGTAGGCCGGGTCTTCACGGAGCGCGACGTCGGTGACAAGCATCGTCGGGTTACGACCCGGTCCGTCGAACGGATCCGGGATGGTGCCCGCGCCGGCGCCGTCCTTTGCGGTGTACTGCCAGGCACCCGCAGGGCTCTTGGTCAGCTCCCACTCGTAGCCGTACAAGGTTTCCAGGAAGGTGTTGTCCCACTTGGTCGGCGTGGGGGTCCACACGACCTCGAGGCCACTGGTGATGGCGTCCCCGCCGACGCCGGAACCATGGGTGCTCTTCCAGCCGAGGCCCTGTGCTTCGATCGGTGCGGCCTCCGGCTCCGGTCCGACCAGGTCCGGGTTACCGGCGCCGTGCGTCTTGCCGAACGAGTGGCCGCCGACGATCAACGCCGCGGTCTCCTCATCGTTCATCGCCATGCGGCGGAACGTCTCCCGGATGTCGCGGGCCGATGCAATCGGATCCGGCTGGCCGTTGGGGCCTTCCGGATTGACGTAGATCAGGCCCATCTGAACCGCGCCGAGCGGACCGGAGAGTTCGCGGTCACCGCTGTAGCGCTCGTCGCCCAACCATTCGTCCTCGGGGCCCCAGAAGACTTCTTCCGGCTCCCAGACATCGGGTCGGCCGAAGCCGAAGCCGAAGGTCTTGAAGCCCATCGACTCGAGTGCCGCATTGCCGGCGAAGACCAGCAGGTCGGCCCACGAGATCGCCTGGCCGTACTTCTGCTTGACCGGCCACAGCAGACGGCGGGCCTTGTCCAGGTTGCCGTTGTCCGGCCAGCTGTTCAGCGGAGCGAAACGCTGGGCGCCCTCGCCACCGCCGCCGCGGCCGTCCGCGATGCGGTACGTGCCCGCGGCGTGCCAGCTGAGCCGGATGAATAGCGCGCCGTAGTGCCCGTAGTCGGCGGGCCACCACGGCTGCGAGGTCGTCATGACCTCGAAGACGTCACGCTTCAGTGCCTCGACGTCGAGAGACGCGAACGCCTCGGCGTAGTCGAAATCCGCGCCGAGCGGGTTGGACTTGGAATCTTGCGCGTGCAGGACCGACAGGTCGATCTGGTTCGGCCACCAGTCCTTGTTCGTCCGGGGCCGATGCTCCTCGGCCTTCGGCGAGGGCAGTACCGGGTTTTCACTTTCGGACACGTCGGTCCTTCCTTCCGGGTGGTGGGTGAAACGGGCTGAATTACGTGGTTGGCTGCGGACTCGGCGTAGCCGCACAGTTTGCGCAGAGTCCCCAGTAGATGACCTCGGCCTCATCGAGGACGAAGCCGTTGTAGTCGGACGGAGTGAGACAGGGCGCCTCGCCGACGGCGCAATCGACGTCGGCGATTACCCCGCAGGACCGGCAGATGACGTGGTGATGGTTGTCGCCAACCCGCGACTCGTAGCGGGCCAACGACCCCGACGGCTGAATCTTCCGCACCAGGTTCGCCGTAGTGAGCGCATTCAGCACGTCGTAGACCGCCTGACGTGATACCTCTGGCAGTGCAGAACGCACCGCGCCGAGGATCGTCTCGGTATCGGCGTGCGGATTGGCGTCAACCGCTTCCAGCACGGCGACTCGCGGGCGGGTGACGCGCAGGTCGGCCCCGCGCAGCTGGTCCGCGAACTCCGACGTCTTGCTCACGTCATCCACCATGGACCCTTTTCTGGATTGAGTCAAGTATTCAGATCATGTTGATCTTGTGGTAATGGAATCTCGTTTCCGAAAGTAGGGAACTGGAATCTCGGCCCGGACCGCGCTGATCGCCTCCCGTTAATGCAATCGGGCCGCAGCACCCGTTCAGCTCAACGAAGCGCCGGCCCGCGGAGCACATGCTCGGGCCTTGCGAGACCGAGGTGTTCCCGAAGGGTTTCGCCGGCGTAGTCACGTCGGAAGATGCCGCGCTGCTGAAGCAGCGGAACCACGTGGTCGGCGAACGTGTCCAAGCCGTCGGGGAACACCGGCGGCATGATGTTGAAGCCGTCGGCAGCGCCGGTACGGAACCACTGTTCGATGTCGTCGGCGACCTGCGCCGGTGTCCCCGCCACAACCCGATGTCCGTGACCGCTCGCGATCTGACGAGCCAATTGACGGACTGTCAGCTGCTCGCGCTGAGCGAGCCGAACCAGGAGAGCGAATCGTGCGCGCTGCCCGCCGACTTCCTCTTCGCGTGGCAATCGGTCGAACGGCACGGGGCGATCCAGGTCGTCCTCGGTCAGTTCGATCCCGCCGAGAAGCCACCCCAGCAACTGAAGACTGTGGGCGGTTCCGCCGAACTCCTCGAGCTTGTCCTCCAGCGCCCGCACCTCGGCCTCGGTGCTGCCCAGCACCGGAATCAATCCCGGAAGGACCTTGGTGGCATCGGGCGGGCGGCCGGCTGCGGCGGTCCGGCGACGAAGGTCCTCGGCGAAGGCAACTGCATCGTCGCGGAAGTACTGGGCGGTGAACACGACCTCCGCGAATTGCGCTGCGAAGTCGAGCCCCGCGGGCGATGCCCCGGCTTGGACGAGTACTGGATGCCCCTGTGGTGGTCGGGGAATATTGAGCGGGCCGCGGACGGAGAAGAACTCACCGTCGTGCTCGATACGGCGAATGCGCTCCAGGTCGACATAGCGCTTCGTGGTTGTGTCGCGGACGAGCGCGTCGTCTGCCCAGCTGTCCCACAGTGCCTGCACTACCTCGACGAACTCGGTTGCGCGCCGGTAACGATCCTCATGCGACGCGCGGACGCCTCCGCCAAAGTTCGCCGGGGCGTCCTCGTCTGCCGTTGTGACGATGTTCCATCCGACTCGGCCGCCACTGAGGTGATCGAGCGAGGCGAATTGTCTTGCTAGGTTGTATGGCTCGCTGAAGCTGGTGGTCGCGGTGCCAATCAGCCCGATCCGAGAGGTGCTCGCGGCGAGTACGCCGAGCACCGAGATCGGGTCGAACTTCTCGTGCGTGTAGAGCTCGACGTTCGGCGTGAGGAAGACCGAATCCGCAATGAACACGGCGTCGAACCGTGCTCGCTCAGCTGCCTGAGCCAAGGTCACGAAATGCTCGGCGCGGTGGAGCACGGAGGGGTCTTTGTGTGCGAGCCATGCGGCCTCGTGGTGACCGGCACCCATTATGAAGAGGTTGAGATGTAGCTGTCGTTCGTCGGTCATCAGTTCGTCCTTCGGCAGCACGTCCACGAAGGGGCTTTGCGAGTCGGTCCACCGAGTCGTTCCTCCGGGCGTAGTTTTCGATCCTGACCATTTGCGTCCAAAACTTCGGACAGCGGAACGGATGCAGTCAGCAGACCCGGAAACCTATGCAGCTTCGACGGCGTTTGCTATGCGCCGGCGAAGCACCAGGCAGCTGGCGCCCTTCGGATGAGGGTGCTCGAATTGATCAGGAATCGAGAAGCGATCCCCGTCGGCGGGTTCTAGCGTCGTGGCTATGGAGATCAACATTCATTCGAGTTTTCTTCCGCACGACGATGCGGAGGCCGCGCTGAACTTCTATGTCGAAACGTTGGGGTTCGAACTGCGTCAGGACGTCGGCTACGAGGGTATGCGCTGGTTGACGGTTGGGCCGGTTGGTCAGCCGGACATATCGATCGTGCTGCATCCGCCGGGAGCCGACCCGGGTATCACCGACGACGAGCGGCGCACGATCGTCGAGATGATGGCCAAAGGAACCTACGGAAGTGTTCTGCTCGCCACGAAGGACCTCGATGGTGCGTTCGATCGTTTGGTCGAACGGGATGCCGACGTGGTGCAGGAGCCGACCGACCAGCCGTATGGCGTGCGGGATTGCGCGGTGCGCGATCCCGCAGGGAACATGGTCCGCATCCAGCAACTGGGCTGAGCACGAACAGATTTCACCTGGAGGAACGATGGCAGGGCAACGATTGGTAGTCCGGTTTGCCTCCCGGTAGATCCGCCTGGCAGACGCTCGCACCGCTCATCGATCTGGTTACCCCGATGGCGGTGCGAGTGGCGGCCACGCTGCGGCTCGCGGATCTGATGGGCGATCGTGCGGTCGGCGTCGACGAATTGGCCGAAGAGTCGAACACCGATCCCGGCGCCTTGGAGCGTCTCCTTCGCCATCTCGTCGCGCACGGTTTGTTCGCCGAGCCGACGCCCGGTGAGTTCAGCGTGAATGAAACTGCGGCGCTGCTGCTTTCGACGGATCCGGCCGGCATGCGCGAGGCCCTCGACTTGGAAGGCTTCGGCGGCCGAATGGATGTGGCGTTCACCGGTTTGCTCCACACCGTGCGCACTGGGCAGCCTGCATGGGAGACGGTGTTCGGCGCACCGTTCTGGCAGTACCTCGACGACAACCCGAGGATCTCGGAGTCGTTCGACGCGATGATGGCGGCGAGTCCGGAGTTTCTCGCCGATGCGGCCGGCGGCTACGACTGGGCCGAACTGTCGCACGTCGTCGACGTCGGCGGGGGAACGGGCGCGCTGTTGGCCGAGATTTTGCAGACCGGCCCGGAACTGCGCGGCACGCTGGTCGATCTACCCGAAACAATTGGCCGGGCACGCGAACTCATGGCGAGCCGCGGACTCGCCGACCGTTGCGAATTCGCGGGGCAAAGCTTCTTCGACCCGTTGCCGACCGGCGGCGACGCGTATGTCCTCGGTCGCGTTGTGCACGACTGGGACGACGAGCAGGCCGTGGCGATTCTGCGTCGCTGTGCCGAGGCAGCAGCGGAGCGGGGGAGGGTCGTCGTCATCGAAACGCACGGCGGCGCAGGCGATAACCCTGCCGCGTTCGCCGAGATGAGCCTGCGCATGCTCGTTATTGCCGGCGGGCGCGAGCGAACCGTCGACAGCTATCGGGCTCTTGCGGCAGCGGCCGGACTGCAGGTCGAGAACGTGTCTTCCACTCCGCTTGGCCACGTGATTTTCGATTGTGTGCGGGTGAGCGGCTAACGACAGGGTCAGTCGCGGAAGAAGTCGCCGAACATGACGCGCGCGATGACGCCGGCCGCCGCATCCATGCTCTCGGTCCGAAGGCCGTAGCTGAGCAGGCCTATACCCATCGCCGAACCGATGAACGCAATCATCAGGTCGAGATCCGCCACATTGCTGGGTATCTCGCCGCTCGCGCGCGCGGATTCGAACATCTCATGCAGTGCGGCCATCAACGGCTCGCCGACGTCCTGCAAGCCACCGAGCAAATCGGGATGGCGGCGTACCTCGAGCGGCATCGATGCGAGAAACGGAGTGATCAACGGGTTGCGCCGGTGCACATCTGCCGACGCGCGCAGAATCGCGCCGATCTGTCCGCGCAAGCTGGTCTCGGACTGGACCGCGGCCAGATACTCCGGAAGCAACTCCGCCTGAGCGGCCTCGAACGCCGCCTGGTACAAATCTTCCTTCGACGAGAAGTACTGGTAGATCGATGAATGGGTGACGCCGGCGTCGGCGGCGATGTCAACCAGCCGGGCACCGAAGTATCCGCGATCACCGAAATGCTGTTGGGCGGCGGTCACCAGGCGAGCGATCGTTTCCTCGCGACTACTGCCCGGTGGCCGCCCGATTCGCGTGGTCGAGGAGGCTCGTCGCGGCCGCCTGGGTGCGGTCATCGCGCTTTTGCGTGGCGACGCGGGCGGGATTTCGGCACTCATCGATCTAACCCGATCCGACGGGCTCGACAGGGGAGCGGTCGCGATGCTGCGGCACGACGGCTTCGTGGCCGGCGGAAGCACTCCCAGCTCGCGCACGGATCGTCGTGTACGCACTGAGCACGATCAGCGCCGCAGTCGCCACCGCGATGATGGTGATTTCCCCGGCCGGGATCGGGTCCGCCCAGAAATTGGCGATGGTCACCACCCCGTAGCCGGTGAGATGAATTCCGAGGAGAGTCCAACCGCCGCGGTCGATTCCGGTGGGTGATTTCGTGGCGAACAGGAGGACCGTCGCCTGAATCACCAGCGTGATGGCGACGATGATGAACTGCGGCCAGCCGAATCCGATGAAGATTCCCAGTGGGCTCGAGACTACGAAGCCGCCGAGGTTGACCAGCACGGCGATCGCGAGCGGAGTAGCGAGCAGTGTCCGCAACCGACCGTGCTGGCCGGTAGCCCGCAAGGCGTCGCGCTCGCGCCGGCGCTTGTCCCAGTGCCAGACCAGCCACATCAGCAGGGGCGGCCACGTCATTTCCCAATAGGCGTCCGACATCGGCCAGCCGTACCAGTACTCGAAGATTTGTCGGCCGTTGACTCGCCAATCGAGCCATTCCCACCAACCGACCTCGGCCAGTGGACCGTTCACCACGTACGGCGCGTCGATCAACACCATTATCAGGCCGGCGGACACCGCTCGCGCGAGAATCGAACGGATGCCGAAGGACTCGATGACGACGAATCCGAGGAAGATGAGGGTCGGGTAGAGCAGCACGATGTAGAGCGGCATATCGGTCGCGAAACCGACTTCACGTGTGTGGATCATGAACGTGAAGTCGCCCTGAATGTAGCTGCGCGAGATCATCATTCCGGTGGTGAATTCGAGGACCAACCCGTAGAGCAACGACGACAACCAGAGCACGAGGTATCGCGGCTCGCCATGGCGATAGCGCCGTACCGAGTAAACGACCGCGGTGATCGTGCTGAGCAGGAAGACCAGATCCAGCACGTGCAGAGGCCATCCGACCTGCGTGATGTCGTTGACATAGATCATCGTGCCACCGCCGCGACTTCGGCCGACGCAGCGCCACCCCGCAGGTGGGTGACGTCGGTCGCGTCCGGTTCGAGATGCGGCGCGACAAGTTTCGGCAATGAGCTGCGGCCCAGAATCTTTCGGACGCCGTAGCGTAGTAGTCCGTACAGGACGCGCGGATTGCGCAGGAACTCGCCGAGCGACTCGTGCAGGTTGAAGACCTTGTCGAAGTGGTCGTTGATGACATCGTCTTCGAAGGCGGCCTCGGTCATGAACTGGAATCCCGACCAGGTGTAGCGGCTCACAAGCTTTCGCATCAGGCCGTTGCTCATGACATCGGTGCCGGTGGCGTGGTCGTAAGCGCCGTCCCGCGTCAGGGCGAGTTGCCACGGCAGATCGAGCAGTTTCGCCTGCTCGCCGTAGAACGCCACAGGGAAACTGTGGTCATGGAAGTCCCTGCGGGTCAATAGGTCTCGCAGGATCACCCCGCTAGTCGCGGCGCACGTCATGCCCTGCGCATAGATCGGGTTGAACGCACAAACGGCATCGCCTACCGCTATGTATCCCGCGGGCAGGTTCGCCGCTTTGTCGAAGCGTCGCCACACGTTCTTGGTGGATTTCGTTCGATGCACATCGGTCAAAGGTTCCGCGGCGTCGAGGACACGGCCGAATTCCGGCGACCGCGTGGTGCGGTAGGCGGCTTCGAAATCGTCGACCGTCGACGGCATGGGCAGACCCCACGACCCCATCACTGCGATGAAGGAGTTGTCCTCGATGGGGAAGATCGAGCACAGATACCGCTGCTGATCGGTGGCGTCGGGGTCGATGCTTGGCAGCACCGTCAGCCACTTCCACCAGGAGACATCCTGGTCCGGCCAGCGGTACCAGCGCGACGAGTACGTCACCTGGGCATCGAGCGTGCGTTCCTCGATATCGACCCCGAGGTCCGTCATCCACTTGGCGCACTTGCTGCCGCGCCCGCTTGCATCGACGACCAGATCTGCCGCCAGGTCGCGCGTCGCGCGCTCGGCCGGATCCAGGTAGTTGACGCCGGTGACCCGGACACCCGACGGTTCGGAACTCGTGATCAATCCGCTCACCGGCGCGTTCTCGACGAACCTGATGTTCGGGTCCTGCCGGGCCAGGTCGCGGATGCAGGATTCGAAATTGGGTCGCGACGCGAACAGCATGCGCATTCCGGACTGCGAGCGTGGAACCCAACCGGTTGCGAGGCATTGCACCGCGTCGTACGCAGGGTCCAGAAGCGTGCCGCCCTGCGCTACGACGTGGTCGGTGAAGCCCGGGAACAGGGAATCGAGGGACTGCCGGCCACGATCGAGGAGGAAGTGGTTGTGCCAGGCCTGCGGTGTTCCGCGGCGCCCCTGCGGCCGGTCGGGAAGCGCGTCCTGCTCGAGAATCGTCACCTTGTCGAAGCGCGAACGCAGCGCCTGTGCGGCGCTCAATCCCGCGATGCTCCCGCCAATGACAACCGCGTGCTGTGTGGACAAGGCGACTCCGTTCGTGCAACCGCGTCTCCGCCCCGATCGGGGCTAGTCCCGCAGAAACTAACACGCATGTTTGTTAGCTGGAAGGGTCGCGCGTTTGACCCCGGATCGCCGGGTCCGGCTCACTGATCGCGATCGGCCTTGCGCGCGAGGAATGCCTGCATGTGCTGCTGAGGTTCGCCGGTGAGGTAGGCGAGTCCGAACTGCTTGATGCTGTCCTCGATTGCGCCGTGCACGGACATGTCGAACCACTTGTTGAGGAGCAGTTTCTGCTGGCGGACCACGTGTGGACCGCACCCGCTTAGTTTGGTGGCGAGCTGAGCGATCCGGGCGTCGAGTTCGTCGGGCGTGGCGACCTCGTGCACAAGGCCCCACTCGGCGGCCGTGTCGGCGTTGATCGTCTCGCCGGTCAACAGCAACCATTGCGCGTGCGCGGCCCCGATCAGCCTCGGCATGAGCGCCGAATGAATGACAGAAGGGATGCCGACCGCGACCTCGGGCATCCCGAACTTCGCCGTGAACTCGGAGATGCGCAAATCGCACGACATCGCGACCTCCAGCCCGCCGCCGAGACACCAGCCGGCCAACCGCGCGATAACCGGGACCGGGCACGCGCGGATCGCCTCGCACAGCACCGCGAGGTTTCGAATGAATACCTCGGCGCTCTGCTGATCGAGCACGGCCATCTCGTTGATGTCCGCGCCCCCGATGAAAGCCCGTTCGCCAGAGCCGCGCAGCACGACGACGCGCAGGTCGGGGTCATGCGCGAGGGAGCGGAATTCCTCGGTCAGTGCGGCAATTGCGTTGCTGCCGAGAATGTTCATCGACTTCGCGTTGATCAGGGTCAACGTGCACACGCCATCGCGGTGAACGATGTCGACGAACCGTGTCGCGGGAGAGGTCATCCGCTCATTCTGACGCTCGGCCGAGCGGGGGAGAAGGCGGCGTTTTCGGCCACGGGTTCAGCCGTGGGCGAGTATCTGGAGTCCCACGACGGCCACACCGAGTGCGGCCTCGGCACCCAACGCAATCAACCGCTGCAGGGGGTTGAGGGTTGTGTGACGGACCGCGGCAAACGCAATGACAACGAGTGCTGCGATCAAGGCGATCGTCGACGCGCGCAGCGCCGCTTCGGGTTTCCACACATCGAGGACCGCGAGCACCAGAAAGACGACTGGGAGTGTAACCGCGCCGAGCGCACCGAAGCTGGATGACACCGCGTGCCGAAACTCCTTGCGCGTCATCATGCGTTCGTGCACGACGAGGTGCGAGACGATATCGGCGGTGAAGACCGCGAGTAGCGTGCCGAAAACCGTCACGACGAGCGTTGCCAACGCTTTGGCCGCGTCGTCGTCGCCGTGGGCGCGGAGTGCGAGGACGACGGCCAGGGCCGTGAAGGTCAGGTAGATGCGTTCCTTGAGCCGGTCGGCTCGTTCCTGGCGCGTCGGGATATCGGGGATGTCGCGCGGCTTGGTCATCGACGTCTCCTCGGTGCGGTTGCACGTCCCCGAGAATTCGAACACGCGCGCGAACTCTGTCGGTGCAAAAGCGCCAGCGGCACAGAGTCGGCTGCTTTGCCGTCGAACCCAACCGCGATCGCCGACACTTACAGGTGGTTCGGGAAACGACGACTCGCGACTTCAACCGACTCCGAAGGAGGAGGCGTCTATGGAGATCAACGGCGCGAAAGCCGCGGTGACCGGCGCCTCGGGTGGCCTGGGCAGTGCGATTGCGCGTGCTCTGCACGCTCGCGGTGCTCGCGTCGTGCTCACCTGTCGCCGGGAGGCGCCACTCGCGGCGCTCGCGGCGGAGTTGGACGGTGCAGATTTCATCGTCTGCGATCTTGCCGACCGCCGACAGGCCACTGAGCTTGGCGATCGACTGGTCGACACCGACATTCTGGTTGCCAATGCGGCACTTCCCGCGGTCGGGAGGCTCGAGGACTTCACCCCGGAGGAGTTGGACCGAGCGCTCGAGGTGAACCTCCGAGTGCCCATGCTGCTGACACAGCGGCTGTTGCCCGGGATGCTGGCCCGTCGACGCGGCCATTTCGTCTATATCGCGTCGATTGCCGGCAAGATCCCTACCGCCCGACTGTCGGTCTACTCGGCGACGAAGCACGGGCTGCGCGGCTTCTCCGGATCGCTCCGCCAGGACCTACTTGGGTCTGGCGTGACCACATCGGTGGTCTTTCCCGGATCGGTCGTTGACGCCGGCATGCTGGCCGACGCGCATCTTCCTGCCGCACCGGGCTCCAAAGGTGTTACGGCAGACGCGGTTGCACATGCAGTCGTCAAAGCCATCGAGCACGAGCGGGCCGAAATCGTTGCTGCGAGTCGCATGGAACGTATCGCCGTCCGAGTGGGCGGTGTCGCGCCCGAACTGATGGCGCGCCTGACTCAGCGCGAAGATGCTGTTGCCTACGCCGAACAACTACGCGACGGTCTCCGGCATATTCGGTGAGTCCCGCGGCGCCTAGTCCGCCTCCAACCGAGCGCGGATGGCGTCCAACCGCTCCCGCAGATCGGCCTCGTTGATGACACCACGAGCCAGGAGCGAGTGCGCCAGGCTGACCAGTTGGCTTTCCGGGTAGGGGAGGTCGACGTAGCGGGTGGCTGTGAGTTCGTCCTCCTCATCGCGCCGATCCTTGAAGGTGAACTGAAGTTCGTCGGCGGCGCAGGACTTGTCGAGCACGTCGCACAGCCCGTCCAGGCTGGTCTTCCACGGCGGCAATGGGTTTTCCACGCCGTACTTCGCCGTCATCACCGGCCAGGTGTGGTCGCGTTCCACGATGTCGTTGAGCACTACGAACTGTTCGAATGCCACCTGCTCGGTGGTGCGCTCGTTCACTGTTCGACCGGACGGACGGCCGATCGCGCCAGCGGGGTGACGTTGGAGGTTACGCCCGGCTGCGGCAGCGCCACCCCGATAAGGCTGTCGCGAGTGATGATTTCGGCCAGCTGGTCTTCGGTCCAGCCGTCGGTGCCCTCGGGGCGCAGCGGCATGACCATGAAGCGGTGCTTTTGGTTTGAGTCCTCGACGCGAACCTCGACGTCGTCGGGTAGTTGGAGGCCGAATTCGGAAAGCACCTGCCGAGGCCAGCGAACGATGCGCCGCCGGTAGTTCGGGGTGCGGTACCACTCCGGCGAATTGCCCAGGATCGGACGCGGATAGCACGAACACAGCGCGCACACGATCACGTTGTGAACGGTCGGGGTGTCCTCGAGGATTTTGAAGGCGGTGAAATCGCTGGGGGTGCCGAATCCGGTCGGCTCGAGCCAATCCACGCCGACCGCCTTGGCCGCCTCGACAGGGTTGGTTAGAGCGAGTGACTTGAAGTCCGGGTCCACCCAGGCCTTGGCCACGAGTCGGGCGGCGGGGGTGGGGCCGATCTGCTCGGCATATTCGGTGAACTGGCGGTGCTCGGCAGCGGTGAAAAGCCCCTTTTCGATGCACAGTTCGCGCAGCGCAATCTCGAGAACCTCGAAATCGGTGATCTCGTCAACCATCGGTTTGACGGTGCGAGCGTGGTCGCCGTCGATGATGTGGTCATGGTCGTGATCAGACATGGATCGCTTGGGTTCCTTTCACGAAGAGGGATGGGTGCGGCCAGGTTCGGCGCTCAGCCTGCGGATTCCAGCCAGCGCTCGGGGATTTCGGTTTGGAGGGTGTCGCTCTTGGGGCCGGTGTACACGTCCCATAGCTCGGACTGGTTGAACCGCACTATGTAGAACCACTCCGGCTTGGCGTCCTCGCGATCCCAGGTCTCGTCTTCGGGTGCCGGACTCTCGTAGGTGGCCTCGGCGATGATGCCCTCGGTGCCGCGGCAGTACTCGGGGGTGCGCGTGTAGAACATCGCGGGCAGATCCTTGACCTTCACCCGATCGCCTGGTTTGAACTTCGCTGGACCGGCCTGCCCCGCAAAGCAATCCGGGTCACCCTTGCCCATGGCCTCGACGATGTGGTTGTTGCGTTGCACATGCGATCCGTCGCCCTCGAACTTGGGCTCCGCCTCCGGACGCCGACCGTTGAGCCCACCCTCGTATCGCTGCTGCACCTCTGCCAGCCGATCGGTCAACTCGCCCCAGCTGATGTACTTCTTCTCGATCAGCAACCGGCCAACAGACCACAACCAACGGCTGTAATACGGCAGACCGAGATAGATGGAGCGGCCGACGTCGACGTTGGCCAGGCGACGACGTTCTTCGGAAACCCAGATGCCGCGCCAGCCGAGTACCTCACAGAGCACGTAGGTCATGAGCTCCCATTGCTCTTCTTCTTTGTTCTCATACAAATGCGGGAAATCGAGCTCCCCGCCGACGTCGTGGCTCGTCTTCATGTACGCCAGCCAGTGGTCGTGCGTGATCTCATCCGGGGTCGGCCATTCCGGGACCTCGGGAAAGTTCGCCTTGAGGCGGGAAACCAGCGCCAGCTGTGCCGCGCGCTCAGCAGCAGTGCTCATCGAGGCCTTCTTCCGGACGGATGACATGCACGTGGATGGCATCCGGAAGGTAGCAGGCAATTTGCTCGGAGTTAGCGCATATGGGAGATCTTGCCGAAATCGGTGGTACTCGTCAGGTTTCGGACATGGATGCGGCTGAGAGACGGGACCGTCATCGCGCACCATTTCGCGCTCCCGCGCAGGCCCCGGCGTGCGCGTTGGCCTGATCAAGTGCGCGATCGCCGCATTTGCGGACTGGGTTAGCTACGCGCGTCGCAGGGCAGGACGAGTGGGATGTTGAGCGTCGGAGGGCCGCCCTCATACGGTAAGAACCGGCGTGAGTTTAACGAGCGCCCCGAACGGGCGTGAACAATAGCGTGGCTCCATTAGCTGTTCGGCAGAGGGAGCCACCATGACCGAGACCGTGACCAGTCGTCTCAACGATGTCGACATCGAGGCCGTGGGCGGCCTCGTTCAGGCCATCAAGGATGACGCGAGCAAGGCGAAAACGACGTGGGCCGCGCGCGTCCACTGGAAGGGCGCGTTCGCCTCCGAGGCCCGTGTGCGCTCATTCGAGCCGTCGCAGTCCGACGAGCCTGCCGCACTGGGAGGTGGAGACACCGCCCCGAACCCGGTGGAACAGTTGCTAGGGGCCCTAGGCAACTGCTTGGCCGTTGGCTACGCGGCGAACGCCACGGTTGCGGGCATCGAGCTGAAAGACGTCCGGGTCGACCTCAAGGGCGATATCGATCTGACGGTGTTCCTCGGCCTCGCTGATGGATACGCGGGATTCGACTCGGTCAGCGCGACGGTCACCATCGATTCCGACGCGCCTCGCGATCAGCTCGAGACATTGCACGCGACCGTCCTGAAGAGCTCACCGGTTGGGCACACCATCGGCAACGCAGTACCGGTGGCAATCACGCTGGCCTGACTGGACGATTCATTTCGATCCGGTGGCGCGTCACCTACTGCCCTCGTGGCCGAGCGGTTGAAGGCGAAGTCCAGTTTGTCAGCATCAGATCCAAGGCATCCAGAATCCGTAGCCAGGACTCCTGTGGATCAGGGAGACTATGACTGAACGCACCGTTCGCCTCCAAGCTGGTGTAACCGTGAAAGACGCTTCCCATCAGGCGAATTGCGTGATTCTGTTCCGATTCGGGAAGGTCGTACCCGCGCAGGATTGCCCGCATCATCAGTGAGTGTCTGCCTCCGGCGCTCGTTGCCGCGGTCTCTGAATCAAGCGGCATTTGCGAAGCGGCATATCGACCGGGGTGTTGTCGCGCATAGTCGCGATACACGTTTGCAAAGGCGGACAACGCATCCCGACCGGCACGTCCGGCCACGGCATCGGCCGCCCGATCGGCCATCTCCTCCAATGCAAGCAGGGCAACCCTGGTCCTGAGGTCCTGCGACCCGTCCAGATGTGAGTAGAGACTGGCGGCCTTGACATCGAATTGTCGTGCGACAGCGGAAACGGTGACCTGTTCGAATCCGATCTCGTCGGCCAACTCCGCGGCGGCGCGCGTCAGCCGTTCCGGAGTCAGTCCTGCGCGTGCCATGCCCCGCGTCTCCTTCGTCACATCCGAGCCTGTTTCCTATAGTGTATAGGGAAATTCTAGTACTCTATAGGAAGAGGTTCCGGAGGACGTTGGAGTCATCGTCTCGTCGAGATCTCGCAGACGCCCGAGAACCCGACGTACAGGCAAACACCATGCGCAGTCAGAACTGGATCACCACCGCGATCACCGACGACATCGTTTTCGGTGCACTCGAACTCGAGCGCACCGAACATGGCGTGCTCCCGCACCGCCTTCCCCGGCGTGCGCGAAACCAATGTGACGACGGGCAATTGGCGATGGCGGAAGCTCAGCCATCAGGCGTGCGGCTGGTGTTTCGCAGCCGTGCAACCAAGCTGGAATTGGACACTCTGCCGACCAGGCGTAATTACGTTGGCGTCCCACCGCGACCGGAGGGTTTGTACGACTTGCTGGTCGAGGGTCAACTGGTCGGCCAGGCCAGCGCACCTGGCGGCAACGTCATGAGCATCGATATGACCACGGGAGCTGCGGACTGGCAGCCTGGACATATCGGAACGGTTCGTTTCACCCACCTGCCGGCTGAGCTCAAGACCGTTGAGATCTGGCTGCCGCACAACGAAACAACGGAACTGGTCAGCCTGCGTTCGGATGCCGCGATCGAGCCCGCACTCGATGAGGGTCGTCGGGTGTGGCTGCACCACGGCAGTTCAATCAGTCACGGTTCCAATGCCGCGAGCCCGTCCACGATCTGGCCGGCGCTCGCTGCCTCGCACGGAAACGCGGATCTGATCAATCTCGGCTTCGGTGGCAGTGCTCTGCTCGATCCGTTCACCGCACGGGCACTACGCGACACCCGCGCTGATTTGATCAGTGTCAAGATCGGTATCAATCTCGTGAACACAGACGTTATGCGTCGCCGCGCGTTCGGCCCTGCTGTGCACGGCTTCCTCGACACGATCCGCGAAGGACACCCGACCACACCACTATTGGTCATCTCGCCCATATATTGCCCGATCCACGAGGACACGCCCGGCCCGGGAGCCTTCGACACCGATGCACTTCGTGCTGGAGAGCTGCGGTTCATCGCTACCGGAGACCCAGCCGAAACGGCGGCCGGCAAACTTACGCTCGAGGTCATTCGGGACGAGATCGCTCGCATCGTTGCGCAGCGTTCCGAGGAAGATCCCTACCTCTTCTATCTGGACGGTCGCGAACTCTACGGCGAGGTCGACCACGAAGTACTGCCACTACCCGACCAACTGCACCCCGATGCCGCCACTCATCGACTCATCGGAGAGCGCTTCGTCAAGCATGCCTTCGCCGCCGACGGCGCATTCAGCGACGCTGCTTTCGAGGCTTGATCGCGATAGCAACCTGATTGTGATGTGGTGCAGGCTTTCCAAATTGCGTCGCGTGCAGCCGTCGTCGGCTGCTCGCGCTGCAAATGGGTAGCTACTGCCTCGCCACGCCAACATCGGGAACGTGCTGGCCGCCGGTGATCGAGAGACACCGCTCATCGAACCCCGAAAATTCCGAAAACCACTGCGTGCGTTCCGGACTGAAGCGCAGGCGGATCAAGATCACCAAGTGTTTGCCGGGGAGCCTCGGTTTCGCGAATTGCCGGATCTGCCGATATATTCGGAAAGCCTTTCCCGGCCCTGTGTCCCAAACTGTCTGTTGGTCTGTGTGATTGGACCGAGATAGGCAGCTTGTTGACGGATCGCCGGTGGATGGCAACGAGCGTATACCCCAGCGGATCGGCGCGAGGACGGTAGTACGGACTTGTCACAGTCATCGACTCACTCGGATGGCAGCAGAGCCAGATCCACGCTGCGCGCGCGACGACAATCGCGGCTCGCTCTGTGGCTCGTCCTGGCCGCCACTTTGACGGGAACGGCCGCGGTCGTCGTCTACTGGTCGCCCAGCGACCTCCGCATCACTATTGGCATAGCGGCGGGTGCGATCTCAGTCATACTGTCGATCGCGGTCGCGATCGGGGTCTACTTCCGGCGCACCACAATCGACGCGCGTGCCGACGTCGAGGCAGCACACGCCGACACCGACGTGCAGGTTGCCGCAGCCACCCACGAACTCGGGTTGCTTCTCTCCGACGCCGAATACTCCGTCGAACGGTCCCGCCTCGCCGCTGACAGCAGCGAAAGCCGACGCGTCGCCGCGATGGCCGCTTTCGCCGGCGCCGCGGGCCGTATGCAGGCCATGACGACAAGCACGCTGGCGGAATTGCGCGAAATGGAGAACCGGCATAGCGACGCCGAGGTCCTGGCCGACCTGCTCCAACTGGACCACCGCACCGCGCAGGCCGGGCGTCTCGCCGACAGTATCGCCGTGCTCAGCGGCGCCCGTTCCGGACGGCGCTGGGCCAAACCCATCGCCATGCAATCGATTTTGCGCGGCGCCATGGGCCGAGTCGCTGGATACCAGCGCGTGCGGATGCGTGCGGTGGCCAACATCGCCATCGCCGGGCATGCCGCAGAATCGGTCATGCACGCCCTGGCCGAACTCATCGACAACGCTTGCAACTTCTCACCACCCACCACCGACGTGCATCTCTATGCGGCCGAGGTGCCCGCGGGTGTGGTCATCACCATCGAGGACAGCGGCCTTGTGATGGGGGAGTCCGCGCTGCGCCGGGCAGAAGCCGCCGTCTCCGCGGACGCACCGGGCGGTAATCAGGGGGCAGACTTGTCCTCGCTGTCGGGCACGCGCCTCGGCCTCGCAGTCGTTGGCCACATCGCCCGCAAACACGGTCTCACCGTTTCGTTCCGGCCCTCGGCGATCGGCGGGACCGCCGTGGTCGTGGTTGTGCCACGCGACCTCACTACCCGCATCGACATCTCCGAACCCGAACCTCCCATCAGTGTGCCCGCCCCGCAGGCGGTCGCCGCCCGGCCAGCCACGGTATCGGCACCGGACCCAAACGACCTCGAGCTACCGAAGCGGCGCCGCGGCAGCACCTTCGCGGCCGTCCATCCCGAAGGGCTGGGTGCGCATGCCCGCCCAGCGCCGGCCGCTTTCGTGGCGGCTCGGGCGGACTCGCTTGCTGCATTCCAACGCGCGGTCAATGGCCGCAGATCCTCTGTCCCTGCTCCATCCGCCGGTCTGGAGAACGAACGATGACGACTTCCGTGCCCGCCCAACTGGTCTGGCTGCTGGAACAACTGCTGGCTCGCACCCCGGGAGCCCGACATGCACTGCTGCTGTCCAGCGACGGCTTGAAAATGTGCAACAGCTCGCGGATGACCGCGGACAACGCCGATCAGCTCGCCGCGATCTCGGCCGGCATTCAGAGCCTCGCCCACGGCGCATCGGTTGAGTTCGGCGACGGCCGCTCGGGAGTGCGCCAATCGATGACCGAGTTCTACGGCGGCATCCTGTTCATCGTCGACGCCGGCATGGGCGCCCACCTAGCGGTAGTCGCCTCCGAGGACGCCGACGCCGGCCTTGTCGGTCACAACATGCGCGAACTCGTCGAACAGCTCAGCGATCATCTCGGCACGTCTCCGCGCGTCGAGGCGACCCTGTCATGAGTCGGGCGGGCCGCGACGAAACACCCGACCGGCTCTATACGCTCACCGGTGGTCGCAGCAAGCCCGACTTCGACCGCTTCGATCTGGTGACCCTCGTGGTCAGTGAATGCGAACCCAAGGCGAGCATGAGTTCGGAGGACGCCGCCATCCTCCGGATGTGCCGCGCGCCGACTGCGGTGGTCGAGATCGCCGCCGAGTTACGCATCCCGGTTGGTATCGCCACGATTCTCTTGTCGGATCTGCTGCACGCGGGCAAGATCACCGTGCGTCATCCAAGTGTGGCCGATTCCACGGAGCCCGAAAAGCCGTGGGCCACATACCCGGATCGTTCCACCCTCGAGAAGGTGCTTGTTGGACTCCGCAATATATGACCATCGCCCGACGCGCGAGGATTCGCCGCTCAACGCCGAGACCCGACACGCGCTGAAGATCGTGATCGTCGGCGGTTTCGGAGTCGGAAAGACCACGTTCGTGCGTTCGGTCAGTGAGATCCGCCCCCTCGACACCGAGGCGACAATGACCCAGGAAGGCAGACACGTCGACGACTTGACAGGTGTCGCCGGCAAGTCCACGACCACAGTCGCCTTCGACTTTGGCCGCATCAGCATCGACCCCGAGCATGTGCTGTACCTGTTCGGCGCCCCCGGACAGGAACGGTTCTGGTTCCTGTGGGACAAGCTGTTTCGAGGTGCACTCGGATCTGTCGTGCTGGTTGACCCGCTGCGGATCGTCGACTCCTGGTACGCAATCGATCGGCTCGAACATCAAGGCGTGCCGTTTGTCGTGGCCTGCAATGATTTTGGGGGCATGCATCTGCCCAGCCAGGTCCGCGAGGCGCTCGACCTGGACCCGCAGGTGCCGCTCCTCGGCTGCGACGCGCGCTCCAGGGAGTCGTGCCGGGATGTGCTTATCAAGCTGGTGGAACACCTATTCGCGCAAAGGGCACGGATGGCCATCGCGGACGGCGAAGTGCAGGAGGCATGGGCGTGACCCATTCGTGGACGGCTCCTGCGCAGCACGGCTGGCAGCAAGAACCAGCACCGATTCCCTTGACCGGTCCGCTTTTCCATTCCGATCCTCAGCGGCTCTATCAGGACATGCGGCGCGAGCAGGGGCCCGTGGTGGCGGTGGAGCTGCCCGGTGGGTTCCCGGCCTGGCTGGTGATCGGTTACCGGGAAATGCATCAGGTGACCAGCGATCCCGAGCTGTTCCCTCGCGATGTCGGCTTGTGGAATCAGTGGCCGAACATTCCGGAAGACTGGCCACTACGCCCGATGGTGGGTGAGCCGCGACCATCGATCTACTACACCGCGGGTGCCGAGCATCGAAGGCATTTGTCGATGGTGGAGCCCGCACTCGACTCGGTGGATCCGTTCCAGCTGCGCCGCACCTGCGAGGATCTCGCGGACCGGTTGATCGATCAGTTCTGCGGTACCGGGCACGCGGAGTTGGTGGCCGAGTACGCCGAGCCGCTGCCGGTGCTGGCGCTGGCCTGGATTCTCGGTTTCGCGAACGAGGACGGACCGGAGCTCGCGTGGACGATGAAGGCTATCGCCGACAGCGGGGCCGACGCGCAACAAGCGCTCATGGAGTTCTTCGGGCAGATGCAGAGTTTGGTCGCTGCCAACCGCGCGTGCCCGGGAAACAACCTCGTGTCCCGGATGCTGGCGGATCCGGGTGGTTTCACCGACGAGGAGTACATGCACGACCTGATGGCGATCACCGCCGCGGGGCATCTGCCAACCTCGGACTGGATCGGCAACTCGGTGCGTCTGATGCTCACCGATGATCGGTTCGCCGCGGCGTTGGGTGGTGGTCGGCACAGTGTCGGCCAGGCGATGAACGAGGTGCTGTGGGAGGACACGCCCACACAGATCCTGTCGGGTAGGTGGGCGGCGCGCGACACCCGTCTGGGCGACAAGTTGGTGCGCCGCGGTGACATGCTGCTTCTCGGTCTGGGCGCTGCGAACGCAGATCCGCATGTACGCCAGCATATTTCGGGCTCAGTCGAACCGGCCTACAGTGGCAACCGAGCGCATTTCGCGTTCTCGCACGGTGAGTACCGGTGCCCGTTTCCGGCGCAACAGATCGCCGAAATCATCGCGAGGACCGCGATCGAGGTATTGATCGATCGGCTGCCGGACATTGACCTTGCGGTGCCCGCCGAGACGCTGGTGCGGCGTCCGTCGCCGTTTCTGCGCGGTATGACTTCGCTTCCCGTCCGATTCACCCCCGTTCGCGCTGTTGGAGGTTCCCGGTGACCCAGGTTTGTCCTCATACCCAGGCTCTGGTCATCGATCCCATGGTGGGTGATCTCGCCGGCGAGACTGCGCACCTCGTTGCAGGCGATGCAGTGAGTCCCATTGAGTTGCTTGGTGTTCCGGCGTGGACGGTCAGCAGTCACACGCTGGCGAGGAAATTGCTGGTGGATTCGCGGCTGGTGAAGAACATCGACGCCTGGTCGCTGTGGCAGAACGGCACAGTGACGCGGGAGTGGCCGCTGATCGGGATGATCGACGCGGGCCGGTCGATGTTCACGGCGGACGGTCCGGAGCATCGGAGGTTGCGCCTGAAGACGAATCAGGCGTTGAACAAGCGCCGGCTGGACGACATCAGGCCCAGCATCGAGCGCTACACCGCCGAACTACTGGACGCGTTGGAAGAGGCCGGGCTCGGTGGCGAGGTCGTCGACCTGAAGGCGGCGTTCGCCTACCCGCTGCCGATGCAGGTGGTCAGTCAGATGATGGGCGTTGACCGGGCCGATCAACCGATGCTGCTCAGTTCCTACAAGGCGTTCTTCTCGGTGCTCACCCCGCACGAGGACCGGTTGCGGATCCTGGCGGAGCTCGACGAGTACTACCTGGATCTGGTGCGGAAGAAGACTGCCGAGCCGACCGACGATCTAACGACCGGTCTGATCTTGGCCGACGACGGCGGCGAGCCGCTTACCGAGGAGGAGGTCGTCGGCAACCTGAAGGCGCTCGTGGCAGCGGGACACGAGACTACGGTCAGTCTGATCCTCTGCGCGGTGCGGGCGCTGCTCTCTAATCCCGAGCAACTCGCCGATGTGCTGTCGGGGAAGGTGTCTTGGGACGCGGTGATCGAGGAAACGCTGCGATGGGACGGCCCGGTAAACCACCTTCTGATGCGTTTCCCCACCGAGGACATCGAGCTGGAAGACTTCACGATCCCCAAGGGAGATGGTGTGGTCATCTCGTACCGAGCGATCGGCCGGGACCGGGAGATCCACGGTGCGGACGCCGATGTGTTCGACGCCACACGGGAAACGGCGCTGCGCAACATCAGCTTTGGATACGGCCCGCATATCTGCCCGGGCGCGGCGCTGGCCCGGCTGGAGGCCAGTATCGCTCTGCCGGAGCTGTTCTCGCGTTTTCCAGATCTACAGCTCGCGATCCCAGTGGAGGAGATTCACAATCTGCCGGTGATGACGCAGAACGATCTGGCAGGTTTCCCCGTTCGACTTTGCGAGGGGGAGTGACAAACCGGACTCAACGAACGATCTTGTACACAGGAAGTTGCCAGGTTGCCCTCAGGTGGTTCCGAGTTGGCCGTGTGACACTAGATCGCATGACAGTCGCGCAGCTGACTCCCTCACCACCCGCTGGGTGGACTGATACGCCACTGTTGGCTCAGGACTATCGAAGGCGTGGTTGGCGCGTGATCGAGACCGAAATAGGAATGTCATTCATCACCACTGATCGTGTTGGAGGCATCGAGCTCCCGGGTGACCTTGCCGACGCGGTCGAGCAGTACCTGCGTGCGATTGGGATGCTCGGACCGGTGATCGAGATCCCGGGAGCGGCCCGGAGAATCCACCTCGTCACCGGGTTGCAGAACGCTGCGACTGCGATCGCCTGGCTGCTGGAAAACGGTGCCACCGTGCACATGGACGGCGCGAAAATCTCGCTGCCGCCCGCTGGATCGCGCGACGGGTCGGCCCGCTGGGCCACTGCCGAGTCGCTGAAGCTACCGGCGGCCGTTGCGATTTCCGCTGCCGTTCGTGCGGCACACCGGGCACGCGAGAGGCACTACACCGAGCTCGCCGCCTAGCAATCGGATTCACATCTGGTCGCGGAGCGCGGCGACGGGCGCGCCACTCAGCTCATCCAGCGCTGCGCGGCGTCCGGTCGCCAGCATCAACAGAGCAGCGATCGGGCCACGCACTTCTGGACCGCTGCCGTCGGTCCACGCGATATCGGTTGCGGTTAAGGTCAATCCGCTTGTGGGGAGGGGCCTGAACACGCGTGCCTTCGACTTCCCGCGGTACGACCTGATGCGTGTGAGAGCTGCCGCCGTCACCGCCGGCGACATTTCGAGACGCCTGCCGAGCGGCACCGCGATATCCAGGCTGTGTACGAGGATGTCGATCAGTGTCTCCTGCGCAGTCACTCCGAAATTGGTTCTGCGCGAACCAACCATCGCCCGGATCTCGGCAATCAGCTGATCCGTTGGCGCGGCCGCTTTACGTCTGGCCGACTCGCGGATGATCGTGTTCAAGCCCGCCGGATGCCGGAACGCTTCGCGGAGAAGATCACCGAGCCCCAGCTGCTGCAGCGTTAGATGCGCGGCGACATCGCGAACTGTCCAGCCATCGCATAATGACGGTCGGCGCCAATCGTCGTCGGAGAGATCGTCGAGCAGGTCGGCGGTCCGACCGCGATGGTGGTCGATCGCAGCCCAGAGCTCGTCGTCGTTCATTGTGTTCCTCACGACTACCGCCGCCTACAAATAGTTCGAAGTCCGGACCATTGTCGTCCGTTCCCCGCCCCACCTCAATGGAAATGGCCATCGTGCAAACCAAGTGTCCAACC
>NZ_LRRB01000107.1 GCF_001646865.1 Aldersonia kunmingensis | reverse complement strand
GTTGGCGATAAGCGTGATCGCACCCTCGTGATGGTCGAACGCGGCGAGATCGGTCGCGAGCAGCATCACCATCTCGGGCACCTGCAGATCATCGGCCGCATGCGAAGGCAGCCGCTCGATCCGCCGAACCATGTCGTAGCCGAGGTAGCCGACCATGCCGCCGGTCAGCGGAGGCAGGTCGGGCAGGCGCTCGGTCTCCAGCAGTGCGAGCGTGGCACCGAGGGCGGCGAGGGGATCGCCGCCGGACGGGGCGTCGGCAGGGGTGGCGCCCAGCCATGCCGCCTCACCATCGACAACCGAGAGCGCACTCGGGCTGCCGGCGCCGATGAAGGACCAACGCGACCAGGACCGCCCGACCTCGGCCGACTCGAACAGGAACGTGCCAGCGCGATCGGCTCCGAGCTTGCGATAGGCCGACAGCGGAGTCTCCGAGTCCGCCAGCACCTTCCGGGTCACCGGAACCACCCGATGCTGCGCGGCAAGCAACCTGAACTGCTCCAACGTGGTGGTGGAGTCGCCGGTCGAGACGGAAGGCGGGGCGGGCGGAAGCGTCGTGGACTCGCCATGCATGGACACCATCATCCCAGCCATTCCAGCGGCGCCTGCGCACCGGTACGTTGGCGTGCATGAAGGCAGGCGAACTCGCACCCGAATTCGAACTCCCCGACCACACCGGCACGAAGCGGTCGCTCACCGCGCTGCTCGCCGACGGTCCCGTGGTGCTCTTCTTCTATCCGGCGGCAAATACGCCGGTCTGCACCAAGGAGGCGTGTCACTTCCGCGACCTCGCCGGTGATTTCGCAGCCGTCGGCGCGGTGCGGGTCGGTATCAGCACCGACAGCACCGACGTGCTCGCCGGTTTCGCCGCCAAGCAGGGCTTCGACTACCCGTTGCTGTCGGATGTCGACGGCTCGGTCGCCGACAAGTTCGGCGTGAAGAAGGGCGGGCTGCTCGGCAAGCTCACGCCGGTGAAGCGCCAGACCTTCGTCATCGACACCGATCGCAAGGTGCTCAAGGTGATCACCGGCGAGCTCAAGGCCAACGTGCACGCCGACGAGGCGCTCGCCGCACTGCGTAACCGCTGATCCGCTTCACCCCTCGTGAGCGGAACTTTTGGTGCGTTCACGAGGGGTGAACGGAAGCGTTCACTCCGTCTAACGCAACGAATCTTCCGTTGTTCATCCATTTATCGGGTGACTGGGCCGGTCAGGCGACCTGGATGGAGCGCTTGGATAGGCCCATCCAGTAACCGTCGATCACCTGCTGCGGTATCTGTTCCGGGTCGCCGGAAGCGCCGAGGGTGACGAACAGCGGGGCGAAGTGCTCGATCGTCGGGTGTGCGTAGGGCATACCCGGCGCCTTCGCGCGGAAGTCGATCAGACCGTCGAGGTCGCCGGCAGCGAATCGCTCCCCCGCCCATGCGTCGAATTCCTTCGACCAGGTCGGGGCCGCCGCGTTCGGCGTCGGGTCGGTCAGGAACGGCAGGCCGTGCGTGGTGAAGCCGGAGCCGATGATCAGCACGCCCTCGTCGCGTAGCGGACGCAGGCGCTCTCCGAGGTGCAGCAGCCGTTGCGGGTCCAGGGTCGGCATCGAGATCTGCAGCACCGGCACGTCCGCGTCCGGATACATCACGGTGAGCGGGACATACGCGCCGTGATCGAGCCCGCGGGTCTCGTCATGCGCTACCGGCTCGCTGTCGGGCATGAGCGCGGCGACCTTGCGCGCGAGTTCGGGCGCGCCCGGTGAGACGTAGGTGACCTCGTAGAAGTGCTGCGGGAATCCCCCGAAGTCATAGGTCAACGGGGTACCGGTGGTTGTGGCGCCGATCGTCAGCGGTGCCGACTCCCAGTGCGCGGACACCACGAGGATTGCGGACGGCTTGGGCAACTCCTTCGACCAGGCCGCCAGCTCGCTCACCCAGCGCGCGTCATCCACCAGCGGTGGCGCACCGTGGCTCAGGTACAGCGCGGGCATTGCGGTCATGGCGACTCCCCGATGTTGAAACTTTGATCACTTGGGTGTTCACAACGCCGTGGGCGCACCTAACTATTCCGCGCGGCCGCGCACCTGTTGGTGTCGTCGCGCATGTCTGGCCATGCGCGCTCCTTCCAACAGGTGCGCGGTGACGGTCTCGCCGTCAGTCCGACTTCCGGGCGATGTAATAGGTATTGAACGGGTCGGACTCGACGTCCGCGATCTGCACGTCGGCGAAGCCGGCATCGGCGAGCATGCGCAGCGCGAGTTGCTCACCCCACACGGTGCCGAGGCCGTCCCCGTCGAGAGCGAGCGAAACGGTCATGCAGTGCATCGTCGAGACGGTGTAGAGGAACGATGCCCACGGCAGCGCCTTGTTGTCCTCGACGTGGCTCGACGCCTTCATATCGACCATCAGGAACACCCCGCCGGGCTTCAGCGCGGTGTAGATATTGGCGAGCACGGCTGCCGGATGTGCCTGATCGTGGATCGTGTCGAATGCGGTGATCGCGTCGAATCGTTGTGTCGCGACTGGTTGCGCCACGTCCTGTTCCACGAAGGCGGCGTTGGTGACGCCAAAGTCGGTTGCTTCGGCGCGGCCGCGTGCGACTGCCTCGGCGGAGAAGTCGTAGCCGGTGAAGGTGCTCTCCGGATATTCGCGCGCCATCAGGTTTATCGCATGCCCACTGCCGCAACCGAAATCGGCCAACGCGACCCCGTGACGCAGTTGGTCGGTCAGACCCGGAGCCAGCGGAAGGATGCCCTCGATAAGGGCCGCGTCGAATATCTGGCCGCTCTCCTCGGCCATGATCGCGTGGAAGCGTGGGAACTTGCTGTAGGGCACCCCGCCGCCGTGGCGGAAGCAGTCGACGACGTCCTGCTCCACCTCGGCGAGCACCGGAATGTACTGCGCGAGTCGGGCCAGGTTGTCCGGCCCGGCCGCGCGGGTGAGCACCGCGGCACGCTCCGCGGGCAGCGAATAGGTATCGGTGGCAGCGTCGTAATCGA
Source organism: Aldersonia kunmingensis (assembly GCF_001646865.1). Classification (GTDB taxonomy): domain Bacteria; phylum Actinomycetota; class Actinomycetes; order Mycobacteriales; family Mycobacteriaceae; genus Aldersonia; species Aldersonia kunmingensis. The sequence goes on along the minus strand of NZ_LRRB01000107.1, from coordinate 22,040 downwards.
CGATGCCGCCGGTAGCCAGTCCACCCAGCCACTCGCGGACGTAGCGCTCGCGCAGGTCCGCGGCGTCGGCGATCTGCGCACTCGTTGCCGGCGGCAGGGTGGCCATCGTGTCGAACAATCGGGTCTGGTGCCCGATGGAGAGCAGTAGTGCGATGGAGGCCTGGTTCAGCGTGGACATCACCTGCTCGCCGAACTGCTCGGCGGCGGCGGGATCGAATGAGGTTTCTCTGAGGGCTGTCATGCAACAAACGTAAGAAACCGCAGGTAGACATCGCATCGGGAAAATTGTGTGTCTTCGCTTCCCATGGATGGGGCAAATGGTGCAGACCCAGAACACGTCCTAGACGATGCCGTGCTCGCGAGCCCACGCGGCCGCCGCGGTCCGGGACGAAACGCCGATCTTGGCGAAGATGTTGGCCAGATGCCTGCTGACGGTCTTTTCGCTGATGCACGCGGTCGCAGCAACCTCCCGGTTGGTCGCGCCGGCGGCAATCAGCGCCAGTATCTCGGCCTCGCGGCCCGTGAGTCCGCCAGCGAATGTCCCCGAGTCCAGTCGCCGCGCATCGGCCTCGGCACCGACCTGTCGGTAGATGGCCAACGCGGTGGCGAGATCGGCATCGGCGAGTTCCGGATCTCCGAGTTCCCGGTGTGCCCGCGCGAGCCATTCGTAAACTCGCCCGGTCTCGTACCGCGCATGCTGTTCGCGATAGATCTTGATCGCCTCCAGCAGGTCGGGAACGGCCGCAGCGAAATCGCCGTTCGCGCAACTCACCGCCCCGCGCGCCTGCCGCGCCCACGCGCGGTATCCGACACTCCCGTATGTCGCTGCGGCGGTGGCCAGTTCGGCGCTGAATCGTTCCGCCTCGGCGATCGCGTCGCGCATCAGCGCGACCTCCACGAGCGCGGGCAGGAATCGAACCCGCGAGAGCGGATCCGCACTCTCCGCCGCGGCACGCAGCGCGAGGTACGCCGGCTCCACCCGCCCAGCGGCGCACCACGCCAGCGCCTCACCTGGTTGGGGTTCGGAGCCGAGCGAGCGGGCCTGCTCGTAAGCCTCGGCAGCTCCGGTGAGATCGCCGCGCCGCCTGCGCAATTCACCGAGTGCGTACCATCCTGCCCCGGCGACCCAGACGTTCGCCTCGGCGAGCTCGGTACACAGCGATCGCAATTGCGCTTCGCCATCGGTGACGGCAGAGTCGTAGGCCGCCAATTCCAGCCGGTGCACCCGGCACACGCCGGTGTACGTCTTCTCCGCCGCGAGGGTTTCGCACCAGCGCGACATGGCGTCGGTCCAGGCCCGCATGCGGGCCAGGTCGCCCAGTCGGTGGCAGTAGTGAATCACCACGCAGTAGACGTCGCCTGCCCACAACCGCGGCACCCGATCGGCCAGGATGGGCAGCATCGCCTCATCGAGCTGCGCGAATCCCGTTCTGCCACTACTGATCTCGGCCAGGCCACTCAAGACCAGGCCGAGCGACGCGAGCACCGGCGCATCGAGCCGGACGGCATCGTGTTGCAGCCGCACACCTAGGTCCTGCGCGGGCGTGGGGTCACCGAGTTCGAGCGCGAGCATCGCCTCGAGGTACGCCAGATACCCGCGAGCGGGGCCATCGTGCGCGCCTAGATCCCGGCGCGCGCGATTCAGCCACCCCGACGCCAGCGTGAGGTCGCCGCGGTTGGCCCACAGCAACGACACCTCGAGCGCCTTGGTGCCCGCTCGAACGTCCTCACCCGCGCGCAGCAGCTGGGTGTACACGTCCTCGGCGGCATTGATGCTGCGCTTCGCCTTGCCGATCAGCCAGGCAGATTCGCCAAGCGCCTCGAGATCCTCCACCTGCAATGGCGCCGTGGACGCGGCGCGACTCAGCGCCTCGTATGCGTCGTGCCACTCGCCGCGCAGGTATGCCGCGCGGCCCTGTTCGAGCGACTCGTCCATCGACTCACCGGCCCGACACGGCCTTGGCACTCACGTGAGCAGTATGTCCGAATCGAAGCAGGTGTGGGTGCCCGTGTGGCAGGCCGCGCCCTCCTGATCCACGATCAGGAGCAGCGTGTCGCCGTCGCAGTCCAGGCGCACCTCGTGCACGTACTGCGTGTGGCCCGAGGTCTCGCCCTTTACCCAGTACTGCTGGCGCGAGCGCGAGTAGTAGGTCGCTTTGCGTGTTTCGAGGGTGCGGGCGAGCGCCTCGTCGTCCATCCAGGCGACCATCAGCACGTCGCCGGTCGAGCGCTCCTGCGCGACCGCGGCGACCAGGCCGGCCTCGTTTCGCTTCAGTCGTGCGGAGATATCCGGATCGAGGCTCATGACTCAAAGTTACCTGGTCAGCGGCTGTGCCCGATCAGCGGCGGGCGTCGCCGGGGTCGGTCGCGTCCAGCAACTCCTGCATAGTGCGGCACATCTCGTCGAAACGCTCCTGCCCGACCACATCCGCCCAGCGCCGCTCCATATCGGCCACCCGATTCGCCGCGTCAGCGAGCACACGGCTGCCGCGCTCGGTGGGCTCGATGAGTTTCGCGCGCCCGTCGGTCGGGTCGTTCCGGCGCCGCAGGTACCCGAGCGACTCGAGGTCGTTCACCAATTCGGACGTCGCGGCGAGGCTCAATTGGGCACGGGATGCGATCTCGGTCAGCCTCGCACCAGTGCCGATATTGCCGAAGATCTGCATATGCGGATCCCGCACATCGCCGTAGCCAGCCTCTGCTGCCGGCGACAACAGGTCCCGCCGAAATTCGCGCAGCAAGCGCAGGAGCAATTGCCCGACTGCGAGTCGTTCCGCCGGCAGATCCCTTGACGTCGCCATACAGCTGGAGAATACTACGGTTACCGAAGTTTCGGTTTCCGAATTAAATCAGGAGGCGGCCATGTCCGTCGAAAGTTCGTTCGTGCAGACCCCACTCGGCAAGCTCTACGTCCAGCAGTGCGGTGATGGACCGCCTGCAGTGCTGTGGCACAGCCTGTTTGTGGATTCGGCGTCATGGGGTGACCTGATCGCCAAGTTCGCCCGCCATCGCCGCGTGATCGTGATCGACGGCCCCGCCCACGGCCGCAGCGACCATGTCGCACAACCATTTTCGACGTCAGACTGCGCGGATTTCGTGCCCGGAATCCTGTCCGAGTTGGGGATCGACGGACCGGTCGATTGGGTCGGCAATGCGTGGGGCGGGCACGTCGGGCTCCAGCTCGCGGCGCGGCCCGAGAAGCTGCTACGCAGCTTGGTGACGATCGGTACTCCGGTGCGTGCAATCAACCGACGCGAGCGCGCGACAAAGATCGTTCCGCTCGTGCAGCTCTATCGCGTCGCCGGCCCGAACCGGTTCATCATGCGGACGCTTACCGACGCACTACTGGGTCGGGACGCCGCCCGGTCGAATCCCGAGCAGGCGGAACGAATCATGGATGCGTTCCGCCTCGCGCATCGACCGTCCATGATGCACGCGATGAAGGGGCTCATGCTCGACCGCACCGGCATCGAGCATCTCTTGCCGCGGATCGACATACCGACGCTCATGCTCAGCGCACGCGACGATTCGACGGGCTGGCAGCCGCCCGAGGCCCGTGCCGCCGCAGCGACGATGCCAAACGCGCGCGTCGACGAGGTCGCCGGAGCGGGACACGTCGCGCCGCTGCTTACGGACGCACCAAGGGTGGAACGCCTCGTTCTCGATTTCTGGGCGGAGTGCGCTATCTGACGACGATGCCGGAGTCGCGCATCGCGTCCTTGACCTGCGGAATGAGTAGGTCACCGAAGTGGAACACGCTGGCCGCAAGCACTGCGTCGGCTCCGGCCTCGACTGCGGGTGCGAAATGGTCGACCGCGCCGGCACCACCGCTGGCGATGACCGGGACGTCCACCGCGGCACGCACCGCGCGGATCATCGCCAGATCGAAACCGGCCTTCGTGCCGTCGGCGTCCATCGAGTTCAACAGGATCTCGCCAACGCCAAGTTCGGCGCCGCGCTCGGCCCACTCGACCGCGTCGATGCCGGTACCGCGGCGGCCACCGTGCGTGGTCACCTCCCAGCCCGACGGTGTCGCCGGACTGCCTTCCGGGACGGTCCGCGCATCCACGGACAGCACGATGCACTGCGAGCCGAACCGCTCACTCAGTTCCCGCAGCAACTCGGGCCGGGCGATCGCGGCGGTGTTCACCGACACCTTGTCCGCACCCGCCCGGAGCAGCCGGTCCACGTCGGCGACACTGCGCACACCGCCACCGACGGTGAGCGGAATGAAGACCTGTTCGGCCGTTCGGGTAACCACGTCGATCATGGTTCCGCGGTCGGCCGTCGACGCGGTGACGTCGAGGAACGTGAGCTCGTCGGCGCCCTGTGCGTCGTAGGCGGCAGCGAGTTCGACCGGGTCGCCGGCGTCACGCAGGTTGGTGAAGTTGACGCCCTTGACCACGCGTCCCGCGTCCACGTCCAGACACGGGATCACTCGTACTGCGAGCGTCACGCCGACACCTCTCCGTTTCGTTCGCGCTCGTCAACCGAGGCGATCATCTCCAACAGCTCTTCGTGCACACCGGGCGCCGCCGCGAGCACCGAGCCCGATTCGATTGTCCACGGTTCGCCGGCGAGATCGGTGACCACACCGCCCGCGGCCTCGACCATCAACGCGCCCGCCGCGTTGTCCCACGCGTGGTAGCCGAATACGATCGAGCCGCCGAGCACGCCGGCCGCGGTGTAGGCGAGGTCGATGCCGGTAGAACCGTGCATCCGCACCCGGGACGACAGCCGGCTCAGCTCGCCAAGCACATCGAAGCGGAAGCGGCCCGGAATCCGGCCACGGCTGGCGACATTGAACGCGCCGAACGCGATCATCGAGTCCGCGAGCCGAGCCGGAGCCAGTTGCGGAACCGGCTCGCCGTTGCGCAGCATCGGCCCACCCTTGGCGACCGCGAACCGCTCGCTGAGCAGCGGCAGCCAGGTCAGGCCGACCACCGGCTTGCCGTCCTCGACGAGCGCAAGCAGCATCCCGGTGAGCGGCAACCCGGCCGAGTAGTTGTAGGTGCCGTCGATCGGGTCGATCACCCACACGCGCCCACTGGTCAGCTCGGGGCCACCGAATTCCTCGCCGTGCACCGGAATCCCGGTGCTTTCGAGCAGACCTGCCGAAAGTGTGCGCTCCAGCTCGAGGTCGAGTTCGGTTGCGAAGTCGTTATTGCCCTTGGTAACCGCGCTCGGGGCGCCGACACCCGTTATGAACCGGGCGCTGGCCTCGTCGAGCAGACCACTGGCGATGCCGAGCAGCGACTCCGGCGAGTCCGAGGCCATCGGATCAACCGCTTACCGCGGCGAGCGCCTCGGGCAGGGTGAAACGCCCGGCGTAGAGCGCCTTTCCGACGATCGAGCCCTCCACGCCCTCGTTCACCAGACCCGCGATCGCCCGCAGGTCGTCGAGTGCCGAGACACCGCCGGAGGCGATAACCGGAGCGTCGGTGGCGGCGCAGACCTCGCGCAGCAGATCGAGATTCGGCCCGTTCAGGGTGCCGTCCTTGCTCACGTCGGTCACGACGTAGCGCGAGCACCCGTCGCGGTCGAGGCGCTCGAGCACCTCCCACAGGTCGCCGCCGTCGCTCACCCAACCGCGGCCGCGCAGGCGCCACTGGCCGTCGATCAGCTTGACGTCGAGGCCTACGGCGATGCGGTCGCCGTGCTCGGCGATCGCCCGCGAGCACCATTCGGGATCTTCGATCGCGGCGGTGCCGAGATTCACGCGGGCACAACCGGTGGCGAGCGCAGCGCGCAGCGATTCGTCGTCGCGGATGCCCCCGGATAGCTCGACCTTCACATCGAGTTCGCCGACAACCTCGGCGAGCAGGTCACGATTCGAGCCACGGCCGAAGGCGGCGTCCAGGTCCACGAGATGCACCCACTCGGCGCCATCGTTTTGCCACGCCAGCGCGGCATCACGCGGCGAGCCGTAGCTGGTTTCGCTGCCCGCCTCTCCTTGTACGAGGCGGACGGCCTCACCATTGGCAACATCGACAGCAGGCAAAAGGACCAGGCTCACGTGGAAAGAGCCTACTTGACCTGCGCAGCTTCGCCGCCCGCGGGCGGGCATGACCCACACCCGCTCCAATGTCGACCGGCCTGGACAATCGGGCGTTGGCGACATGGACACCGTGCTGCCACCGCACCGGTCACCGCCGCGGTGGCCTCGATCGAGAGGACGCCCGCACTGTGGGCAAACAGAATCGCCGACGCCGTACCGGACGCAAGGCCGTACCCGGTCCGACGCTGGATGCCGCCGCCCTGTCGAACGATCCGGCCCGGATAGCCGAGGCGATCGCGACGGCAGCGGTGATCTCGACGCAGGGCGACCGGATCGGGGTCCGAAAGTTGATCAACCACCTCGCCGATTCGGGCCGACCGGCGCCGGAAGTAGCCGAGGCCGTCCAGATGGCGAGCAGTCGACTTGTCGCGCAGGCCTTCGAGTTCGGCTGGCTACCGATGGATGTTCATCAGGCCGCGCGACGCCGCGTCGACAACTTCGCGGTGGCCTATCTGACCGATGTGATGGCCAACCATTGCGCGCCGTTCGCACCCGAATCCATCGACGAGACATGGCAGGAACAACTCGACGGACTCGCGGCCACCTGCTGGTGGGACACCGAGCGCGAACACCTCACGCAGTGGGCCGATCGCGCACTCCTCACCGGCCATGAAGCGCTGGCCTCGGTCGTCGCTGCCTTGGCCCTGCTGATCCAGCTACCGAAACTCGGACTGATCCGCCCGCTTCCCGGCACCGCACGCACGCACACATCGCACCACGTCGTGGACGAGAAGACCCTCGGCCGGGTTCGCGGTCTGCTCGCGAAGGCCGAGTCGACCACGTTCGGAGAGGAAGCGGAATCACTTTCGGCCAAGGCCCAGGAACTGATGACCAAGTACGCGATCGACCGTGTTCTGCTCGAAGCCAGCACCGCGGCGGCCGACCTCCCCGCCGCCCGCCGCATCTGGCTCGATACCCCCTACACCGAAGCCAAAGCCCTCCTGATCGACATGGTCACCAGAGCCAACCGCTGCCGCGCCATCTTCGTGTCGGACTGGGGTTTCGTCACCGTCGTCGGCGACGAAACCGACCTCGACGCCGTCGAACTGTTGACGACCTCGCTGCTCGTCCAAGCCACCCGCACGATGATCGACACCGCCGCCGACAGCGAGGAATCCCGTTCCCGCGCGTACCGCAAGGCCTTCCTCACCGCCTACGCCACCCGCATCGGCGAACGCCTCGCCGCCGCGGCCGAGGCCACCATCGCCGAATCCGACCCCGCCCAACTCCTCCCGATCCTTGCCTCCCACCAGCAACAAGTCGACCGAGCCTTCGACACCTACTTCCCGACCGTCCGCACCCGTGGCATCACCATCCGCAGCGCCGAAGGCTGGGACGCCGGCACCCAAGCCGCCGACCGAGCCCACTTCGGCAACCACTGACTCGCGGTCGGCTCAGATCGACTCGACCCAGTTGCGCAGGAGCTGTGCGCCCGCGTCGCCGGATTTCTCCGGGTGGAACTGGGTCGCCGAGAGCGCCCCGTTCTCGACGGCGGCGAGGAACGGCGCACCGTGCTCGGACCACGTCAGCTTCGCCGGGGCGAGCACCTCCGAGGGCGGCAGCGTCCACTCCTGCGCCGCATAGGAGTGCACGAAGTAGAACCGCGTATCGGCATCGAGACCGGCGAACAGCACGCTGTCCTCCGGCGCCTTGACGGTGTTCCAGCCCATGTGCGGCAGGACCGGGGCCTGCAGCCGCTCGACCGTGCCCGGCCACTCACCGCAGCCGTCGGTCTCCACACCGAACTCGACGCCACGCTCGAACAGGATCTGCATGCCGACGCAGATGCCGAGGACCGGGCGGCCACCCGCGAGGCGCTGCCCGATCATCCGCTCGCCGTGCACACCGAGCAGTCCGGACATGCACGCGGCGAACGCGCCGACACCGGGCACCACGAGCCCGTCGGCGGCGAGCACCTTCGCCGGGTCGTCGGTGACCTCCACGTCCGCGCCCGCACGCGCCAGCGCGCGCTCAGCGGAATGCAGGTTCCCCGACCCGTAGTCGAGCAAGGCGATTGTCTTCACGAGCGGCTCATCTCCACGCTTTCAGCGTAAACGGCAGCACCAAAACGACCGCAACTGCCGCGACGGCGAACACCCAGACGTACCCGAGTGCGGTCGCGACCGCGCCGAGCACGAACGACCCGAGCCCGGTACCGGCGTCGTACGAGATGTTCCAAGCGGCACTCGCGGCAGCAAGCCGCCGTCGGCCGGCAATCGCGAAAATTGCTACCAGGCTGTCGTTCTGGCAGATGCCGAAGCCCAGACCGAACAGCGCAGCACCGATCTGCAGCGGCACGGGTTCGAATACCGGACCGAGCGCCGACGCAATCAACACGAGGCCGATGACTGCGACGCTCAGCGCGGGCAGCAGCAACCGGCCGGGCCGGAAGCGGGACGACAACCGGCCCGCCCAGTAGCGGCCGGCCATCGTGGTGACGCCCTGGATCGCGAGCGCGACTCCGGCCGCCGCCGCGGCGTCCTCGGTCGCGATCGGCAGCAGTGCGGACAGTCCGCCGAACGCGGCCGCAACGACCACCATCGCGGCAACCGGCACAGCGATCGTCCACACCGACAGCCCGGCACGCCGGCCCGGCGACAGTGCGGCCGCACGTAGCGAGGGCAGAAACGCCACGCCGGCCGTCGCGACAATCGGAATGGCCGCTCCGAGCGCGAATACCATTGCAGGCGAGACATATTCGTAGATCAGGACTCCGCCCGGGAGTGCCACGATCTGCGGCGCCCCCGCCGCCACCCCTTGTGCTGCGCTTGCGCGGGCCAGTAGCTCCGGCGGACTCAGTTCTGCGATGAGCGCGCTGCCGGTGACAGTGAGCAAGCCGAACCCGATGCCGCGCACCGCCGACACCAACAGCGTGGGGACCGGCGCGACGGTGAACAGCAGTACGAGTGCCGGAATACCGAGCAGGACGCAGCCGCTCGCCAGCACCGGCCGGTATCCGGCCGTGCGCAGCAGTCGCGGCGCAAGCAGCTGCGCAGCGACCGTGGCCGCCATGAACACACCGGTGCTCGCGCCGGCCAACGCATCGGACGCACCCGCCTCCGAGAGTGCGAGCGGGACAACGGCGAGCAGTAGCGACCACCCGGCGAACGCCGCGAAACTGACGGCGAAAGTGGCGGGTAGTCCCGCGACCGAACGGAGCGGAGTTGCCGCGCCCTCGGTGGACGGGATGCCGCTCACCCTCGGGTCGTACTGCGGCTCGTCTCCACTCCTCCAGGGTAATCGGACACCACGACTACGCCGTCGCCGTACCGTCGAGCTGGGTGATGACAGCGATTCGGGAGGTGCGATGAAGTTCGGATTCGTCGGGAGTTTCGGCTCGGTCGAACAGCACGTGCAACTCGCGCGCGAGTGTGAGCGCTGCGGCTGGGACGGGTTCTTCACGTGGGACGCGATCAGCCTGGACGAACCCGGTTTCGAAACGATGGCGACCTGGGACCCGTTCGGTGTGCTTGCCGCCGCCGCAGCGGTGACCGAGCGCATCACACTCGGCGCGATGGTTTTCGCGACTCCTCGGCACCGGCCTTGGGAGTTCGCCCAACGGGCCCTCACCGTCGACCAGCTCTCCGGCGGACGCCTCGTGCTGCCGGTGGGCGTCGGGGTGGCAAACGATCGCGGGTTCGTTTCGGTGCCGGGTCAGGCGTTCGAGCTGCGGGACAAAGCCGTCCTCCTCGACGACATACTCGCGTGGCTCGCGCGCGCGTGGTCGGGTGAGACATTCACCTACGACGGCACGCAGCTGCGCACCGGTGAGTTTCAGTTCCCGCTGCCACCGGTGCGAGGACACATCCCGGTGTGGCCGGTGGCCGTGTGGGACGCCACGCATCCGCCCCTGAAGAGTCTTCGGCGAGCACTGCGCTGGAACGGCATCGTTCCGCAGGTGCGGGGCGAATCGCCCGAAGATGCCGAGGCCGGACCGGAGGAGATCCGCGAGCTCGTCGCTTGGATCCAGAAACAGCGCGGTCCGGACGCCGGCCCGTTCGAGGTGATTGCCCAGGGCCGGCTCGACGCCGATCCCGCGAAGGCCGCCGCGCACGCGCGGACCATGGCCGACGCCGGGGCCACATGGTGGATCGAGTCCTGGTGGGACCCGTCGTCAGCCACGCCCGAAGGGCTGATCGACAAAGTCCGTCAGGGCCCGCCCCGCCTCTGACGACGTGGTCGCCTTACAAGGCGCCCTTCGTGGACGGGATACCGCTCACCCGCGGATCGTCCTCGACGGCCGTGCGCAACGCACGTGCGACAGCCTTGTACTCCGCCTCGGTGATGTGGTGCTGATCGCGGCCATAGAGAACCCGAACGTGCAGGGCGATACGCGCGTTCAGCGCGATCGACTCGAACACGTGCCGGTTGATCACGGTCGAGTACGGCGCACCGGGCGAGCCCGCGATGAGCGCGTGCAGCATGTGGTCCGGCTCGCCGGTGTGTACGCAGTACGGCCGACCGGACACGTCGACGGCGGCATGTACGAGCGTCTCGTCCATCGGGATGTACGCGTCGCCGAAGCGACGGATCCCGACCTTGTCACCAAGCGCCTCGCGCAGCGCCTGGCCGAGCACGATCGCGGTGTCCTCGACTGTGTGGTGCGCCTCGATCTCGATGTCACCCTTGGCGTGCACGAGCAGATCGAAGCTGGCGTGCGCGCCAAGCGCGGTGAGCATGTGATCGAAGAACGGCACACCGGTCGAGATGTCGGTAGCGCCGGTGCCGTCGAGGTTCAGCTCGACCACGATGTTCGATTCCTTCGTGGTGCGCTCCACGCGGGCAGTTCGCGGTGCGGAAACCATGCTTACCGTGCCTCCAGTTCGGTGCTCGCGAGTTTCTCGCTGACGCGAAGGAACTCGTCGTTTTCGGCGGCCAGTCCGATTGTCGCTCTCAGGTGCTTGGGAATACCCACATCGCGAATGAGCACTCCCTCATCGAGATAGTGCTGCCACGCGCGCGGTGCGTCAGCGAAATACCCGAACAACAGGAAGTTCGCATCGCTCGGCACGACCGTGTAGCCGAGTTCGGCCAGCCGGTCCGCGACCCGGTCACGCTCGCGGGACAGCTCGTGCACGCTGCCGAGCGTCTCGTCGGCGTGCCGCAGCGCCGCACGCGCGGCGGCCTGCGTCACCACCGACAGGTGGTACGGCAGCCGGACCAACAGCAGCGCGTCGATGAACGCCGGTGCCGCAACCAGGTAACCGAGCCGACCTCCGGCGAACGCGAACGCCTTGCTCATGGTCCGCGACACCACGACCTTGGTCGGGTACTTGTCGATGAGCTCGACGGCACTTGGGAGCGCGGAGAACTCGGCGTACGCCTCGTCGACCACAACGATGCCGGGCGCGGCCTCGATGATCTGTTCCAGCTCGGGCAGCGGAACGCTGTGCCCGGTGGGGTTGTTCGGACTCGTCACGAACACCACGTCGGGGCGACGCTCCGCAAGTGTCGCGACCGCATAGTCCACATCGAGGGAGTAATCGGCGGCGCGCTTGGCCTCCACCCATTCGGTGTCGATGCCCTCGGAAATGATGGGGTGCATCGAGTACGACGGCACGAAGCCGAGCGCGCTGCGTCCCGGTCCACCGAAGGCCTGCAGCAGCTGCTGCAGAATCTCGTTGGAGCCGTTGGCCGCCCACACATTCGCAGCGGTCACCGCGACACCCGTCTGCCGGGTCAGGTACGCGGCCAGGTCGGTGCGCAGCGCCACCGCATCACGGTCCGGGTACCGGTGCAGTTCGATGGCGGCCGACCGAATGGATTCGGCCACATCATCGATCAGCGCCTGCGTCGGCGGGTGCGGGTTCTCGTTCGTGTTCAGCTGTACCGGCACCGCGAGTTGCGGTGCGCCGTAAGGGGATTTGCCGCGCAGGTTGTCCCGCAGCGGCAAATCTTCCAGCCCGACCCGGGCGCCCGGCGGGATGCTCACTTCGCCTCCGGATTCAGCGGCTCGAAGCGCAGGCGCACGGCAGCACCGTGTGCCGGCAGGTCCTCTGCCTCGGACAGCGCGAGCACGTGCGGCGCCACGTCCTGCAGCGCGGCCTCGGAGTACTCGATGACGTGGATGCCGCGCAGGAAGGTCTGCACGCTCAGCCCCGATGAGTGGCGCGCACAGCCGGCGGTGGGCAGCACGTGGTTCGACCCGGCGCAGTAGTCGCCAAGGCTCACCGGCGCCCACGGGCCGACGAAGATCGCGCCCGCGCTGCTGACCCGCGCGGCCACTTTGGCCGCGTCGAGGGTCTGGATCTCGAGGTGTTCGGCGGCATACGCGTTGGTTACCTTCAGGCCCTGCGCGATGTCGTCGACGAGCACGATGCCCGACTGCGGCCCGGCGAGTGCCTTTGCAACACGCTCGGAGTGCTTGGTGGCGGCGACCTGCACGGTCACCTCTTCGCACACCGCGTCCGCGAGGCGCTCACTATCGGTGACGAGCACACTCGCCGCGAGTACGTCGTGCTCGGCCTGGCTGATCAGATCGGCCGCGACGTGCACCGGATCGGCGCTGTCATCGGCAAGGATCATCACTTCTGTCGGCCCGGCCTCGGCGTCGATGCCGACGAGTCCCTGGCAGAGCCGCTTGGCGGCGGTGACATAGATGTTGCCCGGACCGGTGATCATGTCGACCGGAATCAGGTCGGCGCCATCGGTGTCGGTGCCGCCGTAGCTGAGCAGCGCGACAGCCTGTGCGCCGCCGACGGCCCACACCTCGTCGACTCCGAGCAGCTCGGCGGCGGCCAGGATCGTCGGGTGCGGCAGTCCGTCGAACTGCTTCTGCGGCGGGGAGGCCACAACCAGCGAGCCGACCTCGGCCAGCTGTGCGGGGACCACGTTCATCACGACGCTCGACGGGTAGACCGCGTTGCCGCCGGGCACGTAAAGGCCGACACGCTCAACCGGAACCCACCGCTCGGTGACGATGCCGCCGGGAACGACCTCGGTGGTGGTGTCGGTGCGACGCTGATCGGCGTGCACCTTGCGCGCCCGACGGATTGACTCCTCGAGCGCAGCCCGCACCGCAGGGTCGAGCGCCTCGAGCGCCTTCTTCAATTCCTCGCGCCGGACGCGGACAGTCGCCGGACGAACGCCATCGAACTTCTCGCCGAATTCGAGCGCGGCCTCGGCGCCCCGCTCCCGAACCTCGGAAACGAGGGGGCGCACATGGGGCAACACCGAGTCCACGTCAACACCGCCGCGCGGCAAGGCGGCGCGGAGTTCAGCGGCGGACGGCGTACGCCCACGCAAATCGATGCGGGCGAGCTCGGTGGCAGGCACGGCGATCCCTTCTATCGGTATTGACAACACCGATTATCCAGGATAAACCGCGCACTCCGATCACCCGACCGCCGCCACGGTGCCGGTGAGTTCGCGGGCCCAGTCGCGGGCGCGGTCCAACTCTCCGGTCGCCAGCGGACCGAGCATGCCGGTGACCTTGAAATCTCCTGGCTTGCCGACCATCCGGAAGCCGATCCGGTGCAGCCGCCGGCGTATCGCCCGGGCCGCGGATCCGGTCAGCCATCGTGGCTTGTCCGCACGGGTGCCGAACGACGCCGCTCTGGGGTACGGCTCTGCCGAGGACACGCGGTCGAGCCACTCCCGCAGCCCGACGCGGTTGCTCACCGTGGCCGACGCAACGCGCGATGCCGCGTCGTCGCGGGTCTGCGGCCTGCTCAGACCGAACACATGCGTCGGCCCACCGACCACGAGCAGATCGACGTCGTCCACGAGCAGCGGCGCGTCATCCACATTGGCCACCGTGACGGGACCGAGATTACTGAACTCTTCACCAATCACGTCTGCGATCTTTTCGGTGTTGCCGAACATCGATTCGAAAACGACCAGGGTGCGCATTCCGCACCTCCTCCTTCTTCATCTCCTCCCCTAGAGCGTGCTCCAGTGATGTCCGTCACGAAAGGGCCAAAAGGTGACGCAGGAAAGGCCCTTCGGCACCCCTTCGCTACTGTCGGTACCAGTGGCGCTAATCACCTCATGAAAGTAGGAAGCTTCCATGCCTGAAGCCGTGATCGTCGAGGCCGTCCGCACCCCCATCGGCAAGCGCAACGGATCACTCGCCGACGTGCACGCGACGGACCTGTCCGCGATCGTCTTGAACGAACTCGTCCGGCGTACCGGGGTGGATCCCGTCGACATCGACGATGTGCAGTGGGGATGCGTCACGCAGGTCGGTGACCAGTCGAGCAATGTCGGCCGCTTCTCCGTGCTGGCGGCGGGCTGGCCCGAGACGGTGCCGGCGGTCACCATCAACCGTGCGTGCGGCTCGAGCCAGCAGGCCCTCGACCACGCCGCGTTCGCGGTGATGTCGGGCCAGCAAGAACTGGTCGTCGCGGGTGGTGTGGAGACCATGAGCCGCGTGCCGCTCGGCGCGACGCGCGCATCCGGCGAGCCGTACGGCCCGGCCCCGAAGAAGCGCTACCCCGACGCCGACTTCAACCAGATCACCGGCGCGCAGCTGATCGCCGAGCAGTGGGGCATGTCGCGCGCCGCGCTCGACGAGTACTCGGCGCGCTCGCATGCGCTGACCGCCGCAGCCATCGACAAGGGTGTCTTCGGCTCGCAGACGGTTTCGGTGGATACCCCGAACGGCGCGTTCAGCGTCGATGAGGGCCTGCGCCGCGGCACCAGCGTGGACTCGCTGTCCGGCCTGAAGTCGGTGTCCGGCGAGAACGGCTGGATCCATGCGGGTAACTCCTCGCAGATCTCCGACGGCGCGGCCGCGCTGCTGGTGACCACCCCGGAGAAGGCGAAGGCGCTCGGGCTCAAGCCGATTGCGCGCTACCACACGGGCGCGGTATCGGGCGCTGACCCGAAGCTCGTCCTTACCGGCCCGATCCCGGCGACGCAGAAGGTGCTCGCCAAGTCGGGCCTGAGCATCGGCGACATTGGCGCATTCGAGGTGAACGAGGCGTTCGCGTCGGTGGTGCTGGCGTGGCAGGCCGAAATGGGCGCAGACCTCGACAAGGTGAACCCGCTCGGAGGTGCCATCTCGGTCGGCCACCCGCTCGGTGCGTCGGGCGCGATCCTGATGACGCGGCTCATCAACCACATGCGCGACAACGGGATTCGCTACGGTCTGCAGACCATGTGCGAGGGCGGCGGCACCGCCAACGCGACGATCGTGGAACTGCTCGACGTCTGATCGGCACGCTTCACGAGAGCAAAACTTGTTCGTGGGGGCGAAACTTCGTTCCCGCGAACAAGTTCTGCACTCGTTTGAAACAATTCCGTGTGCGAAATGTGTTTGTGGGTGCAAAATCTTGGCCCCCCGAACACAATTTGCACCCGTTTGGGCGATCGAGCTACATGTCGAGGCCGAGGTCGAGCACACCTACCGAATGGGTGAGCGCACCCACGGCGAGGAAGTCGACACCGGTGCCGGCGTAGTCCGCGGCGACGTCGAGGGTCAGGCCACCAGAGGATTCCAGCTTGGTCCTCGGCGATTTCGTGTTCCGCCGCTGCACGGCAGCCTGGGTCTGCCACAGCGGGAAGTTGTCGAGCAGCACCAGATCGACGCCCTCGTCGAGCACCGCGTCGAGTTGCTCGAGGCTGTCCACCTCGACCTCACACTCGATGTCAGGGTTCAGCTCGCGCACCGCCCGCAGCGCGGCGACAACCGATCCCGCGGCCACGACGTGGTTGTCCTTGATCAGCGCCGCGTCACCAAGACCCATCCGGTGGTTGACCCCGCCGCCGACGCGAACCGCGTACTTCTGCAGCGCGCGCAGGCCCGGCAATGTCTTGCGGCTGTCGCGGATTCGGCAGTTCGTTCCCTCGACGGCGTCCACCCAGGCCGCGGTCGCGGTCGCGATGCCGGAGAGATGGCACATCAGGTTGAGCATGGTCCGCTCGGCCGTCAGCAGTCCGCGGGTCGGCGCGTGCACAGTGAGCACGCTCTGACCGGGCGTGACGCGGGTGCCGTCCTGGACCCGGTCGAGCACCTCGTAGGAGCCGGCACCGATGACCTCGTCGAGCACGAGCAGGCCGACATCGATGCCCGCGACCGTACCCGGCACCCTGGACACAACCGCAGCTTTCGCGCTCGCATCCTCGGGAACCGTTGCCACACTGGTGATATCCGGTCCGTAACGGAGATCCTCGTCGAGCGCAGTGCGGATGAGCGCGAGCAGTTCGTCGCGATCGAGGTCGTTCACAGCACTCCTGCCAATCGGGGGTCGGTCGCGGCGAGAACGCCGTCGGTGGTGAGCCGCACAGCAATACTGCGGCGCTGCGAATCGTCGGCGTCGGGGTAGTCCGCCCGGGTGTGGCAACCGCGACTCTCGGTGCGCAGCCGCGCCGCGAGCACGAGCGCCTGCGCGGTGACCGTGAGCGCCGAATCCTCCAGTGCAGCAATATCTCCCGGCACGGACCCAGCGGCGTGCGCGAGCTCCGCCGTGGCGAGATCGAGCCCCGCGCCGTCGCGCACCACACCGGCGTGGGCGGTCATCGCTTGCTGCACCTGTGCGCGCGGCAGCACCGGCTGGGGCGACAAGACGGTGTCGAGCACCTCCGCCCGGACTTCGCGGCGTTCGGCCGCCGCAGCGCCGGCACGCTCGCCGATGACCAAGCCCTCGAGCAAGCTGTTGGACGCCAAGCGGTTTGCGCCGTGCAGGCCGGTGCGGGCAACCTCGCCCGCGGCGTACAGGCCGGGCACATCGGTACGCCCGTACAGGTCTGTGACCACGCCGCCGCATTGGTAATGCGCCGCGGGTGCGACCGGGATCAGATCGTGGCGCGGATCGATTCCGGCTTCGCGACAGGACGTGGTGATCGTCGGGAATCGCTTCGCGAAGCCGCCGATTCCCCGCGCGTCGAGATAGACGTGATCGGTGCCCGTTGCACGCATCCGTTCGGCGATTGCCTTCGACACGACATCACGCGGCGCGAGATCTCCGAGCGGATGCACGCCTTCGGTGACGCCCGCACCGGTGGCATCGACGAGCCGCGCACCCTCCCCACGCACCGCCTCACTGATGAGTGGCCGCCGCCCGAGCCCACCGGCGGCGAAGAGAACCGTCGGATGGAACTGGACGAATTCGAGATCCGCGACCATGGCACCCGCGGAGAGCGCGAGCCCGATACCGTCCGCGGTGGCGCCGGCCGGGTTGGTGCTGCACGCATACAACTGCCCGAATCCACCCGTCGCCAAGAGCACGGCAGGCGCATGGATAACTCCGAAACCGTTGTCCGACAACGCGATCACGCCTTGCACGCCGTCGACGGACGCCACCACGCGCGCGGCCGCAGCACCGAACAGCACCGGCATCCCAGCCGCGCCGAGGGCGCGCTGCACCTCGGCGCCGGTGGCGTCGCCGCCCGCGTGAATGATCCTGCGCGTGCTGTGCCCGCCCTCGCGGGTCCGCAGCACCGCTCCATCGCCGCCCTGATCGAAGACCGCACCGAGGTCGGTGAGGATGCCCACCGCGTGCCGGCCCGCGCCGACGATCGACTTCACCGCCTCCGGATCACACAGCCCAGCACCCGCCGCGATCGTGTCCGCGGCATGCGCGTCCTCGGTGTCATCGATGTCGCCCACGACGGCGATGCCGCCCTGCGCATATTGGGTCGCTGTGTCTGTGGGCCCGCCCTTGCTGAGCGTCAGTACGCGCAGCCCGAGCAGCGAGGCAGTCCGCGCAGCGGTCAGCCCCGCAACTCCGCCGCCGATTACGACCAGGTCCGCATCGGCCTCCCAGGTGGAGGCCGATCTGCGGACCCCGGTCACTCGCCTCCGCCCGGGTTACCGATCGCGATCATCCGCTGCACGGACGAACGCGCCCGAGCCGCGGTATCGGGATCGACGAATACCTCGTCGGCACCCTCGGTGAGGCAACGCAGCAGCGCCGCCGGGGTGATCATCTTCATGTACTTGCAGGACGCGCGGTCGTTGACCGCCTGGAAGTCGATGCCGGGCGCCGCCTTGCGCAGCTGGTGCAGCATGCCGACCTCGGTCGCCACCAGGACCTGCGTCGACGGCGCCTTCGGGTCGCTCTGCAAGCGCCGCTCCTGCACCTCCTTGGCGACGTCGATCATGCCGCCGGTGGACAGGATGTGAACCCGGTCCGCGGGGAAGGAGCCCTCGCCGGCGAGGTACAGCGCCGAGGTGGCGCAGCCGCACTCGGGGTGCACGAACAGTTCGGCGTCCGGGTGGCTGCGGGCCTGCTCGGTGAGCTCGTCACCGTTGATGCCGGCGTGCACGTGGCACTCGCCCGCCCAGATCTGCATGTTCTCGCGACCGGTGACGCGCTTGACGTGCGCACCGAGGAACTGGTCCGGGAGGAACAGCACCTCGCGGTCCGGGTCGATCGAGGCGACCACGTCGACCGCGTTGGACGAGGTGCAGCAAATGTCGGTGAGACCCTTCACCTCGGCCGTGGTGTTCACGTAGGACACCACGACTGCGTCGGGGAACTCGGCCTTCCAGGCGCGCAGCTCGTCGGCGTTGATGGAATCGGCCAGCGAGCAGCCCGCGCGCTCGTCCGGAATCAGCACCGTCTTGTCCGGGCTCAGGATCTTCGCCGTCTCGGCCATGAAGTGCACGCCGCAGAAGACGATGGTGTCCTCGGGCGCCTCGGCCGCGATTCGGGAGAGAGCCAGCGAGTCACCGACGTGATCGGCGATGTCCTGGATCTCGGGCAGCTGGTAGTTGTGCGCCAGGATCGTGGCATTGCGCTCCCGGGCGAGGCGTTTGATCTCCTCGGCCCACTCGGGGGTGGCGGCGATGCCGGTGTACCCCTCTGCGCCGTTGTGGATGCGTTCCAATGTCGGCGTCGCCATGTCGAGATTCCTTCCCAGCGCCATCGGCCGGATGTCCGATTAGCCCCTATCGGAGTTTTCGACTTAGAATCGAAAACATGCCACATACTAGCACCGTTCACGAATCGCTCACCGCGGTGTTCCAGGTGCGTCACTTCGACGCCACCGCGGCGACCGGCAATGGGCACCCTGAGCTGGCGGTTCTGCTGTGGCAGCGCGCGATGGACCCGCAGCGTGGTACCTGGTCGCTCCCCGGTGGCACACTGCGCAACGACGAGGATCTGCCCACCTCCGCGCACCGCCAGCTGGCCGAAAAAGTCGATGTTCGCAAGCTGTCGCATCTCGAACAGCTCTCGGTATTCAGCGCCCCGGATCGGGTTCCCGGTCCCCCGCGCCGGATCGCCTCGACCTTCCTCGGCCTGGTGCCCCTGACCGCCGACCCGCAGCTGCCCGAAGACACCCACTGGCACCCGGTATCGCGGCTGCCTGAGATGTCGTTCGACCACGGCATCGTGGTGGAATACGCGCGTACTCGCCTGGCCGCGAAGCTCTCCTACACAAATATCGCTTTCGGGCTGTCGCCCGCCGAGTTCACGATGTCAACGTTGCGCGAAATCTACTGCGCTGCATTGGGTTACGAGGTGGACACGACCAACCTTCAGCGGGTACTCACCCGTCGACAGGTGCTGCTCCCGACAGGGACGACCGCATCCTCCGGTCCCAATGGCGGTCGTCCCGCTGCGCTCTACCGGTTCAGCGACACCGCGCTACGCGTTACCGACGAGTTCGCGGCGCTTCGCCCGCCGGGCTGATTCGCGCGCGATCCGGGCCGCGACCCGGCCTCCGTCCCGTCCTGCACCGCCGACCAGCATCGATGCGAACGCGTACTGGAAGGGCAGTCCGACGAAGTACAGGCCGGGATGGTCCGGCGAGGCTCCGCGCTGTTGGACCGGCCAGCCGTCCTCGCCGATGACGTCGAAGTCGATCCAGCTGACGTCCTTGACGAAGCCGGTGCACCAGACGATGTTGCGCACGTCCAGGACCTGCCCGTCGTCCAGTTGAGGCTTGCCGTCAACGACACCGACGACCCGCTGCTCGATGTGCTCGACGCCGGCCGCGGTCAAGTGCTGCCGCTTCACGCGCAACAGCGGGCCGCCGCCGGCGCGAATGTGCGGGCGAGCCTTCCGGCCGAGCGGGGTCCGCTCGGTGAGCACATGGTTGGCCGCGAACCACATGATCGGCATGGCGATGTGTGCGACCGGCCCCTCGATATTGAAGGGAAGCTCACCGTGCACCCGTCCCGCGACAATTGTTTGATGGGTCGCGGAGACGTCGAGAGCGATGTCACCGCCGCTGTGCGCCAGCCCAACCACGAGCACGGGACCGTCCTGGAGTTGGCTCGGATTGCGGTAGTCGTTCGAATGCATCTGGCGCACAGAAGAATCCACGTCCTTGGCGCACTCCGGGGTCTTCGGAGTCTGCCAGCCGCCGGTGGCGACGACGACGTTGTTGCAGCTGAACTTTCGATCGTCGCAGTCGATCAAGTACCCGTCGCCGTTCTTGCGTAGCCGTTGCACCGATACCCCTGTCTGAATCGGGAAGTCGAAACGTGTCGCGTACGCCTCGAGGTAATCGGCGAATTCGTCCTTGCTCGGCCACGACCAGTCGGCCGCGGGCACGCCCCAGCCGGGCAAACCGTCGTACTTCGCCGGGCTGTACAGCCGCAGCGAATCGAATCGCTTCCGCCACACGTCGCCGACCCGGTTATTGGATTCGAGAACGAGGAACTCCTGCCCGCGGCGTTGCAGGTGGTAGGCAGTGGACAGTCCGGCCTGGCCCGCCCCGATGACGATGGTGTCGATGTGGGTGATGTTCATGACGACTCCCTTCCTTACATCGACGGTAGAAATCGGGAGGTGCGCACCGCGTCGGGCGAAATACCCATCCAGTACCGGCAGGTATGGGTATTTCTGCGCAACCGCTGGCGAGGCGTTAACGAAACGCGCCCCGGCGCGCGATCAGAGCAGGCCGTGCTCGGTGCCCGATCAGAGCAGGCCGTGCTCGGTGCCCGATCAGAGCAGGCCGTGCTCGGTGCCCGATCAGAGCAGGCCGTGCTCGGTGCCCGATCAGAGCAGGCCGTGCTCGGTGCCCGATCAGAGCAGGCCGTGCTCGGTGCCCGATCAGAGCAGGCCGTGCTCGGTGCCCGATCAGAGCAGGCCGTGCTCGGTGCCCGATCAGAGCAGGCCGTGCTCGTAGGCATAACTTGTCGCCGCCGCGCGGGACTTGAGTCCGAGTTTGGTGAAGATATTGCTCAGGTGCCGCGCCACCGTCTTCTCGCTGAGGAACAGCGAAGTAGCAATCTCGCGGTTGGTATGCCCGGCCGCCACTTCTCGCAGCACGTCGAGTTCACGCGCGGTGAGCAGCCCGGCGACCGGCGCCGGGGCCAGCCGCGACGCATCCGGAGCGGCACCGAGTGCTTCGAAAGTGCCTAGTGCCGAGGCGAATTCGAGGGCAGCGGCATCATCATCGCCGAGTGCAGCGCAACCGCGACCGATGAGCTCGCGCACCCGCGCCGCCTCGTAGGTGGCACCCAGCTTGCGCCAGAATTCCTGCGCCCGGCGCAGCCGCGCCAATGCGGGGCCGATCTTGCCGCGCGCGAGCATTACCTCGCCCCCACGATGATCCGCTGCAGCATGCAGGTACGGTGCGTCGAATTGTCTTGCTAACGAAGCTAGTTCCTCGGCTGCGCGGCCTGCGTCATCGAGATCACCTGCAGCGATCGCAATCTCGACGAATGCGATCAGCACGTTCGTCCGCAGCACCGGCCGTTCCTGCGCCTCCTGGTACAGCCTGCGAATCGTGCGCTGCGCGGTCTCGTTCTGCCCCTGAGCAAGTCGCAGCAAGGCCAACCCGGGCTGGGGTTCGCGGCCCTGCTCGCTGGCCCGCCAATAGGCCTCTTCCGACGCCGCGAGATCTCCGCGCAGCCGGTACAGATCGCCGAGCAGATAGAGCGCTTCTCCCCCCGAGACCTGGTCGGTGGACAGCGTGGATCGTTCGCACGCCAGGTTTGCCGTCGTCACCGCGTCCGTCCAATCACCGCGCAGGCACATGATTTCCGCGCGGTGCACCTGACAGGCCGCCGAGTACGGCACCAGATCGGGCTGCCGGTCGCAGAACCGGGCGAGCGCGCCGGACCATTCGCGCGCACGGTCGA
>NZ_LRRB01000232.1 GCF_001646865.1 Aldersonia kunmingensis | reverse complement strand
AGTGCTTGACCACTGCCCCCGGATCGGTCGTCGGCACGATGTTCAGCACGCCGGCGGGCAGGCCTGCTTCCTCGAGGATCCCCGCGAGCGCCAGCGCGGTGAGCGGCGTCTGCGGTGCCGGCTTGAAGACCATCGTGCAGCCCGCGGCCACCGCCGGACCGATCTTGCGGGTGCCCATCGCGAGCGGGAAGTTCCACGGCGTCACCAACACGCACGGGCCGACCGGCTCACGGGTGACGACGATGCGGTTCTTGCCGTCACCGGTGGTGGTGTGGTCGCCGCCGATCCGGACGGCCTCCTCGGAGAACCAGCGGAAGAACTCGGCGGCGTAGGCCACCTCCCCGCGGGCCTCTGCGAGCGGCTTGCCCATCTCCGCGGTCATCAGCTCGGCCAGCTCATCGGTGCGCGCCAGGATCAGCTCGTAGGCCCGGCGCAGGATGTCGCTGCGCTCGCGCGGGGCGGTGCGCGCCCAGTCGCGCTGGACGGCGGCAGCCGCGCGGATCGCACGCTCGGCGTCGTCCACCCCGCCATCGGCGACCTCAGCGATCGTCTGCTCGGTTGCCGGGTTGACCACCGCAAATGTGCGTCCCGACTCCGCGGGCGCCCACTTTCCGTCGATGTAGAGCTCCGTGGCGACTGCACCCTCGGTCACGGTCGATCCTCCTCGCGATCGGGGTCGAGCAGCTCCGCGAGGTGCATGGATGCCCCTCCGAGCTGATCGACCTGCATGCGACAGCTAAAACCGTCGGTCAGAACGGTTGTATCAGGCGGGCCATTTCGCAGTGCGGGCGCGAGTGCCTGTTCGGCGACCTGCATGCTCAGTTCGTAGTGCTCGGCCTCGAAGCCAAAGTTCCCGGCGACCCCGCAACAGCCGGTTGCCTCGGCCACCTCGGTCACACCGAGGCCCGTCAGCACTCGCCGCTGCGTGGCCGGTCCGAACGTCGCGTACTCGTGGCAGTGCGTCTGCACCGTCACCCGGGCCGGCGGCTCCCGACGCGGCCGCCAGCCGGTCGCAACGAGCTCGTCGACCGCAGTGGCGAAGCTGCGGACCCGCTCGGCTACCCGACGGGCGGCAGGCGTGTTCACGAGTTCCGGCAGATCCTTGCGCAGTGCGGCTGCGCAGCTCGGCTCGACCACCACGATCGGTGCGGTTCCGCCGTCATCGAGCCGCTCGACCGTCCGCGTGAGCACCTTTCGCGCCCTGCGCAATTGGCCGGTCGAGATCCAGGTCAATCCACAGCAGACATCGGACCGGCATTCGACGCGGCGGCCCGCATCGGCGAGCACGCGTTGCGCGGCGCCGGCGACCTGCGGGCGGAATGCCGCGGTGAAGGTATCGATGACGAGCACGGTGTCCGGGTCGGCGGCCGAGGGCGCGAGTTCCGCGCGGAGCCGGCCGCGCCGCGCGAACTGCGGCAATGCTCGTTCGGTAGTCAGTCCGGCCAGCCGCATACCGGCGGGCGCGATCCGGCTGCGCGCCAACCGGTTCACCACTGGTGCGGTCCGACCGGCCAGTCGTGCCCACGTCGGCAGCCAGCCCAGGCTGTAGTGCGACATCGGACGCCTGCGGCCGCGGTAGTGGTGGTCGAGGAACTCTGATTTGTACGTCGCCATGTCCACGCCGGTCGGGCAGTCCGTCGAGCACGCCTTGCACGAAAGGCACAGATCCAGCGATTCGCGCAGCGACTCCGAGCGCCAACCCGCTTCGACGCTCGGCGCGGTGCGGATCATTTCCTGCAGCACCCGCGCGCGGCCGCGGGTCGAGTCCTTCTCGTCTCGGGTGGCTCGATAACTCGGGCACATCACCCCGCCGCTGGTCGCCCGGCACCGCCCGACTCCGACGCAGCCCTGCGCCGCATGCAGCAGGGGCGCGACGCCGCGGCCGGAGCCGAGGTCGAATGTCGTGTCCCAACCGCGCGTATCCGTATGCGAGAGCGCGAGATCCGCCATCGCAGGGGCCGGGTCCACGATGCTGCCCGGGTTCAACAGCGCTTGCGGGTCCCACAGCTGCTTGAACTTCGCGAAGGCCGACATCATCTCGGCGGAGTACATCAGCGGCAGCACCTCCGAGCGGGCGCGCCCATCGCCGTGCTCGCCGGAAACCGAGCCACCGAACTGCACGCACATTCGCGCCGCACGCTCGAGAAACCGCGCCATCACGGCCCGTCCCTCGGCGGTGCGCTGATCGAAGTCGATGCGGACGTGCATGCAGCCCGCGCCGAAGTGCCCGTACATCACTCCAGTGAGTCCGAACTCATCGAGCAGCGCGCGGAACTCGACGAGGTAGTCGGCGAGGCGGTCCGGCGCTACCGCGGAATCCTCCCAACCTGGCCACGATTCGCCGCCACCGACGAGGCGAGCGGATAGCCCGGCCCCGTCCTCGCGGACCCGCCACAGCGACGCCCGCTCCCCCGCGTCATCGACGACACGGCCGTCGACCAACCGGCCGGCGGCACGCAGGCGATCCAGCAGGTCCGCCCCGCGGGCACGGACCTGGTCGCGGTCCGGCCCGTCGAGGTCGACATAGAGCCACGCTTCGCCCTCGGGCAGCCCGACTACCGCGTCGTCCCCGCGCCGATGCCGCATCGTGGCGACGATCGCGGAGTCGATTCCCTCGACCGCGGCAGGGTCGTACTCGAGGATCGTCGGAACATCCCGCGCGGCATCGACCACGTCCCGGTAGCCGAGGCTGAGCAGCATCGCAGCGGGCGGCACCGGCACGAGGGCGACAGTGGCCGCGGCAATCACCGCGCATGTGCCCTCGCTGCCCACCAAGGCCCGCGCAACGTCGAACCCGTTCTCCGGCAACAGGTGCGCAAGGTGGTACCCCGAGACCTGCCGCGGGATACGGCCGAGTTCGAGGCGGAACTGCGCAAGGTATTCGTCGGTCAGGACACGCATGGCATCCGACAGCGCCGCGGCCTTGGCAACTGCTGCGGGGTCACCTGGGTCGCTCGCGCGCAGTCCCGCGCGGTGTGCGGTGAGTCGGAATCCGTCTGCCGTGATGAGGTCGAGCGCGAGGACGTGATCGGAGGTGCGGCCGTACCGGACCGAGTGATTGCCGCAGGCGTCATTGCCGATCGCGCCGCCGACTGTCGCGCGGGACTTGCTCGACGGATCGGGGGCGAAGGTCAGCCGCCCGTCCGAGGCCCTGGAGACGGCGGCCTGCAGGTCGGTCAGCACGATCCCGGGTTCGACTGTCGCCGTGGCATTCTCGACGTCTATGTCGAGCACGCTGTGCATATGGCGTGAGAAGTCGATCACCACACCGGAGCCCACCGCATTGCCTGCCATCGAGGTGCCGCCACCGCGCGAGGTGATCGGCGCACCAACCGTGACGCACTCAGCGACAACTGCGGCAACCTCATCGGCATTGCGTGGGAAAGCAACCGCGGCCGGCACCACGCGGTAGTTCGAGGCGTCGTAGGCATACTCGGCGCGGCGACGGGGTGAGTCGTCGAGTTCGGCAGGCCGGGAGGCGAACTCGCTCGGCGGACGAGCCTCAGTCACTCAGGCCGACTTTCAGGGCGGCCGCGAGGCGAACCATGCCCTCGGTGATCTCGTCGGCATCGGCGATCAGGGCCGGCACGACGCGCACGACGTTGCCGTACCCGCCGCACGTGAGCAGCAGCAGACCTTGGTCCACCGCCGCGCGTTGTACGGCGAGCGCGGCCGCCTGGTCGGGTTCTCCTGCTGCCGTGGTGAACTCGATTGCCTGCATGAGCCCGAGCCCGCGCACATCACCGATTTGCGGGTAGTCGGCCGCCAATGCCGTCAGTGCCGCGCCGAGTTGTTCACCGCGCACCCGGGCGTTCTCGACCAACCCTTCTTCGCGCACCACGTCCAGCGTGGCAATGGCCGCCGCCGCGGCGACCGCGTTACCGCCGTACGTGCCACCCTGCGACCCGGGCCAGGCCTTCGACATGAGATCGGTCGGCGCCGCGATGGCCGAGATCGGGAATCCGCTTGCGAGCCCCTTTGCGGTGATCAGGATGTCGGGTGTGGCGGCGGAATGCTGGTAGCCCCAGAACTTTCCGGTACGCCCGACCCCCGCCTGCACCTCGTCGAGGATCAGGATGATGCCGTGCCGGTCCGCGCGCTCGCGCAATCCGTCGAGGAACCGTGGCGGGGTGGGTAGGTAGCCCCCGTCACCGAGGACCGGTTCGATGATGAAGGCGGCCGTGTCGGGGATGCTGGACACCGTCTGCAACAGGTAATCGAGCTCGCGCAGCGCGAAATCGACTGCGGTATCGACATCCCAGCCGTATCGGTATGCGTAGGGGAAGGGTGCGAGGTGCACTCCGGCCATCAGGGGTGCGAACCCGCTGCGGAATTTGGTGCCCGCGCTCGTCAGCGATGCCGCGGCCACGGTGCGTCCATGGAACCCACCGTGGAACGCGATGATGTTCGGACGTCCGGTTGCCATGCGCGCCAGGCGAATCGACGCCTCCACGGCCTCGGACCCCGAATTGGCGTAGAAGACGCTGTCCAGCCCGGGTGGCAGTACCTCCCCGAGTTTGTCGGTGAGCTCGAGCAGCGGCCGGTGCAGCACCGTCGTGTACTGCGCATGAATGATCGATCCCACCTGAGCGCGCGCCGCTTCGACCACCCTCGGGTGGCAATGACCCGTGCTTGTCACGCCGATGCCGGTGGTGAAGTCGAGATACCGGCGACCATCGACGCCATAGATCCAGCAACCCGCGGCGTGATCGACGACCACAGGGGTGGCCTGAGTGAGAACCGGACTCAGCCTCGTCATGCACCAATCGTCGGGGCGCACCGACAGATTGTCAACAATTTACAACCTGCCGTGTGCACCGCTACTGACCTGGCCCGGATGCACCGGACGTGGATCGTCAGTTTGTCGTGGTGATTGCCATTTCCGGTACCGATTTGTCGGCCGGTTCTTCGAGCACCGACTCCTCGACGGGATCGAGCCGGCCCTGGGACTCGGCCCGCATCTTGAGCAGGATGAGCCCGGACACCGACGCCACGATGAGGCACAGAACGGCCGGAATCACCTGCAGCCAGGCGATTCCGATGCCCGCACCAATAAGGCCGGCGCTGAACGCAAACCAGCCGATGGACTTCGAAACTACAGATGCCATTGGCCTAAACTTCCTCACGAAGGACGGTCAGGGGTTCTCAGTAGTTAACTTGCGCCACACAGGTTACGAGATGAACTGCGACCCACAGCGCTGCGACACGACGGTCACCAGCGCCGATACCAATCCGATACGTGGTTCGAGCACCCGAGGAGCCAGGTGACCATAGGACAGCGCCCGCGCGCAATAGTGATTGCGGCCTTTCTTGCGGCCGTGACACTCGCGGTCCCGGGCGTGGGAGCGGCCGCGCCGCTGTCGGTTCCGGTCACGGACCGCAATCCCGCGGTGCTCGGTGCCGCGTGGCAACCGCAGCCTCTCGGCGCCCAGGACGCACCGCAGCATCCGTACCTCGCGGCGAATAACGGCAGCAACATTCATCTGAACGCCTACCAGACCGATGCGAGCGATTTCCCCGGGCCGCTCGGCCGGCATCCGAACGTGACGTCGGCCGTCCTCGGCGGCGAAAGCGGCACGATCACCTTCGACTCGCACGGCCGCATCGTGACGATGGTGATTACGCCCGTGCAGAGTTTTCTAGAGGTCATCGATCCCGCGTCGCTGAACGTGATGTCCAGCTACGCCTTTCCGGCCTCGCTCGACCGGTTCAACCCGGACGGGACGGTCAACGTCGGCGGCGGCGGCTATTTCTACCTCGACAATGAAGACCGCGCGATCATCCCCACCCTCGATGGCAAGATCCACGCGATATCGGTCCACCCCGACGGCAGCTCGTCACTCGCTACGACCGTCGATGTGCGCCAGCATCTTCCGGCCGACAAGGATGTTCAGAGCACCCTGCCGGACTGGAACGGCCGAATCTGGTTCACCACCACGTCCGGCACGGTCGGCGTCATCACCGACTTCTTCGGCGCCCAACCACGGGTTGCGACAATCGCTCTCGGCGAGAGGGTCACGAAATCGTTTGCGGCCGACTCCGATGGCTCGATGTCGATCGTCAGCGACAAGGCACAGTACCGATTCGTCGCCGACGACACCGGGGCGCCGGTGGTCGACTGGCGGACCGAGTATCCGAACGACGGTGTGATCAAGCCTGGAAAGCTCTCTGCAGGAGCGGGTTCAACGCCAACGCTGATGGACGACCAGTGGGTCTCGACTACCGACAATGCCGACCCCGTCAACGTCGTCGTGTATCGCCGCGGTCCCGCTTCCGAAGGCGGCGGCAAAGAGGTGTGCCGGGTGCCCGTGTTCGGAAAGGGCAAGAGCGCCAGCTTCCAATCACTCACCTGGGCCGATGGCCAGCTACTGGTGGAGAACAACTACGGCTACCAGGGCATCCGGTCGACGCTCGGCGGAGTCAGCACCGTCCCGGGCCTCACCGCGATCCGTTTCGACAAGGCCACCGAGCGCTGCTCGGTCGCGTGGACCAATACCGAGGCCGGCACGCCGTCGGCGATCCCCCGTCTGTCGCTCGCAAACGGGTTGGTCTACACGGTGTCCAAGCCGCACGTGCCGGGTGGCCCGGACGATTGGTACCTCACCGCACTCGACTGGCGGACCGGGCGGATCGTCTACTCGCTGCGCTATGGATCGAGCCCGTTGATGAACAACAACTACACCGCAGTGACGCTGGCACCCGACGGCGCCGCGTTCATCGGCGTGCTCGGCGGACTGGTCAAGATCACCGACAACCCGTAGCCGGAACAAACGACCGGGGCGGAGCTGCCGTCGCAGCCCCGCCCCGGATTTCGTTCTACCGCTTCGGCCTTACAGTTCGACGCGGTCGTATTCACCGAGCCGCGCGGTGAGCAACTGCAGGTGCTCTCGCGCACCGCCGAGCGTCTGCTCAATCGCCGTCAGCCGGGCGACGTAATGCGAAACCGGGTACTCGGTGGTGATGCCGATACCACCGTGCATCTGAATCGCTTCCTGCCCGATATGCCGTGCGGAACGGGCGATCTGGAGCTTCGCGCGCGACGCGATGACCGGATCGACGCGGCCGTCCTCGAGGCACATCGTGAGGTACGTGCTCATGCTGCGAGCCAGCTCCAGCGAGACATACATGTCCGCGGCCCGCTGGGTCAGTGTCTGGAACTTGGCCAGCGGCACCCCAAACTGCTTGCGGGTCTTGAGGTACTCGGAGGTGAGGCGCAGTGCCTCCTCCATCGCCCCGATTGCCTCCGCGCACAAGGCATCCTGGGCGCGCACCTGGGCGGCCTCGATACGGGCGGTCGCATCCGTACCAGCCCCGAGGAGTTCGACAGCCGCGTCGGACATGTCGAGCTGTGCGGCCCGCTGTCCGTCATAGGTGCTGTAACCCGTGCGGACCACGCCGGTTGCGTTCGGATCGAGCAGGAAAAGCCCGATACCACCGTTCGGCAGCTTCGCGCTGACCACGATCGTGTCGGCGCAATCACCATGCAGCACAGGGTTTTTGCTCCCGGTCAGACGCCAGCCCGTGTCCGCCTGCACGGCCTTGGTGGCCACGCTCTGGTCCGGCCACCGCGTCCCTGGTTCGCGGTGCGCGAATGCCAGCAGGCTCGCACCCTCGGCCACCTGCGGCAGGATCTTGCGGCGTTGTTCCTCGCTACCGGCAGTGGCAATCAGCCAGCCCGGCACCAGCACCGAGTCGAGCAGCGGCTCCGGCGCGAGTCGGCGGCCGATCTCGGTGAACACCGCGGCGGTCTCTACCGGACCGGCGCCCATTCCGCCGTCCTCCTCGGCGAAACCGAGCCCCAGCAGGCCGATTTCGGCAAGCTGGCGCCACACATCGCGGTTCCAGCCGAGGTCGGTCTCGATGACTTTGTTGCGCTTCTCCGGGTCGTAGCTGCGGGAGAGCAGATCACGCGCGGTGTCGCGGAGCAGTTCCTGTTCTTCGGTCA
Source organism: Aldersonia kunmingensis (assembly GCF_001646865.1). Lineage (GTDB taxonomy): Bacteria > Actinomycetota > Actinomycetes > Mycobacteriales > Mycobacteriaceae > Aldersonia > Aldersonia kunmingensis. The sequence goes on along the minus strand of NZ_LRRB01000232.1, from coordinate 17,168 downwards.
GTTGGAAGTCCATGGCGCGTGCCTCACAATCCCAGGATCGTCGAGGCAATGATGGTGCGCTGCACCTCGTTCGATCCGCCGTAAATGGATACCTTGCGGTAGTTCAGGTAGGTCGGCGCAGTGCGCTGCGCCCATTCGGGCGAGGCGACCCCGAGGCCAGCCTTGTAAGGCAACGCATCCGGACCGGCGACCTCGAGCATCAGCTCTGTGGCCGCCTGCTGTAGCTCGCTGCCGCGCAGCTTCAGCACCGACGAGGCCGGATTCGGCTCACCCTTGGACGAACCCGCGACCACGCGCAGCTGCGTGAGCTCGAGCGCTAGCAGTTCGTTCTCGATTTCTGCAAGGCGCGATGCGAACAACGGATCATCGAGCAGCGAGCCGCCGCCGACCTTGGTGGCCGCGGCGCGCTCCTTGACCAGCGCGAGCTTGACCTTCGTGCGGCCGACACCGGTGATGCCGGTGCGCTCGTTGCCGAGCAGGAACTTCGCGTAGCTCCAGCCGCGGTTCTCCTCGCCGACCAACTGGTCCGCGGGCACCCGCACGTTCTCGAAGAACACCTCGTTGACCTCGTGGCCGCCATCGATCAGCTTGATCGGGCGGACTGTCAGGCCCGGTGAGTCCATCCGCATGAGCAGCATCGAGATACCCGCCTGGCGCTTCGGCGCGTTCGGGTCGGTGCGTACGAGGCAGAACATCCAGTCGGCATGCTGGGCAAGCGTCGTCCAGATCTTCTGGCCGTTGACGATGTACTCGTCACCGTCGCGCACCGCGGTGGTACGCAGCGACGCAAGGTCGGAGCCGGCATCCGGCTCCGAAAAGCCTTGGCACCACCAGATGTCGAGATTTGCCGTCGCAGGCAGGAAACGCTCTTTCATTTCCTGCGAGCCGAATTCGGCAATCACGGGCCCGATCATGCTCGCGTTGAAGGTCAACGGCTCGGGCACACAGGCCAGCTGCATCTCGTCGAGCCAAATGTGGCGCTGGGTCGGGGTCCAGTCCTTACCGCCCCATTCGACCGGCCAGTTCGGCACGGCGAGGCCGTTCGCATTGAGAATCCGCTGAGTGTTGACGAAATCGTCGCGACCCAACTCGAAGCCGTGGTGGACCCGTTCCCGGACCTCCACAGGGATCTCGGTGGTGAAGAAGGTACGAAGTTCGTCGCGAAACGCGATTTCCTCGTCCGTAAGCGCTAGTTGCATAGCCGGTTCCTAGGGTGTGTGGTTCCTTCTTGGCAACCTACTCCCCAGTCGGATGGCGCTTGGCCGCAACCGTCCACCGACTGGCTCGACTACGCTGATCGCTCAATGAGCGTTCACTTCGGAGTGCGATGACGTACTTCGCACTCGTGCGCCACGGCGAGACGGAATGGAATCGGCACGGCCGGCTACAGGGTTCCTCCGACGTGCCGCTCAATGACACTGGCCGCGCCCAAGCGCGTGAGGCGGCGCATCGGCTCGCCGCGAGCGACTGGGACGTGCTCGTAAGCTCGCCGCTCTCGCGCGCAGCCGAGACCGCCGACCTGATCGGCGCCAAGCTAGGGCTCACCAATAGCCCGATCTATCCGGACCTGCGCGAGCGCCACTACGGCGAAGCGGAGGGGCTGACCGACTACGAGGCGTACTACGAGTGGCCGCACGGCCTGTATCCCGGGCTCGAACCGCGGATCGAGGTCGCGCGGCGCGGGCTGCGGTCACTATCCGAACTGAACACCGAACATCCGGATTCGTCGGTCATCGTGGTGGCACACGGCGGCGTCATTCGAGCGGTTCTGGATGTGCTCTTGCAGACCGCTCGGTCGCCGCGCATTCTCAACGCGGGGGTCAGCACTGTCAGTGTCGACGAGGATGGCTACTGGCGCGTGCACAGCATCAACGGCATCGATATCAGCGGCTGATACGGCGGCATCGATCTGGACACCGACAGCGGAAGCCGATCTCGGGAGGGCGGTATGCGGATCGAGGCGAGGTTGAACGAGCTCGGCTTGGCGCTTCCCGCCGAGCCGGAACCGCCGCCGGGTTTCCAGTTCGCGTTCGAATGGGCTCGGGTCCTCGGCAATCGCGTCTACCTCTCCGGCCACGCCGCGCAGCATGCCGACGGCACGTTCGCCGGACCGTACGGACGCGTCCCGAGCGAGGTAAGCATCGACGATGCGATCGAGGCGGCCCACGCGACGGCACTGTCCATGCTTGGCACGCTGTCCCGCGAGCTCGGCGACCTCGACCGGATAAGTGCCTGGCTTACGGTGGCCGGTGCGGTCAACGCCGATCCGGGGTTCCCGCAGACAACCGTGATCGTGAACGGCTTCTCCGATGTCATCACCCAACTGTTCGGACCGCGGGTGGGCGGGCACGCCCGCACCGCATTGGGGTACTCCGCGCTGCCGATGAACAATGCCGTGCTGATTTCGGCAGAGGTCGAGATCGACGGATGAGCCCGGCGAGCGAGTAACATCCGTAACATGCGCAACACCCGTATCGTCGCGGCCGCGCTCGCGATCGGCGCCGCGGCCGCACTCACCGGCTGCGATTCCGGGTCGTCCTCGCCCGAGGCGACGGCGAGCACCGCGATAACGGAGGCGGCAGCGCCGTCGGGCAACGCAATAGACGGCGACGACATGGAATCCACCCCGACGAGCAACGCCCAACAGCGGGGCGACGCGTCGACGGATGCCGCGCTGTCGCTCGACGTCGTCAACTTCGGCCACCACGAGAACTACGACCGCGTCGTGTTCGTCCTCACCGGTCCCGGCACGCCTGGCTACCAGGTCGAGTACGTGGAGGAGGCAATACAGGACGGCAGCGGCAAACACATCGACATGGCCGCCAAGTCGATCATGCAGGTCCGCATCACCGGTGTCGCGTATCCATTCGAGTCGGGCGCGGCTCCCTACGACGGCGCGAACCCGTTACTGAATGCAAGCTCGGGTGTCGTCACCGAGTTGTACGTGGGCCAGCCGTACGAGGGCGCGCTCGACTCGTTTCTCGCCGTCGACGCGGAGCGGCCGCCCTTCCGCGTCAGTGTCCTGTCCGGCCCGACCCGGGTCGTGGTCGACGTCGCGAGCTGACCCCGTCGGCCGCGGTGCTGCTGGTAGGTTCTGCTCAATCCGAAGCGGGGATCAAGGAGCGAGATTGAGCGTCACCACCACGCGCGCAGCGGCCGCTGCCGTACTGACCGCTGCCGCCGCACTGACGATTGCCGCGCCGGCATCGGCAGCGCCCACCGAGAATGCGCTCCCCACCCAGGTCCGGGAAGGCCTTGCGGATCTGCGCGCCGCGGCCGGTGATTCGCTGCAATCGCGCTTGGCCGTGTCGGCCATCGAGATCGGCGCACGGACCAAGGCCGCTGGCACATACGCCCAATTCGCTTACGCTGCACCCACGTTCGGCTGCAACGGCGTTACGCTCACCGCGGCCAGCGGTTCGGGCGGCGCGGCGGGCACGCCGACCGCCACGGGACAACTCCGCTTCCAGGCCACGCCCGCCTACACCGGGTTCGCCACCGGTTCCGGCCTCAACGTGGCCTGGCTCAACGTCAACAACGGCGCGAGCGGTGTCGTACCGCTCGACGATCTCACCGAGTACAACCTGCCGGCGCTGGCCAAGGCCGTCGATTCCGGCCCCGGCAGCGTCGTCGCGGCACTGTGGGGCACCGTGACCTACCCGGCAGCGACATGCTTCGTCGCGCCGACCGTCGGACTGTTCAACGTGGAGCCCCCGACGCCGCCGTCGGCAGCGGGCTCCGCAGCGCCGGCCCCGGCGCCGTAGCGACAGCGGGCGGAATCAGCGATCCCGGTCCCGGAACTTCTTCTTCGGCTTACCGCTCGGGCGTTGCACCGGCGCGCCCGAGTCGCGCTGCAACTGAATGAGCTGTCCGCTGATCCGGGTGCGCCGCAACGCCTCCAACGTCTCATTCGATAGGTCCGCGGGCAGCTCGACGAGGCTGTGATCGGGCCGGATGCTGATGTGCCCGAAATCGCTGCGTCGCAGGCCGCCCTCGTTCGCGATGGCACCCACGATCGCACCGGGCACCACGCGGTGGCGCTTGCCCACGCTGATCCGGTAGGTGGCGAACTCGACACCGCCCTTGCTGTGGCGGGGCCCGGAATCGCGATCATGGTCGCGATCCCGATCGCGGAAACCGCGATCGCCCCGGTCGCCTCGGTCGCCCCGATCACGGTCGCGGAAGCCGCGGTCACCCTGGTCACGGTCATCGAACTTGCGCTCACGCCGCTCACGCCGCTCCGCTGCCGGCGGCTCGGGATCCATCAGAAAGTTGTCCGCGTCGCGCGACTGCACCGCGAGCGCCGCCGCGATATCGGCCAACGGGATGTCGTGTTCCTGTTCGTAGTCCTCGATCAGCTTCCGGAACAGCGACACGTGCGGCGAGGCGAGCGATTCGGTGATCGAGTCGGCAAACTTCGATACGCGCTGGGCGTTGACGTCCTCGACCGAGGGCAGCTGCATCTCATCGAGCGGATGGCGGGTTGCCCGCTCGATCGCCTTGAGCAGATGCCGCTCCCGAGGCGCAACGAACAGCAACGCCTGGCCTGCCCGGCCGGCACGCCCGGTGCGCCCGATCCGGTGCACGTACGACTCGGTGTCGTGCGGGATGTCGTAGTTGACGACATGCGAGATGCGTTCCACGTCGAGGCCGCGGGCCGCGACATCGGTGGCAACAAGGATGTCGAGCGCACCGGACTTCAACTGCCCGATGGTGCGCTCGCGCTGGGCCTGCACGATGTCGCCGTTGATCGCGGCGGCCGAGAACCCGCGGGAGCGAAGCTTTTCGGCCAATTCTTCAGTGGCCTGCTTGGTGCGGACGAAGATGATCATCGCCTCGAATTGCTCGACCTCGAGCACCCGGGTGAGGGCGTCGAGCTTGCGCTGATGGGACACCAGCACCCAGCGCTGCGAAATGTTCGTCGCGGTCGTGGTCTTGGACTTGACCGTGATCTCGACCGGATTGTGGAGATACTGCTTGGAGATCTTGCGGATCACCGACGGCATCGTCGCCGAGAACAAGGCGACCTGCTTGGTGTCCGGAGTGTCGGCGAGGATGCGCTCGACGTCCTCTTGGAAGCCCATTTTGAGCATCTCGTCGGCCTCGTCGAGCACGAGGTATTCGAGCTTGCTCAGATTGAGGCTGCCCTTTTCGAGGTGGTCGATCACGCGGCCGGGGGTGCCCACCACCACATGCGCGCCGCGGCGCAGGCCGTGCAGCTGAACGCCGTAGGCCTGGCCGCCGTAGATCGGCAGCACATGCAGATCCGGGATATGCGTGGCGTAGCGGCCGAACGCCTCGGCTACCTGGATCGCGAGTTCGCGGGTGGGCGCGAGCACCAGCGCGCGCGGTTCGCGGGCGGTCACGTCGAGCCGCATCAGAATCGGCAGCGCGAACGCGGCCGTCTTGCCGGTGCCGGTCTGAGCGAGGCCAACCACGTCGTTGCCGGCGAGAAGCGGTGGGATCGTGGCGGCCTGAATCGGCGACGGCGATTCGTACCCGACATCGGAGATCGCGGTGAGGACCTCGCCGCTGATGCCGAGATCGGCGAACGTCACGACCTGTGGCTCGGCTTCGCTGTCCGAACCGGCGTTATCTGGCAGGTCGTTGCCCTCGTTGGTGCTCATGTGACCTGGAGTTTAGTGCGTCCCGGCATCGCCGCCGACGTTTGGTGGCATTTCGGTATGAACGGCGTTTCCGGCATGAACCCTCGACACGCGGACGTCGTTGTGCCCTAACGTGAATGCGTGTCCAACACGCCTGACATTCGTCTCCCGATTGCCGTCGCACAGTTCGGCGCGACAACCGACAAGGCCGCCAATCTCGAAGAGATCCGCCGGCTCGCTATCGAGGCCGCCGAAGCGGGCGCTCGGCTCGTCGTCGCGCCGGAATACGCGATGTTCACCGACCGGAAGCTGGATCAATCGGCGGTCGCCGCGGCCGAGCCACTCGACGGACCGTTTGTGAGTGAGCTTGGCGCGATTGCGAAACAGCTGGCGATCCACCTCATTGCGGGCGTGAACGAGTCCGTGCCCGGCGAGGACCGGATCTGGAACACCCTGGTGGCACTCGCACCCGACGGCTCACTCGCGTCGGTGTATCGCAAGCTGCATCTCTATGACGCGTTCGGCTTCTCGGAATCGGCCGTGGTGCGGCCCGGCGACATCGTCGACGCGCCGACGTTCGGTATCGACGGCGTCACTGTCGGCCTGCAGACCTGCTACGACGTGCGGTTCCCCGAAGTGTCACGGCGGTTGGTGGACGCGGGCGCACAGTTGGTCGTGGTGTCGGCGCAATGGATCTCCGGTCCCCTAAAGGAAGATCACTGGTCAACGCTGGTGCGCGCGCGGGCAATCGAGAACACGCTCTACGTCGTCGCGTCGGCCCAGAGCCCGCCGAACGGCGCCGGCTGCTCGATGATCGTCGATCCGATGGGTGTGGTGCTCGCGAATCTGGGCGAGCGCACCGGCACCGCGAACGCCACAATCTCCAGCCAACGGGTCGCCGAGGTACGGCTGCGGAATCCGGCCTTGGAACTGCGACGGTTCCGCACGGTGTAGCCGGTTCGATCGGCGCGTTCGAGGCCGCGATTCGAGCGCATACCAGGAGTAATGTCCGATTCGATGGTCTACGCGAACCGCGTCGCGGCCGGTCGAGTTTTGGCAAAATGCCTCGGTCATCTGCGCGCGACGCATCCTCTGATCCTCGGGCTCCCTCGAGGCGGGGTTCCCGTGGCGTCGGCCGTCGCCGAAGCGCTCGACTGTGATCTCGACATCATCCTCGTCCGGAAGCTCGGCGTGCCGTGGCAGCCCGAACTCGCGATGGGAGCGATCGGCGAGGACGGCGCGAAGGTGATGAATACCGACGTGCTCGCACAAACCCGAGTGAGCGAGGAACAGGTCGCGGTGGTCGAGGCGCACGAGCGCGTCGAATTGGACCGGCGACTACGAGTGCTGCGCGGCGAGCACGACCGGGTGCCGTTGCGCGGCAGGACAGTCATCATCGTCGACGACGGAATGGCCACCGGCGCCACGGCCGCCGCCGCGTGCCGCGTCGCACGAGAGGCGGGCGCCGGCCGAGTCGTGGTCGCCGTTCCTGTGGCACCACCGGAGGCGATGCGGCGGCTGGGCGAAACCGCCGACGAAGTGGTTTGTCCTTCCACACCATTCGATCTCGGCGGAGTCGGCGCCGCTTATGCCGACTTCCACCAACTTTCGGACACGGAGGTGACGGATCTCCTGCATAAGTGAAATACAGGCAAAACAGTGGTAGCGGACAGGAAAAGCACCCCGCTATGTAGGCTGACTCAAGGTAGTGCGACGCTTTCTACCGATCAGTAACCCCTGGAGGGAGACCCGAAGATGCGCGAGTTCGAAGTGCCGGCGTCGTTCACGATTCCCGCGGACGTATCGATGGCGGACACTGTCTTTCGGTACGCGGCGGAATCCCCGTCGTTCGTGCCGTTCAAGGTGCCGAGCGGGGGCGGTGCGTGGTCCGATGTGACCGCCGCGCAGTTCGCCGCTGACGTTGCGGGTGTCGCGAAAGGCTTGATGGCCTCGGGCATCGAATTCGGTGACCGCGTGGCAATTATGTCCGCCACCCGGTACGAGTGGGTAGTCCTCGATTACGCCATCTGGACCGCCGGCGGATGCACCGTCGCAATCTACGAGACGTCCTCGAGCGAGCAGGCCAAGTGGGTTCTCGAAGACTCGGGGACAAAGATTCTCGTCATCGAGTCGCCTCGGCATCGAGCGACGATCGACGAAATAAGTGGCGGGCTACCGGATCTCAAGGAAATCCTGCAGATCGAGCCGGCGGACGACAAGCCAGGGGCAATCGCCGAACTCGTCGAACGCGGCCGGTCCGTCTCCGATGAAGACCTGGATGCCCGCCGAACTCAGGTCGGCGCCGACTCCCCGGCCACGCTGATCTACACCTCCGGCACCACCGGCCGGCCGAAGGGCGTGCAACTGACGCACTCGAACCTCTACGCAGAGGCGATCGGTGCCACCACAGCGCTCCACGATGCTCTGGCCGAGGGCAAGCGCACCCTGATGTTCCTGCCGCTCGCGCACGTTTTCGCGCGAGCCATCTCGGTCGGCGCATTCCAGGCGAAGGTGACCATCGGCCATACTTCGGACTGGACCACGCTGGTCGAGCAGTTCGCGGTGTTCAAGCCGCACTTCGTGCTGTCGGTACCGCGCGTGTTCGAAAAGGTGTACAACAGTGCCTCGCAAAAGGCGCACGACGAGGGCAAGGGCAAGATCTTCGACGCCGCCGCGGCGACCGCAATCGAGTGGAGTGAGGCGCAGGACAAGGGCGGGCCGGGGCTGGTGCTGCGGCTCAAGCACTTCGTGTTCGACAAGCTCGTCTACGGCAAGATTCGCGCCGCGCTCGGCGGCGAATGCGACCGCGCCGTGTCCGGCGGCGGCCCGCTCGGCCCGCGCCTCGGACACTTCTTCCGCGGCATCGGCGTACCGATCTTCGAGGGCTACGGCCTCACCGAGTCCACCGCCGCGGTGTCGGTGAACACCACCGAGAACATGCGCGTCGGCAGTGTCGGCCGCCCACTCGCCGGCCATGCAGCGAAGATCGCCGAGGACGGTGAACTACTCATCAAGGGTCCGGTGGTGTTCTCCGGATATTGGCACAACGACCAGGCCACTGCCGAGGAATTCCGCGATGGCTGGTTCAAGACCGGTGACCTGGGCGCGATCGATGAGGACGGGTTCATCACGATCACCGGCCGTAAGAAGGAGATCATCGTCACCGCCGCGGGTAAGAACGTCTCTCCCGCGACCCTCGAGGACAGGCTGCGCGCGAACTCGCTGATCAGCCAAGCGATGGTGGTCGGCGACGCGCGACCGTTCATCGGATGCCTGATCACGCTGGACCGCGAGGCACTGCCCGGCTGGAAGGAGCGTCACGGTATCGCCGCCGACGTGCCGATCAGCGAGCTGATCAAGAACGCGGAACTCGTCGCCGAGATCGAGAAGGACGTCGAGGACGCCAACAAGGCGGTTTCGAAGGCCGAGCAGATCAAGAAGATCCGCATCCTGGAAGAAGACTGGACGCAGGAAACCGGCGAACTCACTCCGAAGATGTCGCTGAAGCGTGCAGTCGTACTCAAGCAGTACGCCAACGACGTGGACGCGATCTACACGTAGTAGTCGCGCACGAACGACGAACTGGCCCGGGTCAGGCTGCCGGAGCGGCAGGCTTGTCCCGGGCCAGCGTCTTCCTGAAGACAATCAGCGGCAGTAGCAACTTCGCTGCGACCGACACCGCCCACACGATCACCGTGGCCAGGATCCAGGTATCGAATCCGCTGATCGACAGGCTGTCGGTGACGAGCGTCGTCACGATCAACGCCACCAGCGTGGCAACGAGTGCGGTGCTGCCGATCAGTGCCGGTGCGCGAGTCACCGCGGTCTGCCGGATCAGCGGCTGAATGACGACATCGATCAGGGTGTAAATCGCCACCGCGACGATGAAGCCCTCAGCTCCCATCGAGAAGCCGTCCAGGATTGCGTCGCCGACGATGAGCGCGACCGCATTCGCGATCAATGCCACGACGCTGGAGGCGATCAACCTCATCATGTCGCCAGCGTATCCGCAGAAGGCGCTGTCGGCCGGGCGATTCACACGTCCGGTGCTATCTCGCCGCGTTCTCCGCATGGTCGAGAATCCACTGCACGACATCGGCGGTGACCGTCGGCGCTATCGGCTCGTGCAACAGGTCGTGCCCGGCATCGACGTATTCGCGCAATTCGACATGCGGGTTAAGGCCGACCCACTCCCGGACGGCATCGATCGGCGCGAGCCGGTCGTCGACGCCGTGGACAGCCAGGATCGGCACGTCCGGCGCCGTCACCGCCGCTTCCGAGACCCGCTTCGGCGTTCCGCACAGAATGAGTCCATCGACCGGAGTCGCAGCGGGGGCGTTTTGTGCGGCAAGGGCAGTGGCCGCACCCAGCGAATGGCCCATCACGAAGATCGAGTGGCCGCTGACGGCCGCGAGTCCTACCAGCCGCTGCGCGTTCTCACCAAGATCGTCGACGGCCGGCGCCGTGGCCGGATCGCCCTCGGACAACCCGTGCCCGACGTGGTCGATCGCCCACGCCTCGATGCCGGAGCGGTTCAGCGCGCGCCCGAAGCGGTGATAGTCGCTGCTGGACTGACGGTAACCGTGCAGGAATACCACAACGGCGCGCGGCGACTCGGCCGACCACGTGCGGTAATGCACACGACCGGACACCCCTTCGATGAATGGCACCGCCACATTCTCGCGCACCGCTGTTGTGTCACCCGCGGGCTCTACAGTTGACGACGGCCGAGGCAGGGAGGGTGCGGGTGTTTCTGCTCGACGACACGGTGATCTACAGCGCCAGCGATCTGGCTCATGCCGCGCGATGTGAGTTCGGCTTGCTGCGCACGCTCGACGGCAAACTCGGGCGCATTCCCGTCGCCGCGGAGCCGCCGGACCCGATGCTCGAGCGCACCGCCGCACTCGGGTACGCGCACGAGCGCAGGCAACTCGACCGGTTCCGGGAGCAGTTCGGTGACGGCGTGGTCGAGGTGGGCCGGCCGGCCACCACCCGGGAAGCGCTGAGCGCGGCCGGCGCCGCCACTCTCGCCTATGCGCACTCCGGCACCGACGTGATCTACCAGGGCTGCTTCTTCGACGGGCGATTCCTCGGCTTCTGCGACTTTCTCGTCCGCGATGGCGAGCACTACACCGTCTACGACACCAAGCTCGCCCGGCAGGCCAAGGTCGAGGCACTGCTTCAGCTTGCCGCGTATGCGGAAGCACTGTCCGCCAATGGAATCGAGCCCGCGCCGGTCGTTCGCCTGCTGCTCGGCGACGGGACCGAGTCGGAGCACGTGCTCGGCGAGATCGCCCCGGTGCATGCCGCGCGGCGCCGCCGCCTGATCGAGATCCTCGATACGAGGCTTTCCGAGCCTCGGTTCATCGAGTGGTCCGATCAGCGGTATCAGGCGTGCGGCGCGTGCGAGTCCTGCACGCCCGAGATCGAGGCGAATCGGGACCTGCTGCTCGTGGCAGGGATGCGGGCCACATCGTGGGAGCGCCTCGCGAACGCGGGCATCACCACCATCGACGCGCTCGCCACCGCTACCGGCCCGGTGCCGGACCTCGCGGAACGATCATTCCGAAACCTTAAGGCACAGGCCGAGATTCAGCTGCGCAGCGAGGATTCCGGCACCACCAAATTCGACGTCTTCAATGCCGATGCCCTTGCCGCGCTGCCGCCCGCCGACCCCGGCGATATCTTCTTCGATTTCGAGGGTGATCCGCTGTGGACCGAATCGGTCTCACCGGATTGGGGGATCGAGTATCTGTTCGGCGTCGTCGAGCTCGGCGCGGACGAGGATCCTGCGTTCCGGCCGTTCTGGGCGCACGATCGTGCAGCCGAACGCGCGGCCCTCGTCGACTTCCTCGACTACGTCACCACGCGGCGCCGGAAGTACCCGAATATGCACATCTACCACTACGCGCCGTATGAGAAGACGGCACTTTTGCGGCTGGCCGGGCGGCATGGGGTCGGCGAGGAGATCGTCGACGATCTGTTGCGCGGCAACGTTCTTGTCGACCTCTACCCGATCGTGCGGAACAGTATTCGCGTCGGCGCGCGGTCCTACAGCCTCAAGAAACTCGAACCGCTCTACATGGGTGACCGGCTCCGCGCCGGGGACGTGACGAACGCCGCCGACTCGGTGGTGGCCTACGCCGACTACTGCGCGGCGCGCGATTCCGGGGAAACCGACCGGGCAGACGAGATTCTGCGCGATATCGCCGACTACAACGAATACGACTGCGTTTCCACGCTCGAGCTGCGCAATTGGCTACTCGATCACGCGGAGAAGGGACAGGTCGAGCACCGGCCTGTCACCGAGATCGAGGCGACGGAGGATGAGCGCGGGCCACTCGAGCGGGATCTGCGCGAATACGCCGGCGACCCGGGCGAGCGCAGCGCGGATCAGTCCGCGGCCGCGTTGATGGCCGCCGCGCTCGGCTACCACCGGCGCGAGCAGAAACCGTTCTGGTGGGCACATTTCGAGCGGCTCTCGCACCCGGTGGACGAGTGGTCCGACACTCGCGACGTACTCGTCGCGGCAAACGTTGTGGTGCAAAAGGATTGGTACAAGGAGGGGCGGCAACGCAATCTGCGCCGCGAGCTCGTGGTGACCGGGCAATTCGAGTCCGGCAGCGCGAAGGGCGATGTGAAGCTGCTCTACGACCCTCCGGTGCCGGATGGACTTTCCGACGAGGACGCGGACCCCACGCGTCGCATCTCTTCGGGCGCGAAGGTCGTGTCCTGCGATCTCGACACGGAGTTCGCGGATGTCGTGGTGGTCGAAGAAGTCCTGCGCACAGGCATCGAGCCGTACACCAACGCGCCCATGGCGATCGCGCCTGGCGATCCGATCAAGGCCAGGAGCCTCGAAGGCGCAATCGAATTCGCGGCCCAGCAGATGTGCGACGGACTCCCCTCGCTGCCCGAATGCGCTGCGGTGGACATCTTGCGCCGCCGCAATCCGCGCACGCGCAGCGGCAACGGCCTACCGCAAGTGCGAGACACCGATTACGCCCGCGCGATCACTGATGCTGTGCTCGAACTCGAGAACTCTTACGTCGCAGTGCAGGGTCCGCCCGGAACCGGCAAGACATATTCGGGTGCTCGCGTGGTCGCCGAACTCGTGCGCAAGCACCAGTGGCGCGTTGGAGTAGTCGGGCAGTCGCATGCGGTGATCGAGAACTTCCTCGACGGCGTCGTGAACGCGGGCATACCCGCGGAACTGGTCGCCAAGAACACTGCGGCACGGGCCGCAGAATGGACCCGCATCGAGAAGGACGGGTGCGGGCCGTTCCTGGACGCCGCCGTCGAGACCGGCTGTGTCATCGGTGGCACCGCATGGGATTTCACGAGCGAGAAGCGGGTCGGCCGCGGCTGCCTCGATCTGCTCGTCATCGACGAGGCCGGTCAGTTCTCGCTGGCCAACACGATCGCCGTCGGGGTGAGCGCAAAGAACCTGTTGCTACTCGGCGATCCGCAGCAGCTGCCCCAGGTCAGCCAGGGCACGCACCCCGAGCCGGTGGACACTTCGGCACTCGGCTGGCTCGCCGAAGGCCACGGCACAATTCCGATCGAGCGAGGCTACTTCCTCGAGCACACCTGGCGGATGCATCCGGCACTGTGCGAACCGGTTTCGCTGCTGTCCTACGAGGGCCGCCTGCACTCGCACGAGGCCGCAACCACGGCACGTGATCTGGCCGGACTGCCGCCCGGGCTACACACGGTTCTCGTCGACCATCGCGGCAACGCCACCGAATCCGTGGAAGAGGCGGACGAGATCGTCCGCCGTGCAAGCGAATTGCTCGGGACCGAGTGGACGCGGGACGGGAAGACGGCCCCGCTCGACCAGTCCGGCATCCTCGTTGTCGCTCCGTACAACGCGCAGGTGCAGCTGATCAGTGGGCGACTCGCGGAGGCAGGGCTGAACGACATCCTGGTCGGCACCGTCGACAAGTTTCAGGGACGGCAGGCACCGGTCGTATTCGTCTCGATGACCGCGTCCGCGGTGGAGGACATCCCCCGCGGCATGCCATTCCTGTTGTCCCGCAACCGGCTCAATGTCGCGGTGTCCCGCGCCATGTGGCAGGCGATCCTGGTGCGCTCCCGGCTGCTGACCGAGTACCTACCGGGCACACCCGACGGCCTGTCGGACCTCGGGGCATTCATGCGGCTGTGCGGCGACCCCACCGACTGAGGCGCTGGCCCCGCATGGCCCCGCGTCGCAGGGCACTCGGGGGTAGCTCGGCGTCCAAACGCGCACGACAAACCGGTGCAAAACTTCTTCCCGGGTGCAAAGTGTCGCACCCGTTTACACAATTCGCACCCGGGAAGCCGCCAAACGAGAGCGAATTGTGTTTGCTCCGGTGAGGAGCGCGATCGGCGGTCCGTCAGCCGAAGCACTTCCCCTCGCCGCGGTAGCTCGGGACCGCTGTCCGCGACCCATCCTCATCGATGAGGTACACCCGATCGAACCGTTCGCACAGCTCGCCGGCCTTCGCGTGCCGGAACCACACCCGGTCACCCACGGCCAAGTCTCCTGCGGCGCCACCGGTCAACGGCGTCTGGACCTCGCCGGCGCCCTCGCTGCCGATCAGCTTCATACCGGCCGGCCACACCGGCCGCGGCACCCGCGACTTCCCTGCCGGTCCGGACGCGATGTACCCGCCGGAGAACACCGTGGCGATCCCCTTGGCCGGTCTCCGCAGGGCGGGAGCCGCGAAGTACATCGCCGGATGCGGGACGAAGCTGCGGTAGTCGTCGAACAGCGTCGGCACATATAGCCCCGAACCGGCGGTCACCTCGGTCACGACGTCGTCGGCGATGCTCACCTCGATCGAACCGCTGCCGCCGCTGTTGACGATCTCGAGTGGTCCGGCCACCTCGCGTACTGCGGCGACGACCGCGCCCCGGCGGTGCAGCATGTCCCGCGCCGACGCCCGCTTCATCTGGCGCACGGCGAACGACGAATCGGGCAAGCCCGCGATCTGCGCCTCGTAGGTCATCACCCCGACGACGTCGAATCCGCGGTCGATGGCTGCGCGGGCAAGCGCGGCGGCCTCTTCAGGGGTGCGGACCGGGGAGCGGCGCACACCGAGATGCAGCGGTCCGATGCGCAACGACGCGTCCACATCGATGCAGATCCGTGGGCGCACGTCGGCATCGCCAATCGATCCGCGGATCAGGCTCAGCTGGTCGACATCGTCGACCATGAGCACGATCGCGGCGACACAGGCCGGGTCGGCCGCGTAGTCGCGCAAGGCGCTGCGATCGACAGTCGGATATCCCATCAGGATGTCGGTCTGGCCCGTGCTGACGAGCCAAATCGCTTCGCGCAGTGCGTAACTCATGACGCCGCGGAATCCGCCGGACCCCGTGCGTGCCACGACTTTCCCTGGCGCGAGGACCTCCTCGAGCACCGCCCGGCAACGAACCGATTTGCTCGCGACCCGGACCGGAACCGGCCCTGCCCGGCGAATCAGATCCTCCGCATTCGCCCGCAGCGTCGGCAGGTCGACTGCCGCGAGGGGCGGATCGAGATCGGCCGTCGCCCGCGTCAACCGCTCGATCACGGTGTTTGCCGAACGAGTGCGCGCCTTACGCGTTGCCGTCACCGGTACCCCCGACCCTTCTGCCAACGGACCCCATCGTCCCGGCAAGTGAACCACCTGCCCTGTCGATGGTCCATCATCGCTACCGCCGCCCGGCGCTACCCTTGCGGAGTGCGGATGATCGGTCTGCGTGCCCTGAGCGGCACCGTCTCGGCGCTGGTACTTCTCGGCGTGGCGGAACTGCTCGCCCTCGGGTTCGGCGAGTACAGCTCCCCGCTGCGTGCCCTCGGATCGGCAGTCGTCGACCACACTCCCGACGGTGTCCGCGAATCGGTCATCGACACGTTCGGCACCAACGACAAGCTTGTGCTCTACGTGTGCATGGCTGTGGCTGCGATCGTTCTCGCTGCCGTTGCAGGCATCGTCGAGCGGATAACACGCCCAATCGGTTCCGTGCTCTTCGCGGCGATGAGCGTATTCGCGGCATGGGCATCTGTGAGCCGCGCGGACACCGGCTGGGCGGGCGCCATCCCGGTGCTCGCTGGCGCGGTGGCCGGGATCGCAACGCTGCGCGCCCTCGTCCGGCGCCTGGAACCTGCCGAGCCGTGCCCGCCGACGCGCGGCGGGACGACCTCTGTCGAACGACGCGAATTCCTGAATCTCGCGATCGGTCTGGGCGCAGCGGGTGTGGTCGCTGGCGTGCTCGGCCGCTGGATCGGGTCCCGGATGCGTGATGTCAGCGGAAATCGTGCCGAGGTTGTATTGCCTGCCGCAAAAGATGTCGGAGCAGCGATCCCCGAGGGCGCCGACCTGCGTGTTCCCGGGTTGGCGAGCTACATCACCGACAACAGCGAGTTCTACCGCATCGACACGGCGCTGGTCGTGCCGCAGGTGTCCACGCAGGAGTGGTCGCTGCGCATCCACGGCATGGTCGACCGCGAGATCACCCTGTACTGGGACGACCTCGCCACCCGGCCCACGGTCGAACGAACAGTCACTCTGACCTGCGTGTCCAACCCGGTCGGCGGTGACCTCGTCGGCAATGCGACATGGCTGGGATACCGGCTTGCCGAACTGCTCGCCGAGGCCGGGCCGAGCCCGGACGCCGACATGGTGCTCTCCCGCAGCTTCGACGGCTTCACCGCGGGCAGCCCGCTCGAAGTGCTCACCGATGGGCGGGACGCGATGCTCGCGGTCGGGATGAACGGTGAGCCGCTGCCGATCCCGCACGGGTACCCCGCGCGACTGGTGGTGCCGGGACTGTACGGATACGTGTCTGCGACTAAATGGGTGACCGAACTCGAGGTCACCCGATTCGACCGCGCCGAGGCGTACTGGACCCAGCGCGGATGGTCGGCGCGCGGGCCGATCAAGACCGCCTCACGGATCGACACACCGCGAGGCTCGGCAAAGCTCCAGCCCGGCAGCGTCATCATCGCCGGCGTCGCGTGGGCGCAGAATCGCGGCATCTCGGCCGTCGAAGTTCAGGTGGACGACGGTGATTGGCGTCCGGCCAAGCTGTCGGAGATGTACTCCAAGGACACCTGGCGGCAGTGGGCCTACGAATGGGATGCGACGCCCGGCCCGCACACCCTGCGTGCCCGAGCGACCGATGGAACCGGCGAGGTACAGACCGCCGACGTAGTCGACGTGATCCCCGACGGCGCCACGGGATACCCCGCGGTGTTCGTCAAAGTCTCGGACTAGGCGCCGGGTCAGCGCGCACCGATTGCCGCGAGCGCGCACGCCCAGACATGCGCGGCCGCCCGAAAGGGTGCGCGTCGACCCGGTGGTGCCCGCGCTCACCGCCGAAGGGTGTGTCCGGGCCGGGCGCTAATGTCGGAGCGTGACCCGAGCAGATACATCCACGCACGATCAGTTCAGGCTTTCGGGTGCGTGGAACTTCCGCGACCTCGGCGGCCTTCGCACCGACGACGGCGCGTCGATCGCACCCGGACTGGTGTTCCGGTCATCCCACCTGGCGCTGCTCGACGTGGCTGGGCAGCGGTCGCTGGCCGAGATC
>NZ_LRRB01000289.1 GCF_001646865.1 Aldersonia kunmingensis | reverse complement strand
TATAGGGCAGCGTGACTCGCGGGTCTTCATGGATGCGGCGGACGACGTTCTCGTAATCCAGTGTGGCCTTGCACTTTCCGGTCGCACCGGTGATCGGCGCGGCAGAGGTGGGATGTGGAGTGGCCGAGAGCGGAATATGCCCCTCGCCCGCAAACAGTCCCGACGTCGGATCCAGGCCCACCCACCCGGCGCCGGGCAGATAGACCTCGGTCCAGGCGTGCAGGTCGGTGAAATCGGCCGCAGGCCCGGACGGGCCGTCCAGCGCCTCGACGTCGGCGGTCAGCTGAATCAGATACCCGGAGACGAACCGCGCGGCGAAGCCCAGCCGGCGCAGGATCGAAACGAGCAGCCAGGCCGAATCCCGGCACGAGCCGACACCGCTGCGCAGCGTGTGATCGGGCGTCTGCACGCCCGGTTCCATGCGGATCGAGTACATAACGTCGGTACGCAACGCATCGTTGAGCTGGACCAGGAAGTCGATCGTGCGGGTTTCCGCCGAGATGTTCGACCAGCCCGTCCCGGCGCGGTCACCTGCGAATTCCTTGACCCAACGCTGCACGAGCGCACCGGGGCCAGACCCCTCGCCCGCCTCGTCGACCGGTGCCAGATACGCGGCCAACTCGGCACGAAGTTCGGCCGGATAGTCGAAACCGACGTGTTCGGCCCAGTCCTCGATGAAGAAGTCGAACGGGTTGATCACCGCCATATCGGCGATGAGCCCCACCGTTATCTCCAGCTTGCGGGTGCGCTCGGGGAAAACGAGGCGGGCCAGGTAATTGCCGAATGCGTCCTGCTGCCAGTTGATGAAATGCCCAGCAGGGTCGACCGTGAGCGAATAGGCGTCGATCTTGGTGCGCGAATGGGCCGCCGGGCGCAGCCGGACCACATGTGGGTGCACGTCGACGAGGCGATCGAAGTGGTACGTCGTGCGATGTTCGAGCGCAACCTTGATTGCCATTCGAAAATCGAACCACAGCAACGACCACCCTGCAGGGCTCGCGAGATAGGCCGGACCGGCATCAATGTGGTTGCGGACACGCGGGGCCACGACACCCGTGGATCGTGCGCACCGGTGGTAGGCAGAGAACAGGGACAGCGACACCGGAAGGGCGGTGAACCCTTATGCGTTGCCACGGCTGCACGAGCGAGATCGAACATTGCCACGGCACGCTCGTGGTGCACGTCGATCGCGCCGAATGCACCGACCCCGGATGCGCCGATCTGCATGCGGACCGGCACACCTTCGTGGTGGAGTGCTTCGACGTGGCAGGCGGGTGCGCGTGCCGGGCGGCGGTGCAGTTCCGGCGGGCAGCGGTCTAGCGCACGGTCCGCCTGAAACCGCTCTTCGCCGCGGGCGGGTGTGTTTCGGAGACAGCGCGGAGAGTGCGCGACCTACATTGCGCGGCGGCCGGACAGCGCCCGGCCGAGAGTGAGTTCGTCGGCGAATTCGAGGTCGCCGCCCATCGGAAGCCCGGACGCCAGCCGAGTGACCGCGAGGCCCGGGAAATCGCGCAGCATCCGAACCAGGTAGGTCGCGGTGGCCTCGCCCTCGGTGTTCGGGTCGGTCGCGATGATCACCTCGGTGATGCGGACGCCGTCGCTCTCCGCGCCGATCCGGGTAAGTAGCTCACGGATGCGTAACTGCTCCGGCCCGATGCCACTCAACGGATCGAGCGCGCCGCCGAGCACGTGGTACCGGCCGCGGAACTCCCGCGTGCGCTCGATGGCCTGCACGTCCTTGGGTTCCTCGACGACGCAGATGACCGTCTGATCGCGGCGCGGATCCAGGCAGATCCGGCAGCGCTCGTTCTCCGAGACCGTCCCGCACTCCACACAGAACTGCACCCCGTCGCGGACCCGCTGCAGCGCGCCGGTAAGCCGATCGAGATCCGGCGGCTCCACGGAGAGCAGATGGAAGGCGATGCGTTGCGCGCTCTTGGGACCGATGCCGGGCAGCTTGCCGAGTTCGTCGATCAGATCCTGAACCGGACCTTCGTACACGGTGGTGCGGGCCTAGAAGTCGGGCAGGCCGGGCAGCGAACCGCCGAGACCGCCGGCGAGCGGGCCGAGCCGACTGCTCGCGATCTGCTGCGCCTTCGCCGATGCATCGGTGAAGGCACCGATCACCAGGTCCTGCAGAGTTTCGACGTCATTGGGATCAACCACCTTCGGGTCGATGACCAGCGAAACGATCTCCCCGCTGCCCTTGACGGTGGCCGTGACAAGACCGCCACCCGCCTGACCGGTGACCTCGGTGGCCGCGATCTCTGCCTGCGCTGCCATCAGCTGCTGCTGCATCTGCTGGGCCTGCGCCAGGATCTGCTGCATATCGGGCTGCTGTCCGGGTTGCACTGAGGTTCCTCTCTGCGGATGTATCGCCAGCGTAGTCGGTGCCGACCGGGCCAAACCCGGACACGCCCGCGAAGGTGCCGCGGCGTGAGAATCGCATCTTGCCGCCGCTTCCTGGCCTCGTCGCGCACCTTTCGAGCCCCTTCGCACGCCCAGGCGTGCGCGATCGGGCGGAAAGGTGCGCGACGACTCAGGGATCGGGGTAGAAGGGGAAACCATGCCCCTGAAAATCGCCCACGTCACCATCGACTGCACCGGCCCGGCTTCCGAGCTCGCGCAATTCTGGTCCGACCTGCTCGACCGCCCGGTCGACGATGGCGCGAACGAGTTCTTCGCCACCGTTGGCCGGAGCTCGGGTTCGGGTGATGCCCTGATGTTTATCCGGGTGCCGGACAAGACCCCGGGCAAGAACGTGATCCACCTCGACCTGGTCGCGTCGGACTATGCAGAACAGATCGAGCGGGCGACCGCACTCGGCGCCGAGCGCGTGGGCGACTTCGACGAGTACGGCGCCGTGTGGACCACGCTGCGCGACCCGGAGGGCAACCTGTTCGACATCGGCAGGGCCAGTTAGGCCAGTTCCTTCTTCAGGTTCTCGAGCACCTCGGCCTGAATCTTCTTCAGGCCCAGCGGCGCAAAGATCCCTTCGAAGATGCCGCCGATGCCGCCGGCGCCCTTCCACTCGGTCTTCGTGGTGACCGTCGACCCGGATCCGCTCGGGGCCACGGTGTAGGTGGTCACCATCGACGAGTTCTTGTCGGTCTCGGTGATCGTGTTGCCCTGCACGGAGACAGTGGCTTCGACGTTGCGCTGCCGCTTCTCGGTGGCCTGCAGGATCCAGTTGGCGACGGTGCCGTCACCCTTGCCGCCGGACAGCACGCGGTACTCGCGGTAATGCGAGGACAGGATGCGCGGCCGGATGTCCTGATAGTCGGACAGCGCCTCGAGCACACGATCCGGTGCGGCGTCGATGGTCGCCGAGCTGCTTGCGCTGACCTGTCCCACGAAAAGCTCCTTTGTCGATGGATAGGGCGGTGATGATCCTGCCGCCCATCCTGCCTTGTGCGCGAGGGGGTTCCCGAGTGGCCTACCCACCGGCTCCGACACAACCCGACCCTCCCTAGCAACTAGTTGATTAGCCGCAGTAATATCTTTCTCGTGACGCGTCATCTCTCGCCGGAACCCCCGAGTAGCGATAGCGTCAGCAGTGTGGCAATCACAGCGAATAACCGCACGGGTCGATCCGCCGCAAAAACCGAGTCGGGATGGCCGGCTCATCGCGCGGGGGTCGAACGCCTGCTCGCGAGCTACCGCGCCATTCCCGCGGACGCGAACGTGCGCCTGGCCAAGAAGACGTCGAATCTGTTCCGCGCGCGGGCAAAGAGCACCGCACCCGGTCTCGATGTGTCCGGCCTGGAACATGTGATCGAGGTCGACCCCGTCGCCAAGACGGCCGACGTCGCCGGAATGACCACGTACGAAAACCTTGTCGCCGCCACGCTGCCCTACGGACTCGCGCCACTTGTGGTGCCGCAACTCAAGACAATTACCCTCGGCGGCGCGGTAACCGGCCTCGGCATCGAGTCCACGTCGTTCCGCAACGGCCTGCCCCATGAGTCGGTACTCGAGATCGACATCCTCACCGGCGCAGGCGAGATCGTCACAGCGACGCCCAACGGGGAGCACGCGGATTTGTTCCGTGGCTTCCCCAACTCCTATGGCACGTTGGGATATTCGACGCGGCTCAAGATCAAGCTCGAAACCGTGCAACCGTTTGTCGAACTGCGCCACATCCGCTTCCGCGATCTGCGCGAACTCGAGCAGGCGATCGACGCCATCGTGGCCGCCCGCAGCTACGACGGCGAGCCGGTGGATTACCTCGATGGCGTCGTATTCGATGCGGGCGAAAGCTATCTCGTGCTCGGCCGGCAGACCGACGAACCGGGCCCGGTCAGCGACTACACCGGGATGGACATCTTCTACCGGTCGATCCAGCACGAGGGCCCCGGTCCGAAGCGCGATCGGCTGACAATCCACGACTACCTGTGGCGCTGGGACACCGACTGGTTCTGGTGCTCACGTGCGTTCGGCACGCAGAATCCCCGGATCCGCCGGTTCTGGCCGAAGCGCTACCTGCGCAGCAGCTTCTACTGGAAGCTCATCGCTCTCGACCAGCGCTACGGCATCGCCGACCGAATCGAGGCGCGAAAAGGCAATGCCCCGCGCGAACGAGTGGTGCAGGATATCGAGGTGCCGATCGAACGCACGGCGGAGTTCCTCGACTGGTTCCTCGCCGAGATCCCGATCGAACCGGTCTGGCTGTGTCCCTTGCAATTGCGGGAACCGAGCCCGGTCGGCGATGACAGCGCGCGCAGGTGGCCGCTGTATCCGATCGATCCGGAGCGGACCTACGTCAACGTGGGTTTCTGGTCCTCTGTGCCGACCGTGACGGGTCGGCCCGAGGGCGTGGCCAATCGGGAGATCGAGCGCAAGGTAAGCGAACTCGACGGCCACAAGTCGTTGTACTCCGACGCCTTCTATGAGCGCGAGGAGTTCTCCGCTCTGTACGGCGGCGACCACTACACGGATCTCAAGCTTCACTACGACCCGAACCAAAGATTGCTCGATCTGTATGCGAAGGCGGTGCAACGGAAGTGACCACGTTCAAGACCAATACCGACTCCTCGACGAAGCTGAGCATTGCCGACATCGTGCAGACTGTCGTAGAGGGCCCGCTCCCTCTGCGGGTCAATGCTTACGACGGAAGCACCGCGGGGCCGGGCGATTCGCCCTACGCGCTCGAGATCAGCGATCCGCGCGCGATCAACCACCTGGCCACTGCCCCCGGTGACCTGGGTATGGCTCGGGCCTACGTCTCCGGCGAAATGACCGCGAGCGGCGTCCATCCGGGCGACCCCTACGAGATCCTGAAGGTGCTGCAGGACCTCCACTTCCACCGCCCGAGCGTGGGCGAACTCGCGTCCATCACGCGCACCCTCGGCTGGGAACGCCTGCACCCGATCTCACCGCCTCCGCAGGAGACCCTGCCGCGCTGGCGCCGCATCGCCGAGGGCCTGCGGCACTCGAAGACCCGTGACGCCGAGGTGATCCACCACCACTACGACGTCTCGAACACGTTCTACGAGTACGTACTCGGCCCGTCGATGGCCTACACCTGCGCCGCGTACAACGATCCGAACTGGACGCTCGAGCAGGCGCAGGAGAACAAATACCGGCTTGTCTTCGACAAGCTCCGGCTGAAGGAAGGCGACCGGCTGCTCGATATCGGCTGCGGCTGGGGCACGATGGTCCGCTACGCGGCGCGCCGCGGCGTCAAGGTGATCGGGGCGACGCTGTCGAAGCAACAGGCCGAATGGGCGCAGAAGGCGATCGCCGAAGAGGGGCTGTCCGATCTCGCCGAGGTGCGGCACAGCGACTACCGCGATGTCACCGAGTCCGACTTCGACGCGGTGTCCTCGATCGGCCTCACCGAGCACATCGGTGTGCAGAACTACCCTGCCTACTTCGGGTTCATCTCCTCGAAGCTGCGCGAGGGCGGCCTGTTCCTCAACCACTCCATCACTCGCCCGGACAACACCCGCAGTTCACGGGCCGGTGGCTTCATCGACCGCTATGTCTTCCCCGACGGCGAGCTGATCGGCTCGGGGCGGATCATCACCGACATCCAGAACGTCGGCCTCGAGGTGCGCCACGAGGAGAACCTGCGCGAGCACTACGCGCTCACCCTCGCCGAGTGGTGCAAGAACCTGGTCGACAACTGGGACGCGTGCGTCGCCGAGGTCGGCGAGGGCACGGCGAAGGTCTGGGGCCTCTACATGGCCGGCTCACGACTTGGCTTCGAGCGCAACGTGGTTCAGCTGCACCAGGTGCTCGGCGTGAAGCTCGACCCGAACGGAGAGGCGAACCTGCCCCTTCGTCCTTGGTGGGACGCCTAGCAAGCCCGAACGTCATCGGTTCCCGGTGCGGTACGTCGCTAGCGCGACCCCACCGGGCAGGGTTTCTATGTCCGTGCAATCGAGCTGGCGCAGAGAAGTGGTACCGCCGAAGAGTGAGATGCCGCGCCCCAGCAGGACCGGATAGATCTTCACCTGAATCTCGTCGATCACGTCGATCAGCTGGGCGGCGAGGTCCGCGCCGCCGCACAACCAGATGTCCCGCCCGGCCTCACGCTTGAGGTCCGCAACCTGGGCCGCGACGTCACCGGTCATCACCTCCAACGACTCAGTGGTGGCGATGTTCCGGTGAGTGACGACGACCTGACGAAGGTGCGGGTACCCGCCCCCATCCAGTCCCGCGGCCACGGCGGGCTCGTGTGTCCGCCAACCCATGAGCACGGTGTCGAACCGACGCGCTTCGCCGGTGACTCCGAAGGCCTCACGCAGGTGCGCCGGGCACGTCTCGGGGTACCGACCGAAAATCGCCGCCAAAGTCTCCGGCGGTAGTGGGAAATGCGAGGCGTCGCCCTCGGGATCTGCGATGAAACCGTCGATCGAGGTCGCGATGTAGTACACGAGTTTGCGCATGAGAGCCCTCCAACCACTACAAATGTCTTGGTTTGATCAATATACAACATCTGTATTGGTTGGCGTACGGTTTGTGCATGGTTGCAAACCCACGGCGCAGGGCAAGCGTCACCGACGCAGCGCTCGAGATCCTTGGGCGCGAGGGCAGTCGCGCGCTCACGCACCGGGCTGTCGACGCCCTCGCCGGCGTCCCTACCGGGACATGCGCGAACTACTTTCCGAGCCGAGCCGCACTCCTGCTCGCCATGGCGCAGAGGATTTTTGACCGAATCGAACCCGATCCGGCTCGGCTCGCGCTCCTGGAACAGGTCCCCGACCCGGACGCGCTGGCGGAATACACCGGGTACGTCGTCGAGCGGCTGGCAGCGAGTCCGGACCTGTCTCGCGCACTGATCGAACTTCGCTTGGAAGCGTCGAGATCATCCGAGGTCTTCGAGGTCCTCGCTCCGTTCCTGCGACAAGGTCTGGACGCGGATGTCGCGTTTCACGAGTCTCGGGGCCTTGCGGGCGGGCGGCCTGTGGTCCTGCTGCTGCACCACGTCGTGAACGGACTCATGCTCGACCAACTCACCATTTCTCTCGATCCCCGTAGCGACCCCGTGACTGTTGCCAAGGAGGCGGCACGGCGACTAGGCCCGTCAATTGCCGAGTACAGCTAGTCCTTAGCGCTCTGCGCAGCGATCGCCGGCCCCATCCAGCGGCGGAGGTAGCGGCGGAGGTCGTCACCCTCGCGCGGTGGGGTGCCGGGCGAGATGAACTGCGACTGCATCGTGCGCAGGATGTATTCGACGAGGTCGGGGAGCGATTCGTCGCCGTAGCCGTAGCGCGCCCAGTCCACGTCGAACCGATTGATCATCGTCATGCCGAACGCGCGGGCCTCGTCCGACACCAGGCTGTCGGGGTGCAGACCGGCGTCCATGCCGATGAGCATGATTCCGAGGTGAGGGGTTCGCCGCACGTCGGAGAGGGTGAACATGACGCCCTCGACCATCGCCTCGACCGGGTCTTCCAAACCGTGCACGCACCGCTCGAGTCGGTCCAGGAATCCGTCGACCGAGGCCAGTGCCGCGGCCTTCATGAGCGCATCCGCGCTGGGGAAGTACCGATACACCGTCTGACGGATGACGCCGAGCGAATCCGCGACGTCGGCGATGCTGATCGCGGTGCCTGTCCGGGCGATCACATCGACTGCGGTGGCGACGATTCGCTCGACCGCCTCGTCGTCGCTAGCCGGCGGACTGCCACCCCAACCACGCCTGCGCGCCATACCCACCTTTGGCTCGAACGATCCGGTCCGCACCGGTCAAGAGGTTATGACGCTAGCACCGCCGCACCCTCGCGCGGCGGTGCTGCGCACCCCTTGCAGAAAGCAATCATACAAAAGGAGCGTCGTGTGTATGATCACTCGCAACGTGGCGGCGCTCACTATGCGCGCAGTCACGGCAGCAGCCCAGCCCCATGGAAAGCCCGAGGTAGTCGAGCCGTGACCGACCTAATCGTTCGAAAAATGCGTTTCGCTTTCGCGGAGTCCGACGTTCCGTTCAACTGGAACGAGCAGAACCCGGCCTTTTCGTCGATGGCCAACGCTGTCTCCTTCCTCGCGATCGGCTTCGAGAAGATGATCGTGCAGATGATCAAGGAGGCCATGCCCCTGATCACCGATCCCAAGATCGCCGAGGAAGCCGACGCGTTCGTCCGCCAGGAGGGCCAGCACTCGACCGCCCACCGGCAGCACGCGAAGGCACTGGTCCGCCGCTACCCCGGCCTGCAGGAGACCCTCGACGACGTGATCGCCGCGTTCGACGACCTCACCGCGAACAAGTCGATCGAGTACCGGCTCGCTTACACCGCCGATCTCGAGGCCACCTTCACGCCGGTGTTCAAGCTGATGCTCGACCACGACTCGACGCTGTTCGCGCCGGGCGACGATCGCGTCGCCTCGCTTTTCCTCTGGCATTTCGTGGAGGAGATCGAGCACCGCAGCTCCGCGCTGATCATCTTCAGCTCCATCGTCGACAACGAGTGGTACCGGATGCGGATGGCGCCGTCGATCTTCAAGCACGTGATGGACACGATCCGGATCGCATGCGACGGATTCAACAAGCACGTTCCGCTCGAGGACCGCGCCATCGACTCGATGTCGATGTTCGCGAAGCACCGGAACAAGCAGAAGCTGCGCAAGCTGATCCCGGGCATGCACTACGAGGACTTCGGCCCGATGCCGCGCGCGTTCGACGATCTGCCGATGGGCGAGCAGCTCACTGCGCTCAAGGGGATTGTGCGCAGCCAGATGCCCAAGCACAATCCCGACCACGAGGACCTTCCGGTTCTGGCCGAGCAGTGGTTCCGCAAGTACGACGAGGGCTATGACGTGACCCGTTGGTACACCGCGGATCAGAAAGAGGTGGTCTGATGTCGGACCTGTGTGCGCCCACCTTCGAGGGGCTGGCCACGCGGCTTGGCTTCTCGTGCGAGGAAGCGGGCGGCATTGTCGAGTTCCGTAACCCGTTCGGCCTCGAGAACTGGACGCTTCCGGTACTCGAGCTGACGATCGTCGTCGGCGCGATCCTCGCGCTGGTGTACGCGATTATCCGGCTGCGACGCCACGGCGACCCGACCAACCTTGTCGTCTGGTTCGGCGCGACGGCCTACCTGTTCATCATCGAACCGCCGCTGTACTTCCCGGCCCAGTTCGGTATCGATGAACACGTCGACACAATGTTCGCGCACAACGTCTTCACCGTGGACTTCATGTGGGGTCGACTCCCGCTCTACATCATCGCGATCTACCCGTTCATGGCCACGATCGCTTTCGAAATCGTCCGCATGCTCGGCGTTTTCCGCCGCTACGGCGTGATCGTCGGCGCGATGGCCGTCGGGTTCGTGCACCACGCGTTCTACGAGATCTTCGACCACCTCGGACCGCAGTTGCGGTGGTGGGAGTGGTCGATCGACAACGATATGAACCAGCCGATGTTCGACTCGGTTCCGTTGCCGAGTGTGGTGGTGTTCGCCGCGCTGTGGCCGATGTCCCTGGCGCTGTGCGTGCAATTCTTCGTCGGACGGCACGTCGACGAGGGACGCAAGTTCAGCGGGCTCGAACTGGTGTGGCGCACGATCGTCATCGGTGTGCTCGCATCGGTCGGCACGTTCCTGCTGCCAATCCCCGCAACGGTTTTCGGGGCCGGCAGCGATACGGTCCGTGGGTTCATCTACGCCGCAGAGCTGATCGTGGTGTCCGTCGTCGCGGTCTGGGCGATGGTGACGCAATGGCGCCGGCAGCGTAGCGACGCGACCGCGCCGCGCTACACGAACCGCTTCGTGCAGATCTACGCCATCGTCTACCTGGCGGTCTTCGTGTTGCTGTGGGCCACCGCGCTGCCCGACTTCTTCGACGCGACCGACGGCGTGACGGACAACGGCGACCCGATCGGCAACCTCTGGTACACGATCGCCTGCTTTGTGGTTGCGATCCTGTCCGTGGTTGCGACGCTCACGATTCCGAAGGACGAGCCGAGCCAGGGCACGCCAGCACCGAGCGAGGAGCCCGTGGCGGCAAGCTGATTCGCTGCGGTTCTCACACCCGAGGGTGTTCTTCGTCCCGTGACGAAGAACACCCTCGGTTCGTTTTGCCACACCGCGCCGGGTCGTCGAGCGCCGTCCGTGTAGACTCGACTCGAACAGTGCGGCCCGAGAGCTGCACTTCCCGTCGTGGATTGCTTCCCTTCGCCACCGGCCTCAACCGTGTGCGGCGCATAGCTCTATTACGGCGATCGATTTTGCCCACCGGCAATCTCGCCATTCCGCGCCCGGAAGACAAGCGTTCGAAACGCCGTCGGGCGCACCGATGCCCCGAAAGGCACTCGACCCCGAATGTCGCTCGTGACGAACAATTCAACTACTACAACAACCTTCGCCGAACTGGGTGTGCGAAAGCCGCTCGTGAACGCACTCACCGCTGCGGGAATCACTGCACCGTTCCCGATTCAGGCCGACTCGCTGCCCGACTCGCTTGCCGGGCGCGACGTGCTGGGCCGCGGGCGGACCGGCAGCGGCAAGACGCTGGCGTTCTCCATTCCGTTGGTGAGCCGCATCGCCGGCGAATTCGCCGGAGGCAAGCGGCGGCCGAACCACCCGCTCGGCTTGGTACTCGCCCCCACCCGCGAACTGGCCACCCAGATCGCGGCCGCGCTCGAGCCGCTCGCCGCGGTCTACGGACTGCGCGTGACCACCATCTTCGGTGGCGTCTCGCAGAATCCGCAGGCCCGCGCGCTCAACGCCGGCGTTGACATCGTCGTGGCCTGCCCCGGGCGCCTCGAGGATCTGATGAAGCAGCGGTTGGTCAGCCTGGACGCGATCGAGATGACCGTTCTCGACGAGGCCGACCACATGGCGGACCTCGGCTTCCTGCCCGGTGTCACGCGCATTCTCGCCGCCACGCCGAAACACGCGCAACGCCTGCTGTTCTCCGCGACACTCGACAACGGCGTCGACAAACTGGTGAAGCGGTTCCTGAAAGACCCGGTGCTGCACAGTGTGGATAGCGCGAACTCGCCGGTCGCCGATATGACCCATCACGTGTTCGATGTCAGCGGCGCCGACGCCAAGCACGCACTGGTGCACACCCTCGCCTCAGGTACCGGTCGGCGAATCCTCTTCATGCGCACCAAACATCAGGCACGAAAGCTCGCCCGACGGCTGACCGAGGACGGTATTCCGGCCGTCGATCTGCACGGCAACCTGTCGCAGGCGGCGCGAGATCGCAACCTCGCGGCGTTCTCGAATGGCGCCGCACGGGTTCTCGTCGCGACGGACGTCGCCGCGCGCGGAGTGCATGTCGACGGCGTGGAACTGGTGGTGCACGTCGATCCACCGGCCGAGCACAAGGCGTACCTCCATCGCTCGGGCCGCACCGCGCGGGCCGGGAACGCCGGGGATGTGGTGACCGTCGTACTGCCCGAACAGCGCAAGGATCTCGCGGCGCTGATGCGCAAGGCTGCGATCTCCGTCACCCCCCAACGGGTCACGGCGGATTCCGCGCAGGTCCGCGAACTGGTCGGAGCGACGGCAGCTTATGTCGCGCCCGCGCAGCGCCAGGCCGCACAACCGCCGCGGAACGGCGCAGGCGCAGACCGACCTCAGTCGCGTCGCGCGGGCCGGCCTCGCCGAACCGGGCAAGCCTCGCAGGGCACGGCATCCTCGGGCCAGCGCAGCCGCCGCGCCAATGCCGGCCAGCACGGCGGATCCGGTGGATCCGGTGGCGACCGCCTTGCCGCGTTCTCCCGTGCGGGCGGCGGTCGCCGCGGCCGCTGAGCGGGATTCGGACGATAAGGGTGTCCAGGCACTAACCTGGCGTTGTGATTTGTCCGAAATGCCAGAACGTGATGCACACGGTGGACAAGAACGGCATCCACATCGAGCAGTGCTCGGGATGCCGCGGCGTCTTCCTCGATCGTGGTGAGCTGGAACAGATCGCCGCCGCCGAGCAGCAGTACTACGGTTCGCCGCCGCAGTACGAGGGTGGGGGCGGCGGGAAGTTCCGCGATTCGCCCCCTCCCGCGCAGCGCGGCTATCGCGATTCGCCACCTCCGGCGCAGCGCGGCTACCGCGACTCGCCTCCCTCCTACAAACACCGCGGCGGCCACTACGACTCGCCTCCGCCGTACGGCCACAAGCGCCGCCGCGGCGGATTCCTCGAAGGGCTCTTCGACTGAACCCTGTCGACCTGCGCGTCTGCCTCCGCTGCGGCGCCCGCCCGGACATACCGCAGGTGCTGCCCGACCGGCCGGTGCTGGTCTGTGCGGAGTGCGGGCACGAGCAGGAGTTCCTGCGCTTGCCTATGTTCGCGCTGACCGGTCCGAGCGGTACCGGGAAGTCGACGGTCGGCCGACTCTTGCGCGCCGAACTCGGCGACCGTGTTGTGGTCGTCGAGCAGGACGTGCTGTGGGCGGGTGGTCTGCGCGATCCCGAGGACGACTACGGCGCGTTCCGATCCACCTGGCTGACGATGGTGGGCATGCTGCATCAAAGCGGCCGGCCAGTGGTGTTATGCGGCACCGTGGTGCCGATTCAGCTCGAACACCGCCCCGAACGAACCTTTCTGGGCGACATTCACTACCTCGCGCTCACCTGTAAGACCGACGTGCTCGCGGAGCGACTCCGCGCTCGGCCGGCGTGGCGCGAATGGGACGAACCGCGAATCGCCGAGACCCTCGAATTCAACGACTGGGTCATCGCAAATGCGGCAACGATGGAGCCACCGGTCACCTTGTTGGACACCACGATTCGTGAACTGGATGCCACCGCACGCGAGGTCGCCGATTGGGTGCGCGCGCGCCTCGACGAGGCCTGACGGCCTTCGGTCCGGTTGCGTTCTGCCGCGCGTGCGCTACGGTGGCGGCCGTACAACTTCACATCCTCACGGGGGCTCGCACCAGCGGGCTGAGAGGACGGCTAGCTCATCTACGAGCGTCAGGGCCGTCGACCGTATGAACCTGACCGGGTAATGCCGGCGTAGGGAGATTCACATGAGCACAGCTGTGTCCGAAGGCATCACGACTGGTCCGATCGTCGGAAGCCACAAGCAATACACCGATGTCGATGGCATGGCGGTCCCGTCGCGCCGCATCGGGTTGACCAATGACGAACACCTCGACGTCTACGACACCTCCGGCCCGTACACCGACTGCGCTGCGCAGATCGATCTGGACGCGGGCCTGCCGCGCATACGAGATACCTGGACCCGGCCGGATCCGGTCGATGGCCCGGCCACGCAACTTGCGTGGGCGCGTGCCGGGATCACCACACCCGAGATGCGCTTTTGTGCTGCACGCGAGGGCGTTTCGCCGGATCTTGTTCGCGACGAGGTCGCCGCCGGGCGGGCGGTGATCCCAGCGAACCACCGACATCCCGAGTGCGAGCCGATGATCATCGGTAAGGCATTCGGGGTCAAGGTGAATGCCAACATCGGCAATTCGGCGGTGACAAGTTCGATCGCCGAGGAAGTCGAAAAGATGGTCTGGGCGACCCGGTGGGGCGCCGACACCATCATGGACCTGTCCACCGGCCGGGAGATTCACACGACCCGCGAATGGATTCTGCGCAATTCACCGGTACCGGTCGGGACCGTGCCGATCTACCAAGCGCTGGAGAAGGTCAACGGCGACCCGGTGAAGCTGAATTGGGAGCTGTACCGGGACACCGTGATCGAGCAATGCGAGCAGGGCGTCGACTACATGACCGTGCACGCCGGGGTGTTGCGCGGGCATATCCCGCTCACCGCGCGCCGCGTGACGGGCATCGTCTCGCGCGGCGGATCCATCATGGCTGCTTGGTGTTTGGCGCACCAACGCGAATCGTTCCTGTACGAGCACTTCGATGAGCTGTGCGAGATCCTGCGGGGCTACGACGTCACGTTCTCGCTCGGCGATGGGCTACGGCCGGGCTCGATCGCCGACGCCAACGACGAGGCCCAGTTCGCCGAACTGCGGACCCTCGGCGAACTCACCAAGATCGCGAAATCCCATGGCGTGCAGGTGATGATCGAGGGCCCCGGGCACGTGCCGATGCACAAGATCGCGGAGAACGTCGCCCTGGAGGAGGAACTGTGCGAGGAGGCGCCGTTCTACACACTCGGACCGCTGACAACCGACATCGCGCCCGCCTACGACCACATCACCTCCGCGATCGGCGCGGCGATCATCGCGCAGGCCGGCACGGCGATGCTCTGCTACGTCACCCCGAAGGAGCACCTCGGGCTGCCTAACCGGGACGACGTGAAGGTGGGCGTGATCGCCTACAAGATCGCCGCGCATGCCGCGGATCTCGCCAAGGGGCACCCGCGAGCACAGCAGCGTGACAACGCACTATCCAAGGCGCGCTTCGAGTTTCGCTGGGAGGACCAGTTCAATCTGGCGCTGGATCCCGATACCGCGCGGGCCTTCCATGACGAGACGCTGCCGGCGGAACCCGCGAAGTCGGCGCACTTCTGCTCGATGTGCGGGCCGAAGTTCTGCTCGATGCGGATCTCCGCGGAGGTGCGGGACATGCTGCCGCTCGACGTGGTTTAGGGCAACTGAGAACCGCCGCTACCGGGTGCGCCAAACGGGTGCAGATTGTGTAAACGGGGGCGAAACTTAGCACCCGCGAACAAGTTTTGCTCGCGTGAGCGCCGACCAAACGAGTGCGAAATGTGTAAACGGGGGCGAGGTTTTGCACCCGGATGGAAGTTTTGCACCCGGGAAGCGGCTGTCACGATCGTGGAAGCCGACCGGGCCTGAAGCCGTAGACCATCGATGTCGGTCCGATCAGATGGCGCACCTCGATCCGCTGCAAACCTGTGTCGTGCAACAGCTTCACGCAGTCGTCAGTGGACGACTCATAGCCCTCCCGCGTCTCGAGCATGATGTTCAGGCTCGATAGCAGGCTGAAATAGTTGTCGACACGCCCGGGCCGAGTCATCGCGTCATACACGATCACCGCACCCCCGGGCGGGATGGCGGCATACGCCTTGGTCGCCAACTCTCGCCGGGTACGTTCCGGGCTGCCATGGAACACGTGGCCGAACGACACCACGTCGGCCGTCGGCAGCGGACCCGCCATGAAGTCGCCCGGGACGAACCGGATCCGCTGGTCGAGCCCGAACGAGGAGACGTAGTCGGTGAACACGGGTCCTACGACCGGCAGGTCGAAGCCCAACCCACGCAAATGCGGATGGGTCAACGCGACCCGGACAGGCAATGCGCCCTGCGCGGTCCCGATATCGGCAAAGGTACCGAACCGTTTCCACGGAAAACGGGCAGCAATCAGCGTTGCCTCGGGTGTCGAGATCCCGGTCATCCCAGCCAGAAATTCGCGCAGCGCAGTGGGATCGCGATACAGCGCGGCGAAGAACTCGTCCTCCCCTTGCTCTTCGGCAGCGGCGGGGCCGCCCGTGCGCAGCAATTCCCCGAGCCCGCCCCACAATTCGTAGAGCCGTGTGCTGGACAGCTCGAGCAGACCACCGAGGTAGCTCGGTTTGGTTCGGTCCAGAAACAGTGCGCTGCGCAACGTATTCGCGTACCGCCCAGACCTGTCGCGGCGGAGCAAACCCGCCGCCACCAACGCATCCAACGCGGTCCCGGCCGCCCGCGGATGCCAGCCGAGCCGGCGCCGCAGCTCGTCTTCCGGCAGCGGTCCATCTGCCAGTTCGGTGCACACCCCGGCCTCGACAGCGGTCAAGACCAGCCGCGCCGACCAGAAGGCCATGCCCTTCTCGACGATGCGCTGCGGGCCGAGGATGCGTCGCACCAACGGTCCGAGCAGCCGATTCTGCAAGGCGCGCATCAGCAGTCGCTCGCGCCGAACATCGGGCAGGTCGCGGACCCGCTCGGTGGCGGGCTCACCCGGCATCGTCAGCCGCTTCCGGCCACCTGGAACGAACCGCCCCAACTGCCCCAATCCAGACTCGTCACCCCGTTGGCGGTCGAGCCTTGATACGAGCTCATCCCCGGTGAGATCTCGATGATGACGGTGCCACCGGCCTCCCGCGTGATGACCCCGGCGTGTAC
Source organism: Aldersonia kunmingensis (assembly GCF_001646865.1). GTDB lineage: Bacteria > Actinomycetota > Actinomycetes > Mycobacteriales > Mycobacteriaceae > Aldersonia > Aldersonia kunmingensis. The sequence continues at coordinate 9,972 of NZ_LRRB01000289.1, read as the reverse complement.
CGCCGCGTTGCACACACTCGAATCGTCGGTGTAATACCCACTGCCCCAGACGGTGTCGAGTGAGCCATTGGGTGGACACGCAAACGACGCGCGGCCGCCGTCCTGACCGCGGTACTGCTGCGCGTCCGCGCTCCAGTCGGCCATCGCCGCCTGGGTCTGTGGTGGCTGGGTCTGTGGTGGCTGAGTCTGTGGCACCGGTTGTTGCGGACGCGGCACGGGCACTTGGGTGCGGGCGGGCGGCGGCTGGGTTCGCGCCGGGGGTGGCTGCGTCGGCACTGGAGCCTCGGGGGCCTGCGGAGCAGGTTGCGCGACGGGCGTTCCGCTGCCGATGTTGATCGTCACCGGCGACCCGGAGTCCACATCGATGATCGTGATCTGGGTCAGCGGCGTCGGTGCCGCTTGGATGATGATGATCCGATCCGGGTCCCAGCCCGGCCACTTCGGCCCGGTATAGGCGGGCTTGGCCTTCGCCGGTTGCGCCGGCAGCAGCGGGTTTCCACAGGCGCAGCGCACTCGCGGCACGCCGTACTCGTCGACGAGCACCGCGGTACCCGCCTGCAGTACCGACTGGATCGGCGTCGGCCGCCCATTGTCGTAACCGTGGTTGGTCACTCGTGTGTCGGACCCGAGAATGACCACAGTCAGCCCGGTGACGTACCCCGCCACATCTGTGATCCCGAGGACCTCGGCGAACGCGGCGCGCTGGCCCGGGTTCTCCTCGAGGAAACCGATCAACCTCGCCTTGTCACACACCGACAACTGGAGCGAGCCGCCGTACAACCCGGTGCGGCCGCCGGATACCGCGATCACGCCGGCGCCCTCGGACGTCGGTTCCCGCGGCGCGATCGTGGGCATCGAACTCGGCAACGTGGTCGGCGAACCCGGCGGTGACACTGTGGGCGTCCACGGCGAGTCCCCCTCCGATGTCGCCGCCTCGAGCAGGATTTCACCCTGGTCCGAATCGTCCTTGACGAATACGAAGTATCCGGCGATAAGGAGTGCGATCAGGACGACCGCCCCGGCCGCGGCGAACCACGGCCAGCGCGGACGACCGGCGGGCACGGGCCCACTCGGAGGTCCGGGCGGTCCGCCGGGTGGAGACCCTGCCTGCGGCCACTGCTGGCCGTAGGGCTGGGTGGGCGGGTGCTGAGGTTGCCACGAGGGATTCTGCGGCGGCTGCTGTTGACCGCGAGGCTGCCAGGAGGGATTCGGAGGGCCCGGATATTCGCTCATAGGTTCACCCCGAAACCAATGCCAAATGTTTGCGCTGAGTTTACTCGCGGACCGTCGCGACCGGGCCGAGAAGGAGCAACATGCGCGAAGAAGCGCGCCAAACGGGGGCGAAATGTGTAAACGGGAGCGAAGTCTTGCACCCGGGCGGAAGTTTCGCACCCGCGAGCGCGGGCCAAACGGGTGCGAATTGTGTAAACGGGGGCGAAGTTTTGCACCCGTTCAGAAGGTTTGCACCCGGGAAGCGCGGTGTCGGAGCCCCGTAAAGCCAACAGGCCCTGGACCTTTCGGTCCAGGGCCTGCTTGGTTTAGTGCGGTGTTACTTCTTCAGCGACGCGGGCGGGGTGAAGCGCTGGCCGTACTTGGCGGCGAGCTCCTCGGCCCGGGCCACGAAGGCCTCCTGGCCACCCGGGTAACCGACGATGAACTGGTGCACACCACCGGTCCAGGCCGGGAAGCCGATGCCGAAGATCGAGCCGATGTTCGCGTCGGCCGTGCTGATGAGCACGTTCTCGTCGAAGCACTTCTGGGTCTCGATCGCCTCGGCGAACAGCATCCGGTCGATCAGGTCCTGGATCGGGACGTCCCGGGTCGCAACCGTCTTGAAGTGGTCGCGCAGACCCTGCCAGATACCGAGGCGCTTGCCGTCCTCGTCGTACTCGTAGAAACCGGCCTTCTCCAGACGGCCCGGACGACCCTCGGCCACCATGAAGTCCACGACATCGAGCGCCGGGTGACGCTCTGCGCCCATGGCGACGTCGCCGCGCTCGGCCGCCTCGGTGGTCTCCTTGGCGATCTTCTGCATGAGCTTCATGTTCAGCTCGTCGGTCAGCTGCAGCGGCGCCGCCGGGTAACCGGCCTGCTGGCCGGCCTGCTCGATCGTCTGCGGCTCGATGCCCTCGGCCAGCATGGCGATGGCCTCGTTGACGAACGTGCCGATGACGCGCGAGGTGAAGAAGCCGCGGCTGTCGTTGACGACGATCGGGGTCTTCTTGATCGCCAGGGTGTAGTCGAACACCCGGGCCAGAGCCTCGTCGGAGGTCTTCTCACCCTTGATGATCTCGACCAGCGGCATCTTGTCGACCGGCGAGAAGAAGTGGATGCCGATGAAGTCCTCGGAACGCTTGACACCCTCGGCCAGGCCGGTGATCGGCAGGGTCGAGGTGTTCGAGCCGAGCAGCGCGTCGACGTCGACGATGTCCTCGATCTCCTGGAACACCTTGTGCTTGAGCTCGGTGCTCTCGAAGACGGCCTCGATCACGAAGTCGACACCCTTGAAGTCGGCCGCATCCGCGGTCGGCTTGATGCGGTCGAGCAGCGTCTTGGACTTCTCCTCGGTGGTCTTGCCACGCGAGAGAGCCTTGGCCTCGATCTTCTCCGAGTAGTTCTTGCCGCGCTCGGCAGCCTCGAGGGTGACGTCCTTGAGGACGACCTCGTAGCCGGCCTTGGCCGACACGTAGGCGATACCGGCGCCCATCATGCCCGCGCCCAGGACGCCGACCTTGCGGATCTCGCGCTTCGGCACGTCCTTCGGACGCGAACCACCGTTGTTGATGGTCTGCAGGTCGAAGAAGAACGCCTGGATCATGTTCTTCGCAACCGGGCCGGTGAGCAGGTGCACGAAGTAGCGCGACTCGATCAGCGACGCGTTGTCGATGTCGACCTGAGCGCCCTCGACGGCCGCCGACATGATGGCGCGCGGCGCCGGCATGTTGGCACCCTTCAGCTGCTTGCGCAGGTTGGCCGGGACGGCCGGGAGGTTCGCGGTGAACGCCGGGTTGCCGGGGCCGCCGCCGGGGATCTTGAAGCCCTTCTTGTCCCAGGGCTGAACGCCACCCTCGGGGTTGGCCTTGATCCATGCCTTCGCGGCCGGGACCAGCTCCTCGATCGAGCCGACAACCTCGTCGACCAGGCCGATCTCCTTGGCCTTGGCCGGCTTGTTGCGCTGGCCCTGCAGGAGCACCTGCAGCAGCGCGTTCTGGATGCCGAGCAGACGCACGGTGCGGATGACACCGCCGCCCGCCGGGAGCAGACCCAGGGTCGCCTCGGGCAGACCGATCAGCGAGCCCGGTACGTCCGCCGCGATGCGGTGGTGACAGGCCAGCGCGATCTCCAGGCCGCCGCCGAGGGCCGCACCGTTGATGGCCGCGACGACCGGCTTGCCGAGCTGCTCCAGGGTGCGCAGCGCGCCCTTGATCTCGGTCAGCTCGTCCATGAGTGCCTGGCCGTCTTCCGGGCCGACCTGCATCATGTTCTTCAGGTCGCCACCGGCGAAGAAGGTCTTCTTCGCCGAGGTCAGCACGACACCCGCGATGTCGTCCTTCTCCTCGACGAGGCGCGCGACGGTGGCCGTCATCGACGCCTTGTAGAGCTCGTTCATCGTGTTGGCGCCCTGGTTCGGGTCGTCCATCGTCAGGGTGACGATGCCGTCCGAGTCCTTTTCCCAACCGATCATGTTGTCAGTCACTGCTTTGTTTCTCCTGTGAATAAGAATGAGGAAAGCGCGCCTGTGACAAGGCGGCTCCGCAAGCTCCGCCGCTAGACGCGCTCGATGATGGTGGCAACACCCATGCCGCCGCCGACGCACAGCGTCAGCAGGGCGTAGCGGCCGTTACGACGCTCGAGCTCGTCGACCATGGTGCCGGTGATCATCGCGCCGGTGGCACCGAGCGGGTGACCCATCGCGATCGCGCCACCGTTGACGTTCAGCTTCTCGTCCGGGATGTTGAGGTCCTTCTGGAACTTCAGGACGACAGACGCGAAGGCCTCGTTGAGCTCGAAGAGGTCGATGTCATCGACGGTCAGGCCGGCCTTGGCAAGCACCTTCTGGGTGGCCGGCGTCGGGCCGGTCAGCATGATGGTGGAGTCGGCGCCGGAGGTGGCGGTCGCGACGATGCGGGCGCGCGGGGTCAGGCCCGAGCCCTTGCCTGCGTCCTCGTTACCGACGAGCAGCAGCGCGGCACCATCGACGATGCCCGAGCTGTTGCCGCCGTGGTGGACGTGGTTGATCTTCTCCACGAAGTGGAACTTCTGCAGCGCCACGGCGTCGAAGCCACCCATCTCGCCGACCAGCGCGAACGACGGCTGCAGCTTGGCGAGGTCCTCCAGGGTGGTGCCCGGACGCATGTGCTCGTCCTGGTCGAGCACGATGAGGCCGTTCATATCGCGAACCGGCACGACCGACTTGGCGAAGTAGCCGCCCGACCATGCCGCCGCGGCGCGTTCCTGCGAGCGCACCGCGTAGCCATCGACGTCCTCACGGCTGAAGCCCTCGATGGTGGCGATCAGGTCGGCGCCGACACCCTGCGGGACGAAGTAGGTGTCGTAGTTGGTGGCCGGGTCGAGCCCCCACGGGCCGCCGTCGCTGCCCATCGGCACGCGCGACATCGACTCGACGCCACCGGCGATGACCAGGTCATCGAAGCCGGAGCGAACCTTCTGCGCGGCCATGTTCACGGCCTCGAGGCCGGAGGCGCAGAAGCGGTTGATCTGCACGCCGCCCACGGTGTCGGGCAGGCCGGCCGCGGTGGCCGCGACGCGCGCCATGTCGGCGCCCTGGTCACCGACCGGGCCGACGATGCCCAGGATGATGTCGTCGATGCGATCCTCATCCAGGTTCGGGAAACGGTTGCGCAGCTCGTCGATCAGGCCGGTGACCAGATCGATCGGCTTCACCGAGTGGAGCGAACCGGTCTTCTTGCCGCGCCCGCGGGGCGTACGAATCGCCTCGTAGATGAACGCCTCTGTCGTCACTGTGACGTCTCCTTCTTCCCTACTGCTCGGTGCCACGGCACCGCTGGTGGTTTTCCTGTGCGGCAGTGCCGCGTAGTTACTTGCGGTCGTGCCGCGCGCCGCGTTCCGATCGGTCAACGGCGGTACAGCCACCCCGACCCGCATGTGACGCAACGAGAACTACGGCCGTCGATACCCGCACTTTTCTACTACAGAAGCAGCAGCTAAAGGTAGGGGTTGGGCAACCGTGGTCCCGTCGCGGCGGGTGCGAATCGCGGTTAACTTTGGCGAGTTTACACCGACTCCATACCAGCAAGTAAAGTCCGGCCTCCGCGAGGCCCTCCAGCCCCGCTCAGGCGCCGTCGATCCGGCGCGCGCCGAGCTCGTTCTGGAGCAATTCGATGGCGACCTCGTCCGGGTCACGGCGGTTCTCCTGGCTTACCGGCTGGGCAGCCTCGGCGAACATCTCGTCCTCTTCATCCGGGGTGCTTGGCGGCGGCGGGCCATCCGTGAACTCCGGCTCCGCCGGGGACGCGTCCACGGTTGACGGTTCTTCACCGGGATCGCGGTCCGGCTCGGACGGTAGCGGCCAGTCCTCCTCGGCCGACGGCGCGGGCTCGGCCGGCTTCGGCTCGGCCTTTGCGCGGCTCGGCCGGGAGAACTTCGGCGGGCCGGCCGGTTTCGCGGGCGCCGTCGATTTCGCCGGCGCGCGCGTTGCCGCTGTGTCGGCCCCGCCCACCTCGCAACGCACGTCCCACTCGACGCCGAACAGATCGCGCAGGGCCTCCTTGATCACTTCGGCATTGCGCGGTTCGACGAGGCGCTTCGCCAGCGGGCCCGAGTCGTGCCGAAGTACGAGGGCACCACCGGTCACCGCGGCGACAGTGGCGCCGGACAGCATCACCTCGACCGTCCGGCTGCGGTCGCGCACCTTCGAGAGCAACTCCGACCAGACCGCGCGCACCGCGGCCGCGTCGGGCTCGCCCGGCCGGGCTGCGGGGACGGGTTCCGGCTCGGGCGTTGCCTCCGGGACCGCCTCGGCCATGGGCTCCGGCGCCGGAGCGGGCTCCGGCGGCGGTGCGGGCTCGGGTTCAGGAGCAGGGGTCGGCTCGGGCGCGGGGCGCGTCGGGGCCGGTTCGGGAGTGGGTGGGGGCGTCGGGACCGGCTGCGGCGGCGAGACCGGCACCGGGTCGGGAGTCGTCGGAGCCGGCTCAGGGGTGGGCGTCGGCGGCTGATTCATGCGAGTCGGCCGGAACTCGCGGCGGCCGGCCTGGCCCTCGTCACCGGAATCGGCGATCGGGCGGGTGACCTCGATCCGTCGCTCGATCCGCTCAATGCGTTGCAGCGCAGCCGATTCGGCGTCCGAGACCGACGGCAGGAGCATGCGTGCGCACACCACCTCGAGCAGCAGCCGCGGCGCGGTGGCGCCGCGCATCTCGCCGAGACCCTCGTGCACCAGCTCCGCGTAGCGAGCCAGCGTGGCCGGACCGATCCGTTCGGCCTCGGCCTGCATCCGCACGAGCTGATCGCCGGGCGCATCGACGAGCCCGCGTTCGCCGGCATCCGGCACGGCGCGCAACAGGATCAGATCGCGCAGCCGGTCCAGCAGGTCGGTGGCGAACCGGCGCGGGTCGTGACCGGCCTCCATGACCTTGTCGATCGTGCCGAACAGCGCGGCGCCATCGTCGGCGGCGAGCGCGTCGACCGCCTCGTCGATCAGCGCCACATCGGTGACACCGAGCAGCGCGAGCGCACGCGGATAGGTGACGCCTTCGCTGCCCGCACCGGCGAGCAACTGGTCGAGCACGCTGAGCGAGTCACGCGGCGATCCGCCGCCCGCGCGGATGACCAGTGGGAACACCGGGGGTGCGACCGTGACCGATTCCCGATCGCAGACCTTTTCCAGCAGTCCGCGCATCGTGCTCGGCGGCAGCAGCCGGAACGGGTAGTGATGGGTGCGCGATTTGATCGTCGCCAGTACCTTTTCCGGCTCGGTGGTCGCGAAGATGAAGATCAGATGCTCCGGCGGCTCCTCGACGATCTTGAGTAGCGCGTTGAAAGCGTCCGTCGTCACCATATGCGCTTCATCGATGATGTAGATCCGAAAGCGCGACTCGGCGGGCGCATAGAAGGCGCGTTCGCGCAGATCCCGCGCCTGCTCCACCTTATTGTGGCTTGCCGCATCGAGTTCGATCACGTCGAGGTTGCCCGGACCACCGGGCCCAAGCGCGACACACGACGGGCAGACCCCGCACGGCGTCGAGGTCGGTCCTTCGACGCAGTTCAAGGACCGCGCGAGGATCCGCGCCGACGAGGTCTTCCCACAGCCTCGCGGGCCTGAGAACAGATACGCATGGTTCACCCGGCCGGCGTCGAGCGCGGTGCTCAGGGGCTCGGTTACATGCTCCTGACCAACCACCTCGGCGAACGTTGCCGGTCGGTACTTCCGGTACAGCGCCACGCGCCGAGCGTACCGGCGGCAGGGGACATCGAATGCCGCGGAGTTCCCCGGCTTCCCCGGACGCACGTGGCAGGTTTCGACCGATCGGTCTATATTTAGATCATGCGGTCTAAACTAGCGGGTGCACGGACCTTCACCGAAGAAGCTCGCCGGCAGCAGATCGTGTCGTGCGCGGTTGAGTTGATCGCCGAATCGGGATATCCGCAGGCCTCGATCGCGAAGATCGCCGAACGCGCCGATATCGCGAAAAGCGTGGTGCTGTACCACTTCCACAGCAAGGACGAACTGGTTGCCGCGATCGTCGAAACCGTGTTCGCCGCGTCGGCCGCCGTGATGGTGCCGCGAATCGCCGCCACGTCGAGCGCGACGGAACGACTGACCGCATACATCGACGCCAACGGCGAGTTCCTGGACACACATCGCCGGGAGGCCATCGCGCTGTACGAGGTCTCCACCAGTTACCGCGGTGGTGACGGCCGGCGATTCGACCAGGCGGTTCAGGCGTCCGTGGACGCGAGCGGTGTACCACCGGAGTTCGCGCTACTCGATCCTTTGACGATCCTGTCGGACGGAATTCGCGACGGTGAGTTCCGGACCGCCACCGACCCGCACCTGCTCAAGAACATCCTGCGCGCCGCATTGGACGGCGCGGTCGGCGAATTGTCGCGCGACGACACCTACGACGTCCTGGCCCACACCGCCGCGGTCAAAGACCTCTTCCTCGCTGCGATCGGAGCACACCAATGAGTCCGCGTATCACCATCCTTGCCTTCGGAACCCGCGGCGATGTGGCGCCACTGACCGGTCTGGCCACGCACTTGCGCGATCACCTCGGCGCAACAGTGGCCATTGCGGCGCAGCATCCCTACCAGCAGATGGTCACCGATGCGGCCTCGAGTTCCGGAAATTGCCGCGGGATACCGAGGCCGACACCCGAGCCTCGGAGTACGGCCAGGCGATGGTCGACAGGCGACGCCTCAAACCGTCCAAAGACGCCATCGTCGGGATGCGCGACGATCTTGCCTGAGTCGGCGAGGCAATGGCCGCAACCAGCGCCGACGCCGATCTGATCCTGTGTGGGGGTCCCGTCGGTTCGCTGTTGGGCTGGCATGTCGGCGAGGCCATCGGGGTTCCAAGCGCCGCGCTGGTGCTGCAGCCATCCACGATGACCGGCGACTTCGCCCCGCCCGCGCTGGGCACCCGGTCCTACGGACGCGTGGGGAATCGGCCTCGGCAGCACCGCTCTCAGCAACGGCGCTCACACCAGCGAGATCATCTGCGGTGCACTGAAAGCCGGTGGACGTCGCGCCCTGATCCATCGCGGCTGGGCAGGGCTCGACGGCGGCAGCGACCCCGACTTCTTCACCATCGACGATGTCCAGCCGAGCTACCAAGTCAACGCGCAAGCCATGGCAGCACAGTTGGCTAGCGAGGACGGCACGGCGGCCGCGGCGCGTGTAGTCGAGAAATTGCTAGCGACTCGATCGAGCCGGGACCCACGACCCTGAGATCTCCAACTCCCGCTTGGTTGTGGACGGCGTACGCTCGAAACTATACGATCGAACGGTCGTATTTATTGGTTACGCCGGGAGGACACGATGACGACAACGGACATGGACACCGCCCATGGCGTGGTGCTGCGGCAGGCGGTGTACCAGGACGATCTCGACGGGTTCGGAATGCTGCATCACACGAAGTACGCCCTGTTGTTCGACCACGCCGTGATCGACTTCTGGAACGCGGCCGGCTGGGTCTTCGACCCGAAGCAAACGGTCTTCGCGATCCGCGATCTCTCGCTGCGGTACCGAGTGCCCGTCATGACGACCGGGACTCTCGCCGTGCGGTTCTGGATCGAGGACGCGATCGCCTCGAAGGCGACCTACCGCTTCGAGATCCGGTCCGACGACCTGTCGACTCTGCATGCCGACGGCACGCGCACAATCGTGAACCTCGACCCACAGACCCTGCAGCGCACGCCGATGAATGCGGACATGTGGGAGGCGGCACGACCGTTGCTGCTGCCCGGGTTCGCGATTCCGACCGAATGATGGCCGCCGAACCCGATGGCCGCCGGGCGCGTGGAGATCGCACCCGGCACAAGGCGGCGCGGTACGCCGCCGATCTCGCCACGGTCTACGGACTGGACTCGATCTCGGTCGGCCAACTCGCGGCGGGGACCGGCCTGTCCAAGAGCGGCATCCTCACCGTGTTCGATGGCCGCGAGGCCATTCAGCTCGCGGCAATCGCCGAGGCCCGGGCGATCTTCATCGCCGAAGTAGTCACACCCGCATGGCATCTCGAGCCCGGCGTCGTGCGCTTGCGTGCGTTCGTCGACAACTGGTTGACCTACGTGCGTGCCCGAGTGTTTCCCGGCGGCTGTTTCCTTGCCGCAACCTCCGCCGAGTACGCGGGCCGCGACGGCGAGGTCGCTGACGCCGTGCGCGCGCTCAAACAGGATTGGCTGCGGCTACTGGAAAGCCAGCTGCTCGCCGGCGGGCCGGACGGCGAGACGGAGCGAAACCGCGCGAGGCGCATTGCCTTCCAGCTCG
>NZ_LRRB01000035.1 GCF_001646865.1 Aldersonia kunmingensis | reverse complement strand
GAACGCGCTTCGGCGAGAGTCCCAGTCAGTGGCGCGCCACCCACTGACGACGGCCAAACACGGCTTGCGCGAGTTCTAAGCCTTTGCCGCTATTTCGTCGTAATCCCAGAACGTCGGCGTAGTCATACCGCTCGGCATCCAGCCTGTGTACCAGGTGCCTTTCGGGTGGGCGGCGGACTTGGGAGACACGCCGAGGAGGCCTCGGACCTCATCGAGGGGTCGGTTCAGCAGTGCTTCCCAGGGCGCAACGAAGATGTTGTCGGCACGCCTGCCGCGCTCGGTGGCTTCCTGGTAGCAGCGCAGTTTGTGGCGCATCGATGCGCCGGGCGTGATGATGGTCAGAATGAGGCCCGCCAATCGAATCGGACCGGCTGGCTCGGTCTGTCCGCAGAAGAACCCGAGTGCCAGTGCTTCACCGGCCGCGTCCGGGCCGTATCCGGCGATCGCGTGCAGGACATCATGGAGCGCAGTACCCCGTAGCACGCTGTAGTAGTAGTCCTCGGACCAGTTGTTCTTCTCGGCAATGGGACGGATGGTGGCCTCGCTGTAGACACCGGCGTCAAGTCGATTCGTCGTCAAGAATGATCGGAATGCGTGGCCGACGCTTCCGGCAGGAAGGGATGCCAGGTAGTCGTCGTCGTCCAAGAGCGCCAGGATATCGGGTTTCGTCTCAAACATTTTGCGCCCGTTGGGATGTACCCGCATTCGGTAGTACATCCGAGCCATCGAGGGTGTCGAGATCGTGACCAGAGTTTCGTAGAGCCTCTCCAGATCCTTCCCCGGTTCGATCAGGGTCCGCCAGCAGGACAGCAGTTCCCGCATGTTGACCTGTTCGGGGACGACCCCGCCAGGGTTGCTGTACTTGGGAAGTTGCGCGGTGATTTCGGTAGTCATAGCGGGGCCTCTTTCAATTCCTCGCCGAACATGGCGTCAAAACCCTTGAGTAGTTCCGGCTTTGCGATGATCCATAGGGCGTCTGGGTCGAGTCCGCCGACCGCGTCCGACATCGCCAACCCTCGCAAGGTCGCCAAGCCGATCATCACGGCCTCGGCGAAACCAGGTCGGGCGGCGAAGTCCGGGAAAGCACCCACGATCGCCTCGCCTATACGCGCGGACTGTGAGGCGGCGACATCGTTCATCGCGGCCCTCAACGCAGCGTCGGTACGTGCTGCCACCCAGAGCTCGAGCAGCGCTGTGAACAGCCGTCCGCGATGCGCCGCCCACACCCGATCCAGCAGTTGGGCGATTCGCTCGCTGGAAGTACCGCCGCTCTGAGCTTCGGTCATGAACTCATCGGCCATTCCGTCGGCGAGCGTCCGAACTGCCGCGGCCATCAGATCGGCCTTTCCCGAGAAATGATGCTGCAGGGCGCCGAGCGTCACACCGGCCCGGGAGGCGATATCGCGCGTGGAGGTATTCGCGTAGCCGCGCTCCACAAGGCAGTCGATCGTCGCGTCGAGCACACGCGACCTCGTTGCTGCCCGACGTTCGGCCTGGCTTCGGCGCTCAGCCATCGAATCACGATACATACCATTCGAACGATATGTAAATTGTGCGCCGGCGGTCAGGCGCCCGTGATGGGCGGGATGTAGAGGCAGGGCACGGGACGCGCGTTCGCCGGGTCGAGGGCATTGAGCACCATGGCGGCGGACCGACGGTTGGCGACGATCGACGCATGGTCCGAGTTGTCGAGCGAACAACTGTCCTGCACGACGATATTGGCGACCGATGTGCCGGGCGGGCCGTCCAGCAGGCCATTCGAATAAGGGATTATGAACTCGTCATAGCGGGTGGTGATGTTCGTGTACTCGACGCCGGGCAGGTAAGGAGTCGGCTCGCGCACTGCTCTGTTGAAGACGATGTCGGGCGTCGGGAAGTCGCACCCGTCGCAAGACTGCGGCGTCAGCGGTGGGATACCGAGTCGACGCTGGGCCAGCGCCACCAGTTCGCTGCGTGCGTCGTCGTAGTCCGGTTCCGTTTGCCAGTACGGTGCAAGCGATACGTAATGCGCGACGAGGCCCCGGCCCCCGAGGTATTTCATCCAGTAGGTGGGGATCTCGGTTCCCAAGGAGTGGCCGACGATATCGACCTGGGGCGCTCCCGTGGCGTCGAGAACGCGGTCCATGAATAGCTTGACCTCCCAGGCGCAGTCCTGCTTGTATCCGAGCCCACCGGCCGCGGATACGGGCCACGCCGTCGACAGTGGGCAGTAGGTCGGCGCAAACACGCAATAACCCTCGTTCGCCAACACGGGTGCCAGTGTCGCCCAATTGGTCTGGCGACCAAGGCCACCTCCATGCAGGAGCACTACCGGCCGCGGATGGTCCGCGGATGGCCTGCACCCAAAGTCGTTGGTACCCGGTAACGAACCGCCTGGAGTGCGGGCTTCGGTGTCGAGCCCGGCGAGGAAGTCATAGGTGACCGGCAACCGTTCCGCGCTGGGCGGAGTCGCCGGCGCCGCAAGCCCCCCAGCCGTCGACAGGGCCATGGCGACCGCAATGAACACCATTACTGCCGAGCTGCGCCGCAGCATGGTGCGCCGAATGCGCTGGTTGAAGGTCGGCCCCCCGATCATGGCGTCGAAGCTATCCGACGGCAGCACGAATCGTTGGTCCTCGGTCGGATACGCGACAATGTCGCGACGCAGCGACAGCGACGACCCAAATCTCTGGCACACTGGAGTTGCCGACGTGATGCATAGCTGACAGCTGGTCGTGACTCTCGTAGAGCGCTTTTCTCGGACCGGACTCCGTGGCGCCGGGCTACAGACCGAAAGCATCGAGGCGCGTCCATGTCGGACACCGGGTCATCGACCCTCCCCCGAGACAGCGTGGGCAGTTCGCGCGCCGAACTCCTTGGCTCCTACCTCATCGTCGTCCGAGACCTGAACAAGGTGGCCTCGACGATCGCTGATCTCCTCCCACTTGAACGGACCGCCGTGACCGAATACGACAACCTCTTCTCGCACGCCGCAGACACCGTGGACGCCGCGGACACTGCGGACACCGCGGACACCGCGGACACCGCGGACACCGCGGACACCGCAGACACCGCGGGCACCGCCATCGCGGATCTCGCCTTCTCCGACGTCCACCGCGAACAACAGTCGAGCACGAATCTGTGAGCGGCCGCAGCGTGCCGTCTCCCATTCTCGGCCCGACGCGCCTTCGACTCGGGGCCGACCTCAGCGCCCCAATCGCCGGTGCGTGGTTGCCCTACACGTCACAGATATCGGACGAACTCGCCGCCCTGCAGGCAGCCGTGTACGGGCGTGTGGGCCAGATAACCAGCATTGACGTCAACTGGCGAAGCCTTGCCCACTACCCGGGCCTCGACTCGGAGAACGCTCCAGACGAGCTTCCGTTGATGTCGATCACGGCGGACTTGGCGTCGATGGCGCTCCTCGTCATCCCAACGCGGACTTCATCAGCCCTCGCAGCGGAATTACTGCGACAGTCCGGCGCTTCCAGCTTCGTGCCGATTTCGGAGCATAGCCATCTGTACAAACGCGCCCGCCGAATTCTGGTGCGCGCCGCGCGACAACAGCTGAGCAACCGACGCATCGTCTGTGCGCCGGACCAAGAGCTAAGTCTCCCGTAACCCGATCGGACGGATACGACTCTCCGATACGAAAAACGCCGACCGAAATAATCCGGAACGGGCTTTAGTCCAGACCGTTCCAGAATTGCGTGAGGACCGCGGCTCCACGCACGGGGTCCTGCACCATCCACCAATGCCCCAATCCGTCGAGGACTTCGGTGCGAGCGCCGGCTCGTTCGGCAGCTCGCCGCCGAATTTCATTCGAACCGACGAACGGATCGTCGGTGGCCAATACGGAAAGGCCCGGCCGGACCGCCGCACTCGCCAGATCACGTCCGGCTTGCGCCATCGCGGGCTGGCGCGCGGAGCGGTAGAAACCCAGGATCGCCCGCGCCATCTCCGGCCCCATTGCTGCAGCCATCGAGCGGCCGATGTCAATCGGCAGACCAACCGTGGCGTACTGGGCGGCCCGTTCTTCCGCCGTACGGATCTGCATCGTCTCGACCAGCTGCTCGCCGTCACCGGGCGACTGGAATACCAGCGCCATGTCGTGCCACTCGTAATCGGGGTCGAACAGTCCGACGACGTCGCTGACCCAGCTGCGCACCAGCTCAGGGCGGTGCATGACCACATTCACGACGTGTATACCGCCCGCGTCGTGTCCGACCAGGTCAACCGGCTGATCGATACCTTTCAGCTCACCCTCGAGCCAGTCGCGGTATTCGACGCAGGTCGCCGAGAAACCCTCGGGCAGCGGGGCACCGAACCCCGGCGGTGACAATCGCACCACATCGTCGCGATCGAGTGCGTCGACGAGTGGGTCCCACAGTGCGTCGGTCTCCGGATTCCCGTGCACCAGAACAACTGTCATGGGCGACATGATGCACGACGCGAGCGCGCGCCGGAAGGATTAACGCTGATCGCGCACCTCTTCGTGCGGGCGCGCAGGCCCAGACGTGCGCGATTGCCGCAAGAGGTGCGCGGCGGCCGGCCGCGTACGTACATCGGACCAACAAAGCCTTGGGCGACAATGATTTCGACACGGCGTGGGCCGAGGGATCGGCGCTGTCGATCCAAGAGGCGATCGCCCACGCACAGCGCGGGCGTGGGGAACGCAAGCGCGCCGGCGCAACTCACCCACATCTACGCCAACCTCGGCCTGAGTTCGCGAGTGCAGCTGGCCCAGGAGGCGGCGCAGCGCAGCTGATTTGCCGCCCGCAAATGCAAGAAACCCGCTTCGACCGATGGTCGAAACGGGTTTCTTTTGTGGAGCTAAGGGGACTCGAACCCCTGACCCCCACACTGCCAGTGTGGTGCGCTACCAGCTGCGCCATAGCCCCGAACCTTGCGGTCAGAGTGTTCCCTGACTGCCCGAACGAAGTTACACCATCGCAGCTAGAGGCAACAAATCGCCTGTCCAGCGGCCTACTGCAGGTTGGCCACCCATTCGGAGTTGTTGGTGTCGATCGCGGTGCCGTCGACGAACACCGACGGGGTGCCGCGACCGCCGAGATCGGTCAGTGCCTGCTTCGAGGCATCGCCCGCGGACTTCGCCGCGGATACCTGCTTGCCGTCGCGGATGCATGTCACCGCGTCGTCGCTGGCGTCGGCATCCTTGGCCATGGTCGCGAGATCATCATTGGAATGGTCGGACGAACCCCGCTCCTTCGGCTGCCCCTCGGGCGAGAACAGCTCGGCGTGGAATGCCGAGAACGCCCGCCCGTCCCCCGTCTCGGCGACACACAGGTTCGCTGCGACCGCGCGGGTCGAGTAATCACCGCTCGCGGACAGCTGGTCCAGGAAGTTCATGAGGTGATAGCGCACGGCGACGTCGCCCTCGTCGATCTTCTGCGAGATCTCCTGCCCGTGCTGCTGCTCGAGCTGGGCGCAGTACGGGCACATCGGATCTTCGAAGAGGTCGATCGTCTTGGCCGCATCCGGCAGCCCGAGCAGGATTGCGCCGCTGCTCTCAACAGTCGCCTTCACGTCGCTGTTCTGCACCGACCCGTAGCCCTCGTTGCGAGTCTCGTTGCGGTTGCTCTGCCAGATGATCCCGCCAATCACGATGATGGCGATCACCACGACCGCGGCCGCCCCGAGGATGTACGTCGACCTGTTCGAGGTCGGCTGGGGCAGATTCTTGGATCGGGTCGGTTTCTGGCTCACGCGGGCGTCCTTGCTGTCGCTGGAGGTTCGGTTGTCGATCGCTACTTTGCCAAGGAGTCTTCGGAAACTGCCGCGGGTTCGGCCTCGAGCGGGCGCGAACCCGGGCCCATCGCAAATGGGCTGCGCGGGAAGATCGTCAACCACGCGGCTAGCGCGAGGAACCCGATGTCCCGCAGGATCTCGCGCGCGTAGTCCCAGCCGTTCACGCTCGCGTCGTGACCGCCGCCGCCGAAGCAGCCGCAGTCGATCGACAACCCGCGTGCCCACGCCGAGGCGACTGCGCCGATCAGCACCAGCAGCAGCACGGCCGATGCCGCGGCCGCGATCCGGACACCGAGGCCGATCAGGAGGAACAGGCCAACCCCGATCTCCACGAATGGCAGCGCGTTCGCGACCGGCTCGACAAAGTCGTCGGGCAGCAGCTGATACGCCCCAACCGCGACAGTGGTCTGGGTGGGATCCGCGACTTTCATCCAGCCCGACACCAGCCACACCCCGGCCAAACCGAGGCGCGCGACGAGGCTCACCAACCGAATCCACACAGCAGCCCAGCGTACCGACGAACTCCGCGTAGGTTGACGATGTGACCGAGCCGTCAGCCGCGCAGCCGGAGGATATGCGGCTGCCGCATGAATACGACCACCGCCACTCGGACGTGTCCGGCGGATGGTTGCGAGCGGCCACGTTCGGCGCGATGGACGGCCTCGTCAGCAACACCTCGCTGATCGCCGGTGTCGGCGCGGCCTCGGTGGAAGCGCACACCGTGGTACTCAGCGGCGTGGCCGGACTCGTCGCAGGGGCGTTCTCGATGGCGCTCGGCGAATATACGTCGGTGGCCACCCAGAATGAGCAGTTGGCCGCAGAGGTCAAGGTGGAGCGCCGTGCGCTGCAACGCAATCCGCGCGCGGAAGCCGCCGAGCTCACTGCCGAGTTCGTCCGGATGGGCATGTCACCGGAGACCGCGGAACGGGCGGCAACAGAGGTCAGCGCGGATACCGAACGCGCGCTCGATGTGCACGTCACGCAGGAACTCGGCGTCGATCCCGACGCACTGCCCTCGCCCTACGTCGCAGCGCTGTCGTCGTTCGCGACCTTCTCGGTGGGCGCCCTGATCCCGCTTATCCCCTACCTGCTCGGGTTCTCGTCGCTGCTCGCAGGGATGCTCACCGGATATGCGGGGTTGCTGCTGGTCGGTGCCTTGACCGCGCGGTTCACCAGGCGGTCGTGGTGGGGTGCAGCGCTGCGGCAGCTGATCCTCGGCGCCATCGCGATCGGTGCCACTTACGCAGTCGGATCGGCGATCGGCGTCGGTATCCCCGGGTAGTCGCTAGGCGGCTGGATCCTTCTTCGCACGATCGAGCGTGTCCGCCACGGCCAACCATGCGCCGGTGGCAATCAGCAGGACCACACCGGTCAGGCCGAAGGCGGCCGAGTACGAGAGCTTCTGCGCGAGCAGCCCCGCGCAGATCGGCCCGACCACGGTGCCGACGTCGGTCGCCATCTGGAACGCCGCGAGCACCGGGCCGCCTCGCGCCTGTGAGCCGATGATGTCGGCGACCGCGGCCTGCTGTGCGGGGTTGATCAGGCCCGAGCCGAGACCGGCGATCAGACACAGCACGAGGAACACCGGCAGCGAGTCGCTGAACCCGACGACCGCGGTGGCCACGCCGGAGATCGCGGTGCCTGCGACCACGAACGCGCGCCGGCCGAAGCGGTCGGAGAGTCGACCGGCCGGGAACAGCACGAGCGCATTGCCGAGCGCGAACACCGTGAGGGCCAGGCCCGCAATCGCCGTGTCGCGGTCGAGCACCTCGACCACGAACAGCGGCACGATCGCCATCCGTACACCGAACAACGCCCATCCGTTGGCGAAGCTCGACGTCAGCGCTGCGCGGTATGCGGGCTGCGCCAAACCGTCGCGGAATGTCATGGGCTTGACGTCGTGAGCGGCGGCGGGGGCGACGAGCCCCGAGTTGCGCAGCGCGAAGTACACCACCGCGGCGGCGATCAGCAGTGCGACCGCGTAGATCGCGAACGGCGCTCGCAAGCCGAGACCGGCCAATGCGCCACCGACCAGCGGCCCGCCGACCGAGCCGAGTAGGAAACTCGTTGCGTATAGCCCGGAAACCCGGCCGCGGATTCGTGGCGGCGAGATCCGAATGACCAAACCCAGCGACGACACCGTGAACATCGTCGAGCCGATCCCGCCGAGCGAACGAAACACCATCAGCTGCCAATACCCGGACACGAAGGCGCAAGCGCCGGTGGACAGCGAGACGATCGCCAGTCCGATCAGGTAGACCGGCCGCTCGCCCAACCGCTGCACCAGCCGGCCGGACACCGGCGCGAAAAGCAGTCGCATCAACGCAAACGTGCTGATCAACGCCGACGCCGCGGCGGCGCCGACGCCGAAACTCAACGCGAACTGCGGCAGCGCCGGCGCGACTATGCCGTAGCCGAGCGCAATGACGAAGCCGGCGCTGACCAGAACCCAGATTTCCGGTGGCAGCCGTTCGTGATCGATCGTGCGTTCGTCCGGCGTGACCGACTCAGCCACCGGCGCTTCCGAGCGTCTCACCCACGAGTTCTCGTGCCGCGGACTGCACTTCGGCGAGGTGCTCGGGACCCTTGAACGACTCGGCGTAAATCTTGTAGACGTCCTCGGTACCGGACGGGCGCGCTGCGAACCAGGCGTTCTCGGTGCTCACCTTCAAACCGCCGAGCGCCGCACCGTTGCCCGGCGCGGTCGTCGCCATAGCGGTGATCGGCTCGCCCGCGAGCGAAGTCGCCGAAACCTGCTCTGCCGACAGCTTCGACAGCACCGCCTTCTGCTCGCGGCTTGCCGGGGCATCGATGCGGGCGTAGGCGGGACTGCCGTAGCGACGCTCGAATTCGGCGTAGCGCTGCGACGGCGTCTGTCCCGTGACGGCGATGATCTCCGACGCGAGTAGCGCCAGGATGATGCCGTCCTTGTCGGTGGTCCACACGGTGCCGTCCTGGCGCAGGAACGACGCGCCCGCGCTTTCCTCGCCGCCGAACACCAGGCCGGCGTCGACGAGACCGGGCACGAACCATTTGAATCCGACCGGCACCTCATAGATTTCGCGGCCGAGACCGGCGACGACCCGGTCGATCATCGATGAACTCACCACGGTCTTGCCGACCTTGCTCGCGGCCGGCCAGCCCGTGCGGTTGGCGACGAGGTAGTCAATCGCCACCGCGAGATAGTGGTTCGGATTCATCAGCCCGCCATCGGGTGTGACGATGCCGTGGCGGTCCGCGTCGACGTCGTTGCCGGTAGCCATGTCGTAGCGATCACGGGAGGCGATCAGCGAGGCCATCGCGTTGGGAGACGAGCAGTCCATCCGGATCTTGCCGTCGGTATCGAGGGTCATGAACCGGAAGGTGCCGTCCACCAACGGGTTCACCACCTCGAGGTTCAGTCCATACCGCTCGCCAATCGCGCCCCAATAGTCGACGCTCGCGCCGCCGAGGGGGTCGGCGCCGATGTGCACACCGGCGGCCTTGATCGCGTCCAGGTTCACCACGTTGGGCAGGTCGGCGACGTAATGGTCGAGAAAGTCGTAGCGCTCAGCTGCCGTGAGCGCCTTGTCCAGCGTCGTGCGCCGAACGCCGTCGAGACCGTTGCGCAGCAACTCGTTCGCCCGCGCGGCGATGGTTGAGGTCGCGTCCGCCCCGGCCGGGCCGCCGTCCGGCGGGTTGTATTTGAAGCCACCGTCGCGGGGCGGGTTGTGCGACGGAGTGACCACGATGCCGTCGGCGCGTGGGCCTTCCGATCGGTTGTGGCGCAGGATCGCGTGGCTGACACCCGGCGTCGGGGTGTATCGGTCGCGGGCGTCGATCGCGGTGGTGACACCGTTGGCGATCAGCACCTCGAGCGCGCTCACCCATGCCGGCTCGGACAACGCATGCGTGTCGCGGCCGATAAACAGCGGTCCGGTAATCCCCTGGCTCGCGCGGTACTCCACGATCGCTTGGGTGGTGGCGAGGATATGCGCCTCGTTGAACGCTCGGTTCACACTCGAACCACGGTGGCCGGAGGTACCGAACACCACCATCTGTTCCGGCACCGACGGGTCCGGCGTCAGGCTGTAATACGCCGTCACCACGTGCGCCAGGTCTTCCAAGTCCTCCGGCTGGGCGGGCTGGCCGGCTCGGTCGTGCGCCACTTCGGTCTCCTCTTCGAGCGCTTCGATCACGGCCGATCGCTCGCACGGGCGATGGCCGTTTGCACTGTCCGACCTCATTCGACCACGTCCGCGACTGCTCGGTTGCCGCGAATAGGTCGAGCGCAGGCGGCAGTTAGGTCAACCGGAAGCGAACCGCGGCGATGAGATCCTCGAGCGCCTCCGCCAGGTGAGACATGCGCGTAGCCGGATCGGGTGCCGCGAGCAGGGCATATCGGTCGGCCTGCCCGAGTGGGAGGCGCGCGGCGAGCGCGTACGCACGTTGACCGGGGTCATCGGGAAGCTGTTCCAGCGGATTGCCGGGTTCCGATCCGCCGGTTCGCTCAGCGGCTTCGGCGGCGAGCGTGCGGAGTTGCTCGACCAGTCCGTCGACGACCGCTGTCACCGATGGATCGAGCTCGGCCCGCTCGTCGGGCCATACGTCGACCTGCGCCTGTGGGTAAGGATCGTCGGGCAGCCACTCGCCGACCCGGATTCGCTCGGTCCCGACACATTCGATAGCGCGGCGCCCACCGGGAAGTTCGTAGCCCGAGATGATGCGGGCGAGCGTGCCGACATCGGTGCGTTGATCGCCGCCGCCGACCTCGTGCCCGTGCGAGATCAGCACGACACCGAACTCCGGTTGCTCGCGGCGGTTGACGCATTCGTCGACGAGGGCGAGGTATCGCGGCTCGAAAACATGCAGCGGTAGTCGCTCTCCGGGGAGCAGTGCGGAGCCGAGCGGGAACATCGGCGTGACGGCCATCCGTCAAGCATGCCGCGCCGAATGCCGTTGTGGAGAAACGACAACAGAGCAGACCGCGGAAAACGGTTACCACCGACATTGGCCGGGCATACTAGGGACAAAATATGACGGAGGTCACATTACGATGATCCCGAAGTCGCATCGATCGATTCGCAACGGTGGGCCCGACTCGCCGCCCTCGTTGCCGCAGCGGCCCACCGGCCGCTGGTGCGCCGCGGGTGCCCGGGTACTCCTCGACATCATCCCCGGCGCGGACCACGGCGCCGCGATCGCGCCCGGCTCTTTGCGGGCCGTCGGCTACCTCGGCGACCGGTTTGCCGGTATCCCGGCGCCCAGCAATTGCTGAGCGCCTGACCGAAAGGACTTGATGGGCATCGCGTTGTGGCGCTCGACACCCCTATAGTTGGACGGATGACCAGTACTTGGGTGAATTGGGCGGGCTATCAGATGTGCCGCCCAGCTGTGACGGCTCGGCCGGAATCCACGGACGAGTTGCGCACGGTACTGGCAAAAGCAGCAGCGGCCGGTCACCACGTCCGGGTCGCCGGAGCTGGGCATTCATTTACCGATGCCGTCCTCACCGATGGCGCCCTGGTGTCGCTCGAGCGGTTGAACCGCGTTCTCGACGTGGACAGTGAACGCGGCCTGGTTCGAGTCCAAGCGGGCATTTCCCTCGCCGAGGCGAGCGAGCGCATGCACGAGCACGGATTCGCTTTCCCGAACCTCGGCGACATCAACGTGCAGTCCCTCGCGGGCGCGACCGCGACCGGGACACACGGCACCGGGGCAAAGCTGATGAACCTGTCGGCTCCGATGCACTCGATCGAATTGATGCTTGCCGACGGATCAACGATTGAGGTCAACGCCGAAAATGACCCGGATGCCTGGCGCGCGGCGCGAGTAAGCATCGGGGCGCTCGGCATCGTCACCGCGATCACCGTCGAGGCGGTGCCGTCGTTCGTACTCGAAGCCGTGGAGCGGCCGATTCCCCTCGATGAGATCCTCGCCGACCTCGACGGCTACATCGACGGCAATGACCACTTCGAGTTCTACGTCTTCCCGCACAGCCCGCTCGCGTTGACAAAGCGAAACAACCGCACCGACAAGCCCGAAAAGCCGACATCCGCGGCAATGCATTGGATCAACAGCAGGTTGTTGCAGAACTACACGTTCGAGGCGCTGTGCAAGATGGGCAGAGCCCGACCGTCGTTGATCCCCGGTTTCAATCGGTTCGCCGCCCGGGTCGGTGGCTACAACGCCGCGGTCGACCGTTCGTATCGGATCTTCTCTACGCAGCGAGACGTGCGGATGAACGAGATGGAGTACGCGATTCCGCGCGAGCACGCCGCGGAGGCGATCCGGCGGGTGAAGGCAGTGACGGAGCGCGCCGGGTTCGACGTACCGTTCCCGATCGAGGTCCGGTGGGTCGCCGGCGACGACGCTTTCCTGTCCCCCGCGACCGGCCGCGACACCTGCTACATCGCCGTACATATGTACACGGGCATGGTGTGGGAACCACTGTTCCGTGAGGTCGAGAAGATTTTCGAGGACTACGACGGGCGCCCGCACTGGGGTAAGCGGCATTTCCAGACCGCGGAAACGCTTCGGTCGCGTTACCCCGAATGGGACCGCTTCATCGACGTGCGCAAGCGGCTCGACCCGAATGGGTTGTTCTCGAACGCCTACACCGATCGGGTGCTTGGACCGGTCGGCTGACTCAGGGCAGTTTGATCATCGAGACGTACATCTCGACCATCGGCCGGAACAGGTCGTCATCATCGATCTCGCTGGCCAGCACAACGGAGTCGCTCGTTGCCACGAGCGCATGCGCGAAGGCCAACGGCGAGATCAGTAGCGTGCCACCGAGCCGTTCGATGCCCGCGACGATGAATTCACTGAGGGCTTGGACAACCTCTCTTCGCTTGTCCGCCACCCGCTCTCGCGCGTCGGGGTTGCGCAGCAGATAGAGCGTGAACTCGTGGCCCAGCGCGGCGTGCTCGGCGCCCCGTTCCCTACTCAGTTCGCGCCAGCGCTCCGCGATCTCATCGAGTTCGTGCGCGCCGATCTGATCAGCCGACATCACCTCGGCGAAGTGATCGAAATAGCGTCGCCAATACCGGTCGCTGACGGCGAGGAAGAGACCTTCCTTCGTAGCGAAGTGCTTGTAGATGGCGCCCTTGGTGTACCCGGCGGCATGCGCAATGTCATCGAGAGTCGCTGTCGTGAAGCCCTTCTCGGCGAATACCTCTTCGGCAGCGTCCAAGAGCAGCGAACGGGTGCGCTCGAGCCTTCGGTCCCTCGTCCAGCGCTCAGCCATACCGGACATTCTGCCACAGGATCTCAGATCCCTATTGGATGTTCAGATTCCCGCGAGTATATTTGCGCTCGCCAGCAAGACGAATACGACCCAGTACGTCGCCGATCTCATCGTCGATCCGTGCCGCATGCGCCGAGCTACTCACAAGCCCGGCACTGCACCGTCAAGAAGGAGACAGCGCTATGAGCGACCTGTCGGAGCAGAAGAAGAAATCGCCGCCAACCGAGTCAATCGACGCGGCGGCCACGCTCGGCGCGCAGGTTCAGCCGCCAAGTAGGCGCGTCGGACTCTGGGCCGCCTTCGGCGCAGCGGTACTGGCGCTGCAGGTGTACGTGTGGATCCGCTGGGTCACCGGGCCGTATTTCACCTCGGTAGACCCGGGCCCGACCCCCGTGCCGGGGTACATGAAGACGATCCTCACCATGTGGACGGCCGGGATCGTGCTCATCTTCCCGATCGGCATCTGGTGGTTCATCGTTCGGCCGTGGGTACGGGAGCGCCGAATCACTCTCGACGGCATGCTCATCGCCTCGATGGGTCTGATGTTCTTCCAGGACCCGCTGCTCAACTTCTTCAACACGTGGTGCACCTACAACACCTGGATGTGGAACCGGGGCGCCTGGACCCCGTACATCCCCGGGTGGTCGTCGCCGGATGAGCCGGGTGCGCAGGTGGTCGAACCACTGCTCATGAATGCGCCCGGCTACGCCGTTGGCGTGCTGCTGTGCACGATCGCCGGATGCTGGTTCATGCGCAAGGTCAAGGGCCGCTGGCCGGGGATCAGCAACCTCCAACTGATCGGCGTGACCTTCGTGTATGCGTTCTTCTTCGATCTCGTCATGGAGGGCTTCGTCCTCATGCCGATCGGGCTCTACACATTCCCCGGTTCGATCCAGTCGCTGTCCATCAACGCCGGGACCTACTACCAGTGGCCCGTCTACGAAGGGCTGATGTGGGGCGGCGCCCAGACTGCCTTCTGCTGCCTGCGCTACTTCACCGATGATCGCGGCCGGACGGTCGTCGAGCGCGGACTCGACAACATCCGCGGCGGGGTCGTCAAGCAGCAGTTCATCCGCTTCCTTGCGATCTTCGGCGCGTGCAGCGCGATCTTCCTCTGCTTCTACAACATCCCCGTGCAGTTCTTCGCCGCGCATTCGGACCCGTGGCCCGAGGATGTCCAGAAGCGCTCGTACTTCACCAGCAAGATCTGTGGTGAGGACTCTGTGGGCCCCGACGGCAAGCCAATGCCTTGCCCTGACCCCTCGTTGCCGATGCCGTCGGTCGAGTCGGGGTACGTGAACTTCGACCGCGAGTTCGTCCCTCGGGAGGGTTCGCAGCTTCCGACGATGGTCCCGCTCGATCGATGAGCTGACACGCTTCCCGATGCGCGAAAGCCCGGGCCGGATACTTCCGGCCCGGGCGTTTTCGGTGCGTGAGGTCGCCGACGGCTCAGGCGATTGCGCCGGCATCCTTTAGTGCGATGATGCGGTCCCAATCCATTCCGAGCTCCAGCAGAACCATTTCGGTGTGCTCGGAAGCCTGTGGCGCGCGGGTGGTTTCGAGCGGTTCGTGGTTGAACTGCACCGGGCCGCGCACCACTTTGAACGGCGCGCCTCCGTCGCCGGCCTCCACCTCCACAATCATGTCGTTGGCGATGGCCTGTTCGTCCGTGCCGAGATCGACCAGGCTCTGGAAGGGCGCCCACTGCCCCTTCATGGACTTCAGGTGCTGACGCCAGTATTCGAATGGCCGTTTGCGGATCGCATCGGCGATCAGCGCTCGCCCGGCTTCGGCATTCTCGATCAGCGGCATAACGTCGGAGAACCGCGGGTCGTCCGCGAGTTCGGGCAATCCGAGGTGCTCGAAAGCATCCCGGATGTAGCCCGTCGGGCTGACGATGCACAGGTTGATCACGCCACCGTCGGAGGTCTCGTAGTTGGCCATGAACGGATTCACCGATGCCGTGCTGTCCGGCATCACCGAGCGCATGGTCTCGCCGGTTTCCATTCCCTGTGTCACGCTCGCGCCTGCCGCCCACCACGCCGTGCTCAGCAGCGACACGTCGATTTCGGTGGCCTCTCCGGTGCGCTCACGATGGAACAGCGCCGCCGAGATCCCGCCGGCAATGTTCATGCCGCCGATGGAATCTCCGAATGCCGGGATTCCCTGCGACAGCGCGCCGCCGAGCTCCTCGGGCGTGAAGGCGTGCCCGACACCGCTGCGGGTCCAGAATGCGGTGCCGTCGAAACCGCCGGTATCCCGCTCGGGCCCCTTGTCGCCGTACGCGCTGCCGCGGGCGTAGATGATGTTCGGGTTCACCGCGCGAATGTGTTCGACGTCGAACTCGTTCTTCTGCCGTTGCGCCGGCAGGTAGTTGGTCAGGAACACGTCCGCGGTCTTCGCGATCTCGTAGAGCACCTCCCGGCCGCCGGGGGTGGACACATCGATCCCGACGCTGCGTTTGCCGCGGTTGGGGTGCTCGATCAGCGGATGCCGGTCGGGGTCGAGCTGGAACCCGCCCATGTTGATGAATCCACGCTGGGTATCGCCTCGGACGGGATGCTCCACCTTGATGACGTCCGCGCCCCAGTCGGCGAGGATCGCCCCCGCAGCGGGCACGAACGTGAACTGGGCAACCTCTAGGACCCTGATGCCCTGCATAACCTTGGTCACGAACTGAATCCCTTCCAGTAAGCCAAACGAGTTCTGCCATCATTCATAGCGGAACTCGCCGGGGATAGTCAGCCCACATCCAGATCGTGGTACAAATTCGCCCGATCGGCCTGTGCATCGGGAAGCGGCGCGTAGATGGCGTGGTCGTGCATGAGGCCATTTCGCAGCCGGAACGTGAAGTTCGAACGGCCCTCGGCCAGAACACGATCGCGCAGGCGCAGCGTATCCACGGTGAGGAGATCACGAGACGTGCTGTAAACAGCGGTCGGTGGAAGGCCGTCGAGCGACCCGTACAACGGGCTCACCAGCGCATCGCGGGTGTCGAGACGTCCGGCCCACAATTTGCCGTCCTTGGCGCCGTTGCCGACATCCAATAGCGGGTCGTCGATCGCGGCGGCGCGTTGGTCACTCACCGACACATCGAGCCACGGCGCGAGCAGGACCAGCCGTCCCGGCACCGCCGCATTCCTTCGGACCAAGTCTTGCGTCGCCAGTAGGGCGAGCCCACCTCCGGCGGAATCACCGACAACACTGACGTTTTCGGCACCATGCTCTGCGACCGTCCGCGCAAGGAAATCGGTCATCCGAGGCACTTCGGTTTCGGCCGTCCCCACCGGCGAGAGTGTGTAGTCCGGGACGATGACCGTTGCGTCGGTCTGCCTAGCGATATCGGTGTAGGTCATCCAGTGGAAGACCGTTGCCTCACCGACGTACGCACCGCCGTGAATGGCGACGACGACCTTGCCACTCGGCTTGGGCGGCGTGAACGTCAGCACCGGCATTCCCGCGAAGTCCGACTTCGAGACATCGAGTCCCTGTGTGACAAACGGATACGCGACACCATCGGTCAGGACCGGAATCTTGTACGGGACTACCGCCAAGACGCCGCCGACCGGCGCCAATATCGCCTTCAGGACCCCGGCACCTGCCGCCGCGATCTCATGCGGAACAGACGGCTGCCCGGTGTAGAGATTGTTCGCGCTTGGCTCAGCCGATGCGGTGCCGCAGACCGCGATTCCAATGCCCACGGTTAACGCGCCGATGCGTCCCAAATTCCCCCACGTATGCATCGGCTCTTCATACAGACGCGTCGGCGGGTCGGAGGCGATTTCGCGATATCACCCCCGGACACGAGAAAGCCCGGGCCGGATAACTCTCCGGCCCGGGCCTCGAGTGGAGCTGCCGGGAATCGAACCCGGGTCCTCCGCCGTGTCACCAGGGCTTCTCCGTGTGCAGTTCGCTATGCCTCTGCTTGGATCTCCAAGTCCCGCGAACAAGCTTGGATGACGATCCCAGTCACTGTTTGATGTCCCGTCCGACTCCGTGACCGAGCCGACCGGTAAAGCCTTCTAGCTGATGCCAGTACCCGACCCGAAGGCGAGATCGGACTGACAGACACGCTTCGCTACTTAGGCAGCGAGAGCGTAGTCGCGCTGATTGGAATCGGCGCTTAATTGGTTGCAATGACGCTTACGGTGGTCTCTTGCCTGCACCGACACGCTTCCCCTGAATCAACGTACGCAGTCGAAACCGTTCAGCCCCGTACGCCCCAGCACTTTGCCGGGCCACACATAATAACTCCGTCGGGCGACAGAATCATCCCAATTACCTCGCCGCAGGGTGTCGCGACGTCAACTGACGGCGATCAGGCCGACCGCGCCGAGCGCGACAGCCATGCCGACCTTCTGCATCGAGGCCACGCGCTCATCGAGGGCGAGCATGGCCAGGAGCACCGTGGCCGCCGGGTACAGCGACCCGAGCACGCTGACCAGGGACAGCATCGAGCCCTGGAACGCGAACATCATCGCCGCGTTGCCGATCACATCGAGCACCGCGATGTAGACCGCGAGCCGCAACGTGGCCCCGCGTGGCGCAACGAATTGCGCGGTCGCCAGCGCCACGCCCCACACCACGGCCGTCGCCGAGATACGCGACGCGGCCAGCGGCCACAGCCCGGCTCCTTCGCCGATCTCGTGCAGGAAGACGAAGGTAAACGCGAACGCGACACCCGAGCCGGCGGTCAGGATGGCGACCCGGCGGGTGAACCGCGGCCGGTGCCCATCGGTCTGGTCGGCCAGCGCGTCGTCGGACGACTCCCGGCTGACCAGCACCACCGCGACCAGCGCGAGGGCGATCCCGGCGAGCGCGAGCGGGCCGGGCCGCTCCCCCATGAACAGGCCGATCAGCACCGGAATGCCCGCCACCAGCACCGCGGTCAGCGGTGACACGACCGACATCGGCCCCTCGGCGAGCGCCAGGTAGAACCACCAGACGGCAAGGCCGCCGGCGATGCCGCTGGCGAAACCCCAGGCCAGTGCGGCGGGATCGAACGAGCCGCCGAACAGCGGCGCGATCGCGAGCACGATGGCGACCGACACCGGGTACGACACGATGACGACGCGCAGCGCCGCGACCCGGCGGGACGCGACGCCACCCACGAAATCACTCACTCCGTATCCAACTGCGGCAACAAGAGCGAGCATTACGGAGGTCAGCGCATTCCCTTCACCCGGCGACCGATTTCGCGAGTGACCTCGCGCTCGGCCGTACGACGGGCCAGATCCTGGCGCTTGTCGTAATCCTGCTTGCCCTTGGCCAGAGCCAGTTCGACCTTCACCTTGCCGTCGCTGAAGTACATCGATAGCGGCACGAGGGTCTGGTTGCCCTCACGCGACTTGCCGACGAGGTGCTCGATCTCGCGGCGATGCAACAACAGCTTGCGGGTACGCCGCGGCGAGTGGTTGGTCCAACTGCCGTGCCCGTACTCGGGGATGTGCAGCCCGCGCAGCCACACCTCGCCGTCATCGACGGTGGCGAACGCATCGACCAGCGAGGCCTTGCCCTCGCGCAGGCTCTTGACCTCGGTGCCGACGAGCGCGATACCGGCCTCGTAGGTGTCGAGGATGGTGTAGTTGTGGCGCGCCTTGCGGTTGGTCGCGATGACCTTGCGACCCTTTTCCTTCACGCTCGCGCGCCCCTTTCCTACTCGATTCGGCCTCGTCCAACTGCGGCATCCGCGCCCACCCAGGGGCTGTGAACGGAAGATTTGTTGCGTTCAACGGAGTGAACGCTTCCGTTCACTCCGCACCCGGGGGACGGGAACAGCGAGCCCGAACCCGAAGTAAATCTAACTTGTCGGGCAAGCGGATTATTCCCGCACGTACACCCGCAGCGTGATGTACGCGGTAACCGCCGCGAAGCCGACACCGACGATCGCGACCAGTGGAGCGACCGTGAGGATGTCGCTCGCAGTGATCTTCGCGAACACGTTCACGTCATAGAGGTCGCCGAGCACACCGTCGATGACGAGCGGGCGCGCGACGAACAACCCGACGACCGCCAGCAATGCACCGGCGAGCGCGGCAACCACCGCTTCCAGCAGGAACGGGAGCTGGGTGTACCACCGCGTCGCACCGACCAGGCGCATGATGCTCACCTCGGTACGGCGAGTGAATGCCGCGATCTGCACCATGTTGGCGATCAGCAGCAGCGCCGCGAACGCCTGCACGATGGCCAGCGCGAAGGCGGCGTTGCGCAGCCCGTTGAACACGCTGACCAACCGGTCCACCAGGTCTCGCTGGTTCAGGATGCTCGCCACGCCCGGGCGTTGCTCGAACGCCTCGAAGATCACCCCGTAGCGCTCGGGGTCGCTCATCTTCACCTTCATCGACGCCGGCAGCGCGTTGTCGCTGATCAGATCCGCGTACTCGGGCTGGTTCTTGAAGGTGCGCTCCCGTGCGTCGACGAGCGCGTCCTTCTTGCTCAGGTAATCGACGCCGACAACGCCCGGCGTCGACTCGAGGTCGGCGCGGATGTTTCGGCACAGGTCCTGGTTGCACTCGGGATCGGCGTCGGAGACGTCGTTGGTCAGGTAGATCTGCACCTCGACGCGGTCGAGGAAGATCGACTGCGTCTTGTCCGCCATCTGCACCACGAGCATTCCGCCGCCGAAGAGCGCGAGCGAGATCGCGGTGGTGAGGATCATCGCGATCGTCATGGTGATATTGCGGCGCAGGCCGATGAAGACCTCGCCGAGGAGGAAGCTAGCGCGCATTACCGGCCCACCCCGTAAACGCCGCGGGACTCGTCGCGCACGATGCGGCCGGAGTCGAGTTCGACGACTCGGCGACGCATCGCGTCGACGATCGTGTTGTCGTGCGTCGCCATGAGCACGGTGGTGCCCGTGCGGTTGATGCGCTCGAGCAGCATCATGATGTCCCCGCTGGTGTCCGGGTCGAGGTTGCCGGTCGGCTCGTCGGCCAGCAGCACGAGCGGGCGGTTGACGAACGCGCGCGCGATCGCCACGCGCTGCTGCTCACCACCGGACAACTCGCTGGGCATCCGGTCCGCCTTGCCGGCCAGGCCGACAAGTTCGAGGACTTCGGGCACGGTGCGGTTGATGAAGGCCCGCGGCTTGCCGATCACCTCCAGCGCGAAGGCGACGTTCTGCTCGACCGACTTCTGCTGCAGCAGCCGGAAGTCCTGGAAGACGAAACCCATCCGCTGGCGCAGCTGCGGCACCTTGCGGGCCGACAGCCGGTTCACGTGGAATCCGGCGACGTGGATATCGCCGGAACTCGGCGCCTCCTCCTTCAGCAGTAACCGCATGAAGGTCGATTTGCCGGAGCCGGACGGCCCGATGACGAAGACGAACTCACCCTTTTCGACCTCGACGTTGACCTTGTCGAGGGCGGGTCTCGTCGAGGTTTTGTAGGACTTGGAGACATTCTCGACGCTGATCACGGGGAGCCAGTGTAGCGGCGGATTTCACGCGCGCCCGGGACCTGCGCGATCGCCCGCGTTGCGGTCAGCGCGGGGTTTCCGTCGGGGTCGGCGTGGGCTGTGTCGGCAGCAGGCCCGGAGGGATCAGCTCGTTCGGGATGAGCGGAATAACCTGCGTCGTTGTCGTCGTGGTCGGCGGCGAACTCCGGTTCAGCTGCCCGGTTGCGGTGCTCGTCGGCGGGACCGTAGTGGTCGTGGTCGGCTCGTAGGTCGGTTCGATTGTCTGGGGCGCGGGTGTTCGAGTCACCGGCACCGCTGGGACCGCGGTCTGATCCTGCGGTACCGGTTCCGGTCGCACGCCGAGATAGAGCACGAAGATCGCGACCCACGCGACGCAAAGGTAGATCGTGGAACGCCGCACACGCAGCTTGCGAAGGGCCTCGAGGAACTCGTTCATTCGCCGTTCTCCGCCTGCTCAGCCGGCGCCTTGAGACTCTCGGTGGCGACCGGTGCCGCCAGCCCGATGCCCTCTTTGCCCAGTGCCGTGACGATGCGTTCCCGCAGCGCCCGACCGACCTGGAACTGCTTACCGGGCAGCGTGCGCGCCACCATCCGGATGTTGACCTGATCCATCTCGAGGCTCTCGACGCCCATCACCGTCGGCTCGTCGAGGAGCAGCGCGCTGAGCTTCCGGTCCTGGAATGCACGGGCGCCGACCTCGTGCAGGATCTCGTTCACGCGGTTGATGTCCGCACCTGTGGACACCGGCACGTCGATCGCCGCCCTCGCCCAGTCCTTGGACAGGTTGTCCACCTTGATGATCTGACCGTTCGGCACGATGAGGACCTCGCCGTCGGACGAACGCATTCTGGTGATCCGCAGCGTCACGTCCTCGACCGTGCCCTCGGCGACGACGCCACTGGTGACCACAATGCGCACCGTGTCGCCGTAGCCGTACTGGCGCTCCGTGATGAGAAAGAACCCGGCCAGGATGTCCTGGACGATTCGCTGCGCACCGAAACCGAGGCCCGCGCCGATCACCGAGGCGGGTACCGCGAGCCCGGCCAGGTTGAGGCCCATCAGGTCGAGCACCTGCAGTGCGACCAGGAAATAGATGACGATCTTGAACACCCAGGTGAGCACCTGAGTCAGCGCGTGACGGTGCTTGGCCGCCTCGCTGCGGACGAGAGCGTCGCTGTCGTGAAAGTCACGGTCGATGCGTGACGTGACCAGACGCCCGACGTACTCCGCGGCTCGACCGAGGATGATGCCGCCCAGGACGAGCAGGACGATCTCGAGGAACGTCGAGCTGAGCCAGGTACTGAGATCGGTGGTCTCGAACAGCGCGACCGATGTCATCAGACCTGCGCTTGTTCGCTCATGCGCCAGCGGATGCCCGACTCGATGAACCCGTCGATGTCACCGTCGAGCACGGCACTGGGGTTGTTGACCTCGTGCTCGGTGCGCAGGTCCTTGACCATCTGGTACGGGTGCAGCACATAGGAGCGCATCTGGTTTCCCCACGAGGCGTTGCCGCCCGCGCCGAGCTCCTCCATCGCGGCCTTCTCCTCCTGCCGTTTGCGCTCGAGCAGCTTGGCCTGCAGAACCTTCATCGCCGCCACCTTGTTCTGCAGCTGCGACTTCTCGTTCTGGCAGGTGACGACGATGCCGGTCGGGATATGCGTCAGTCGGACCGCCGAGTCGGTGGTGTTGACGCTCTGACCACCAGGGCCCGACGAGCGGTACACGTCCACGCGGACATCGCCTTCCGGGATCTCGATGTGGTCGGTGGTCTCCACCACCGGGAGCACCTCGACCTCGGCGAACGACGTCTGGCGGCGGCCCTGGTTGTCGAACGGGCTGATGCGGACCAGGCGGTGCGTGCCCTGCTCGATCGACAGCGTGCCGTAGGAGTACGGCGCCTTGACCGCGAACGTCGTGCTCTTGATGCCGGCTTCTTCGGCGTAGGAGGTGTCGTAGACCTCGACGCCGTAACCGTGCTTCTCCGCCCAGCGGATGTACATGCGCATCAGCATCTCGGCCCAGTCGGCGGCGTCTACGCCACCGGCCCCGGCCCGGATGTTCACGAGGGCGTCGCGCGGGTCGTACTCGCCCGACAGATAGGTGCGGATCTCCATCGCCTCGATATCGGCCTGCAGCGACGAGCGCTCACCATCGGCCTCGGCATTCGCAGCGGTCGCAGACTCGCCGGACTCTCCCTCCGCGAGCTCGTAGAGCACCGGCAGGTCGTCGAGCCGCTGGCGCAGTTCCTCGACGCGGCGCAGTTCACCCTGTGCGTAGGAGAGCTGGCTCGTCACCTGCTGCGCGTGCTCCTGGTCGTTCCAGAGCTCCGGGTCGGCGGCCTGGTGCTCGAGTTCGTCGATGCGGCGGCGCAACTCCTCGACATCGAGCACCGACTCGACCGTCTTGAGCTTGGAATCGAGTTCGGCGAGCGCGGAGGTGACGTCAGGATGCACGTAGTCGAGGCTACCGGGCAGGTCACCTCGTGCGAAAACCTGTGGCTAGCCGGAAACCGCATGTAGTAGCGACCGATAGGGTTCGGGGCGTGGCAGTCGACTCCTCCGATCTCCAACTCGCCCTCCGGCTGGCCGACGCGGCCGACGCGATCACCCGCGAGCGGTTCGGTGCGCTGGATCTTCGCGTCGACGCCAAGCCCGATCTGACGCCCGTGTCGGACGCCGACCTGGCCGTCGAGCGCACGCTGCGCGATCTGCTCGCCGCCGAGCGACCGGACGACGCCGTCCTGGGCGAGGAGTTCGGCGGTGATGCCGAGTTCACCGGACGCCAATGGGTGATCGACCCGATCGACGGCACCAAGAACTTCGTACGTGGCGTACCTGTCTGGGCGAGCCTGATCGCGCTGCTCGACCATGGCCGCCCGGTGGTGGGCGTCGTCAGCGCTCCCGCCCTGCACCGCCGCTGGTGGGCGGCCGAGGGCGAGGGCGCATTCACCGCGCAGGGCCAATCCGCGGCACGTCGGATCCAGGTGTCCGCGGTCGGCGATCTCGCGGCAGCCAGCCTCAGCTTCTCCAGCCTGTCCGGCTGGCACGACCGCGGCCTGCGCCCGGCGTTCATCGACCTGACCGACGCGGTCTGGCGACTGCGCGGTTACGGCGACTTCTTCTCCTACTGCCTCGTCGCCGAGGGTGCGGTCGATATCGCCGCCGAGCCCGAGGTCTCACTGTGGGATCTGGCCCCGCTCGACATCCTTGTTCGCGAGGCAGGCGGGACATTCACCGCTCTCGACGGCACTGCAGGTCCACACGGTGGCAGTGCTGTGGCCACGAACGGACTGCTGCACGACACGGTGCTGGCTCAGCTCCAGCGCTGACGGCCGCTGGGCGGCTTCGTCGCAGTTCCGGGCGCTGATTCGACGCACCCGAACACTCCCCGGTTCCGCACGCCCGCACGTGCGTTGCATCACGCTCGACTCGCTACCTTACTCTGAAGTAAGATAACGCTCAGGTAGCCCAACCGAGAACGAGAAGCTGGTGAAGATGACCAAGCAGGACAGCGCAACGAAGCGGCCCTCGTCCGATTCCCGAAACGTCTCCGCTGTGGGCCTGTCCCACTCCAAGCGCGACTGGATGGGCTCGGCGATGCGCGTACTTACCGGGATTACGGGTTCGGATTTCGCCGAGAAGTACAACCTGCGCGAGCCGATCAACCGCGCCGCCTACGAGGGCACCCGCAGCGGGTTCAAGACCCTCGGCGCTGCCACTCGCGCCTTCAACCGGGTCGCGGGCAACGACAAGCCCAAGCGCCTTGCCGACAACTCCAGCAAGGGCAAGGACTACTTCGACCTGACCCTCGACGACGAGCAGCAGATGATCGTCGAGACCGTCCGGGACTTCTCCGACGAGATCCTGCGTCCGGCCGCGTTCGCCGCCGACGAGGAGGCAAAAGCCCCGCGCGATCTGCTCGAGCGTGCGGCCGAGCTCGGCATCACGATGATCAACGTCCCGGAAGAGCTCGAAGGTGCGGCCACCGAGCGTGGCGCGGTGACGAACTCGCTTGTTGCCGAGGCTCTCGCACACGGCGACATGGGCCTGGCACTGCCGATCCTCGCGCCGAGCGGTGTCGCGGTCGCCCTCACCCAGTGGGGCACCGACGAGCAGCAGAAGACCTACCTGCCCGCCTTCACCGGCGAGCACGTTCCGGCCGCGGCAGTCGTGGTGGCCGAGCCGCGCGCGCTGTTCGATCCGTTCGCGCTGCGGACCAAGGCGACCCGGTCGCCGAGCGGTTACGTCCTCAACGGCGTCAAGTCGCTCGTTCCTGCCGCCGGTGACGCCGAGCTGTTCATCGTCGCCGCCGAACTCGACGGCCGCCCCGCGCTTTTCGTGGTCGAGTCCGACACCACGGGTGTTGTGATCGAGGCCGATCCGAGCATGGGCCTGCGCGCTGCCGGCCTGGGCCGCCTCATCCTCAACGATGTCGCCATCTCGGCGTCCGCGATCCTCGGTGACGGTGATGCCGCACAGCACGCGGCGGACTACGCGGACGCGGTCCGGCTGGCCCGCCTCGGCTGGGCCTCGCTCGCGACCGGCACCGGTCAGGCCGTGCTCGACTACGTCATCCCCTACGTCAACGAGCGTGAGGCGTTCGGCGAGCCGATCAGCCACCGCCAGGCCGTGGCGTTCATGGTTGCCAACATGGCGATCGAGCTCGATGGCCTGCGCCTGGTCACGCTGCGCGGCGCGTCCCGCGCGGAGCAGGGTCTCTCGTTCGCTCGCGAGGCCGCACTGGCCAAGAAGCTGGCGACCGACAAAGGCATGCAAATCGGCCTCGATGGCGTTCAGCTGCTCGGCGGCCACGGATTCACCAAGGAGCACCCGGTCGAGCGGTGGTACCGCGACCTGCGAGCCATCGGCATTGCCGAGGGCATCGTCCTCGTCTAGCAGCCGGCCGAATCGCTCTTAGGAGACAACAGACATGATCAATCTCGAACTGCCCAAGAAACTCAAGGCCAGCTCCAACCAGGCGCATCAGGTCGCCAAGGAGATCTTCCGGCCGATCTCGCGCAAGTACGACCTTGCCGAGCACTCGTACCCGGTGGAACTCGACACCATGGCTGCCATGGTGGAAGGCCTCTCCGACTCCGGCACCGCCGAGATCGGCGGCGCCAAGGGTAGCCGCAACGGCGGCGAGCATGCCACCGAGCTGCTCGGAAACACCAACGGCGGCAACATGTCCGCGATGCTCAATGCGCTCGAGACGTCGTGGGGTGACGTCGGCCTGATGCTGTCGATTCCCTACCAGGGCCTCGGCAACGCCGCGATCGCCGCGGTCGCCACCGACGAACAGCTCAGCCGCTTCGGCAAGGTGTGGGCGTCGATGGCCATCACCGAGCCGAGCTTCGGCTCCGACTCCGCCGCAGTCACCACCACCGCCGTCCTCGACGGCGACGAGTGGGTCCTCAACGGCGAGAAGATCTTCGTCACCGCCGGTGAGCGCTCGACGCACATCGTCGTGTGGGCGAGCGTGGACCGGTCGAAGGGCCGTGCGGCGATCAAGTCGTTCGTCGTCCCGCGCGACGCTCCCGGCCTGTCGGTGGCCCGGCTCGAGCACAAGCTCGGCATCAAGGCCTCCGACACCGCGGTCCTGCTGCTGCAGGATTGCCGGATTCCGGCGGACAACATTCTCGGCAGCCCGGAAGTCAACGTCGAGAAGGGTTTTGCGGGGGTCATGCAGACCTTCGACAACACCCGACCGATGGTGGCCGGCATGGCGATCGGTGTCGCTCGCGCGGCGCTCGAGGAACTCCGCACCATCCTCACCGAGGCCGGCGTCGAGATCTCCTACGACACTCCGGCGAACAACCAGCATGCCGCGGCCGCGGAATTCCTGCGGCTCGAGGCCGATTGGGAGGCCGCCTACCTGCTCGCCCTGCGCGCGGCATGGATGGCCGACAACAAGAAGCCGAACTCGCTGGAAGCCTCGATGTCCAAGGCAAAGGCGGGCCGCACCGGCACCGACGTGACGCTGAAGGCAGTCGAA
The DNA here is from genome assembly GCF_001646865.1 of Aldersonia kunmingensis. GTDB lineage: Bacteria > Actinomycetota > Actinomycetes > Mycobacteriales > Mycobacteriaceae > Aldersonia > Aldersonia kunmingensis. Next base: position 97 of record NZ_LRRB01000035.1, on the reverse strand, counting down.
CTCGCCGGCTCGATCGGTTACTCGCAGCGCACCCTGCTCGAGAAGTGGGGCCGTGACTCGAAGATCCTCGACATCTTCGAAGGCACCCAGCAGATCC
>NZ_LRRB01000011.1 GCF_001646865.1 Aldersonia kunmingensis | reverse complement strand
CGAACCAACTCCAGATGCGCTGGTCCTCGGGCCGGCAGCAGAACCCACTTCGGCGCGGTCCGTCGCGCGCCCGGCACGGCCAAACCTGCTGGTAGTAGGCGATCGGCGACGACGGTGCACCGAGATGAACGACGAAACCGAGATCGGGCTTGTCGAATCCCATGCCCAACGCCGACGTCGCGACCAGCGCCTTCACCTCGTTGTTCAGCAGGGCCGACTCGAGTGCCTCTCGCTCGGCGGGGTCGGTCTGACCGGTGTACGCGGCGACCTTGTGGCCCTGGTCGCTGAGCAGGTCGGCGAGATCGCGCGCGGCGCCGACGGTGAGCGCGTAGACGATCCCGGAACCCGGGAGATTGTGCAGCTCCCGGCTGAGCCACGCCGCGCGCTCGGCGGCGTCGGGGATGGTCACCACGGACAGGTGCAGTGATTCCCGGTCGAGCCCACCGCGTAGCACCAGTGCGCCGCCGGCGTCATCGCCGCCGCCGACACCGAGCTGCGCGGCCACGTCGGCAACGACCCGGTCGTTGGCCGTCGCGGTGGTGGCGAGCACGGGGATATCGACGCCCAGATCGGCCACGAGGGTCCTGATGCGGCGGTAGTCGGGGCGGAAGTCGTGCCCCCAGTCCGAGACGCAGTGCGCCTCGTCGACCACAACCAGTCCCGCGTCGGCCGCGAGCGAGGGGAGGACCTGATCGCGAAAGTCCGGATTGTTCAACCGTTCCGGGCTAACGAGCAGCACATCGACGACGCCCGAGGCGATCTTCTCGTGAATCTCGTCCCACTCGGTGACGTTGCCGGAGTTGATGGTGGCCGCGTGCACGCCCGCACGATCGGCGGCCGCGACCTGGTTGCGCATCAGCGCGAGCAGCGGGGAAACGATCACGGTCGGTCCGCGGCCCTGTTCGCGCAGCAGCTTGGCGGAGATGAAGTACACCGCGGACTTGCCCCATCCGGTGCGCTGCACCACGAGGGCGCGGCGTCGCTGTACGACGAGCGCCTCGATCGCGGTCCACTGGTCCTCGCGCAGGCGCGCGGTCGGCCCGGCCAGGTCGCGCAGCAGGGCTTCCGCACGGTCGCGCAGTTGGGCAGCGGTCTCGGTCGCGGTCATGCCCGCCATGCTGCCGCACGCGGCCGACATCTGCCGCGACCGTGGCCGAGTGGGTCATCTGGTCCGAGCTCTGGCGAACCCGGGCGAGCAGGACGACCATCGAAAACATGTCCGAGACCAAAACCTTCCGCATGACCGCGCTACGGCGCTTCGGGGACAAGTTCATGCAGTACCCGGTCCTCACCGGCTTGGTCCCGAATACGTACCTGATCACCACGCGTGGCCGCCGCACCGGCAAATCCCGCACCCACCCGGTCACGCTGGTCGAGCGTGGCGGCACTCGCTGGCTGGTCGCGCCGTATGGCCCGGTCGCGTGGGTGCTCAACGCCAGGGCGGCGGGACGGGTTCGGCTGCGCCGCCGCAGGGAGGACCGCGAATGGGCGGTGCGTGAGGTCAGCGCGGAGGAGGCCGGGCCGATCCTGAAGGACTACCTGAAGATCACCGGTCCGCCGCGCGCCTACTTCCAGGCCGGGCCGGACTCACCGGTCGAGGAGTTCGTGGCCGAGGCACCGGGGCATCCGGTGTTCGAATTGGTGGCGATCTCAGGAAAGTAGCGCGTCGATCTCGGCGCGCGTCGGCAGCGATTCGATGGCACCGCGCCTGCTCGCGGCGAGTGCTCCGGCACCACACGCGGCACGCAGCGCGGACTCGGGACCGTCGCGCCAGAATGCGGCGAGGGTGCCGGCGAACGCGTCGCCCGCGCCCGTCGTGTCGAGGACGTCCACCGCAAACGCCGGTACCTCCGACGACCCGCCCGGGCCGCGATACCGCGCACCGTCCGCGCCGAGCGTCGTCACGACGTGCGGGATTCGTGCGAGGACGTCCGCGCCGATCCGCTCCGCTTCACGGGCGTTCAGCACAACCACGTCGATTGCCGCGACGAGTTCGTCGGGCAGTTCCTGAACCGGCGAAGGGTTGAGCAGCGTGACCCTGCCGTTTCGTCGAGCGTGCTGAAGTGCCGCGATAACCACCGACACCGGCAGTTCGAGCTGACACATCACGATGTCGGCCGCGGCGATCAGATCGAGCTCTCCGTCGTTGAGCTCGGTCACCGTGGTGTTCGCGTTTCCGGCCACCACGATGGTGTTCTCGCCGGCGGAATCGACGGTGATCAGTGCGACCCCGCTCGGCCCGTCCACCTCGCGCAGATTCGAGGTGCCGACCTCGTCGTCGACGAGGGTCTGCCGAAGGTCGAGCGCGAAGGTGTCGTCCCCGACAGCGCCGATGAACTCCACTTGCGCTCCCGCGCGGGCGGCGGCGATTGCCTGGTTGGCGCCCTTACCGCCGGGCGTGGCTGCGAACCCGGTGCCGAGCAGGGTCTCGCCGGGAGCCGGAAACTTGGGGACCGCGGCGACCAGGTCCATGTTCACGCTGCCGACAACGGTGATCGCCGGGCCCACCGGCGCGCTCGTCATGCCGAGAGGCTAACGGCTGGAAGCGGCGCGTGTCGGTGTTCATGGGTACCTTCGATTGTGATGCACGTTCCTGGTGCGTCGGGAGTTGAAGGTAGGCCGGGAAATGGCATCGAACATGGGCAAGGCGCTCGCGGTCGTTGGCGTGATCGGAGTGGTGGCCGCCGTGGTGTCGGCCAAGAAGTCCGGGCAGCAGGCACCACCGAAGAAGGCCAACGACGACGGGTTGACGCCGCGGCATGCGATGGGCGCCGGTGTGCTGGGGTCGGTCATCCTGTTCATCGTCGACGCCGGTGGGCTAGCGCTCGCGTGGATGAGCGGGTTCTGCGTGTTGGCGCTCGTCATGGCGATGGTGTCCGGTGCCGCGGAAGCAAAGCCGGCACGGAAGCCCACCGCGGGTAAGAAGCCCGCGGTCAAACTCTCGAAGCCCGCGGCGGCCCCCGGACCGACCTGGGCCGATGCCTTGGCGGATCTCGCGCTCGTCGAGGGCGATCTGCTCGCCTACGAACTCGACCCCGAGGCCCTCTATCTCCGCAAGCCGCTGCTGCAGGACTCGTCCTGGCCGCCGGCCGAACGGTTCTACATCGCCCTCGCCCGTGCGCGGGACTACGCCGACCGTTACCCGGATGGCGGAAGCGGTGATCCCGCGAGGCTGATCCGGCTCGTCGAGCGGGCCGGCAAGGCATGGGACACCGCGAACCTGCTCGCCGCCGAGCAGGGCAGCAACGGCTATTCCACCGAACAGCGCGCCGCCCTGCGGCGCATCGCCCGCTGCGTCGATCTGCTGCTCGACGGCACCGGGGGCCCGCACGAGGCGCTCGAGGCGAAGTCCGTGCTCGAGCGACTGCTGCCGACGCTGCCTGGGATCAGCGTGCCGACGCCGCTGCGCAATCAGCTTGCGCTGCCCGCCGCGGCAGGGACGGCGAGCTGAGCCGTTTCCGCGCTGGCTAGGCTGTACGTATGACGGCTGCAACGTCCGCGCAGGTAGCTGCGGAAACGACCGACACCCGTACCGCGGTGCACGACGCCGCTCGCCGCGCTCGTGTCGCGGCGCGTGTGCTGGCCCAGCTGACCACCGCCCAGAAGAATGCGGCGCTCCATGCCGCCGCCGATGCACTGCTCGCGGCGGAAGACGCCGTGCTTGCGGCGAACGCCGAGGACATCGAGGCCGCCCGCGCCACCGGAACCGAGGAATCGCTGCTCGACCGGCTGCGGCTGACCAGTGCCCGCGTCGACGGCATCGCCTCCGGGCTGCGCCAGGTCGCCGGGTTGCCCGACCCGATCGGTGGCGTGCTGCAGGGTTCGACGCTGCCCAACGGGCTCGAGATCCGACAGGTGCGCGTGCCGCTCGGCGTCGTCGGCATGGTCTACGAGGCGCGCCCGAACGTGACCGTCGATGCGTTCGGTCTGGCCCTGAAGTCCGGCAACGCGGCTCTGCTGCGTGGCTCTTCGTCGGCGAAGCGATCCAACGCGGCGCTGGTGAAGGTCCTGCGCGCGGCACTGGTCGAGCAGGGACTGCCCGAGGACGCGGTGCAGCTGCTGCCGAGCGAGGATCGCTCGAGCGTCACGCATCTGATTCAGGCTCGCGGCCTCGTCGACGTGGTGATCCCGCGCGGCGGTGCCGGCCTGATCAATGCCGTTGTGCAGGACGCGAAAGTACCCACGATCGAGACGGGCACTGGCAACTGCCACGTGTACGTGCACTCGGCCGCCGATCTGGACATGGCCGAGCAGATCCTGATCAACTCCAAGACCCGCCGGCCGAGCGTGTGCAACACCGCCGAGACGCTGCTCGTCGATGCGGCCATCGCCGATGTCGCGGTGCCGCGGTTGATCGAGGCGCTCGAGCGATACAGCGTCACGATCCACGGCGATCTGCCCGGTCTCGTGCCGGCCAACGATGACGACTGGGCCGACGAGTACCTGTCGCTCGACATCGCCTTGAAGGTTGTCGAGGGCATCGACGAAGCGGTCGAGCACATCGAGCGCTGGGGCACCGGACATACCGAGGCGATCGTCACCGCGGACCTCGCCGCAGCCCGTGAGTTCACCGCCCGCGTGGACGCCGCCGCCGTGATGGTGAATGCGTCGACCGCGTTCACCGATGGCGAGCAGTTCGGCTTCGGTGCCGAGATCGGAATCTCCACCCAGAAGTTGCACGCCCGTGGCCCGATGGGGCTGCCGGAGCTCACCTCCACCAAGTGGATCGTGTGGGGCGATGGTCAGACCCGCCCGGTCTGACCGGCAGTCTCCGTCCACATGTTCGAGGCCGTGAACGGAAGATTCGTTGCGTTAGACGGAGTGAACGCTTCCGTTCACTCCACAAACGAGTGAGTCCACGAAAGGACCCCGAAGCATGGAACTCTCCGCCACGGAACCGATCTTCGGCTCGGTCGAGGAGGTCGTGTCCCGGCTCGCGGAGACCGGCTACCTCTGCGACAAGGGCACCGCCACCGCGGTGTTCCTCGCCGACCGGCTCGGCAAGCCGCTGCTGATCGAGGGACCGGCGGGCGTCGGTAAGACCGAGCTGGCGCGTGCCGTCGCGCAGACCGGTGGCGCCGAACTGGTCCGCCTGCAGTGCTACGAGGGCGTGGACGAAAGCCGCGCGCTGTACGAGTGGAACCACGCCAAGCAGATCCTCCGCATCCAGGCCTCCAGCGAAAACAGCTGGGAGGAAACGAAACAGGATGTGTTCTCCGAGGAGTTCCTGCTGACGCGGCCGCTGCTCACCGCGATCCGGCGGACCGATCCCACCGTGCTGCTGATCGACGAGACCGACAAGGCCGACATCGAGATCGAGGGCCTGTTGCTCGAGGTGCTGTCCGACTTCGCCGTGACCGTCCCCGAACTCGGCACGATCGTGGCCAAGCGCAAGCCGTTCGTGGTGCTCACCTCGAACGCGACCCGCGAGCTGTCCGAGGCACTCAAGCGACGCTGCCTCTACCTGCACCTGGACTTCCCCGACGAGGAACTCGAGCGCCGGATCCTGGCCAGCCGAGTGCCGGAGCTGCCCGAGGCCGTGGCCGAGCAGATGGTGCGCGTCGTGCACGTGCTGCGTGGCATGCAGCTCAAGAAGCTGCCGTCGGTCGCCGAGACCATCGACTGGGGCCGCACCCTGCTGGCGCTGGGGATGGACACCCTCGACGATGCCGCGGTGCAGGCGACGCTCGGTGTGGTGCTCAAGCATCAATCCGATCATCAGCGCGCCACGGCCGAGTTGAAGCTGGGCTGACATGACAGCGCTCGCCCCACACGGAATCCCTGGCCATCTGGTCGGTTTCGTGGAGGCACTGCGCGCGCGAGGGATCCCGGTCGGCCCGTCCGAGACCGTTGACGCGGGCCATGTGCTTGCCAACCTCGATCTGATCGACCGGGACATGGTGCGCGCCGGGCTCGCCTGCGCATTGCTGCGCCGGCCCACACACCGCCCGACTTTCGATGCACTGTTCGACCTGTGGTTCCCCGCCGCGATCGGTGATCGCGACGCGGCCGCCGATATCGACCTTCCGCGCAAAGACGACGGTTCGATCGACATCGCCGCGCTGCGCGCCATGCTGGCCGACATGCTCGCCGAGGGCGACGAGGGGCAACTGCAGGCACTCGCCGCACAGATGGTCGAGCAGTTGGGCCGCTACGAGTCCGCCACCGGCGCGTCCTACTCCGCGTATCAGGCGCTACGTGAAGTGTCGCCGGACTCGTTGCTCTCGCGCATCATGGCGGGCCTGCTCGGCGGTGTTCCGGACGACGAGTTCGCCAGCGAGATCGCCCGCCGCACCGCCCGGGAACGAGTCACCGACTTCCGGCGGTCCGTCGAGGCGGAGACCCGCCGCCGCTCGGCCGAACGGATCGGCCGTGAACGCGTCAGCAACTACGGCGTGCCCCGGCAGGCCGACGAGGTGGACTTCCTGCGCGCCTCCGAGACCGAGCTCGTCCAGCTGCGCCGCAGTGTGCACGCGCTGGCCCGGCTGCTCGCGAGCCGCCTCGCACAACGCCGCCGCCGGTCCCGCCGAGGTGAGATCGATCTGCGTCGCACCCTGCGCAATTCGATGTCCACCGGAGGCGTGCCGATCGACCTGGTGACGCGCAAACCGCGTCCCAGCCGGCCCGAATTGGTGATCCTCTGCGACGTCTCCGGCTCAGTCGCGGGATTCAGCCAGTTCACCCTGCTGCTGGTGAGCGCGCTGCGCGAGCAGTTCTCCAAGATCCGGATCTTCGCGTTCATCGACGCCTCCGATGAAGTCACCGAACTGTTCGGGCCGCACTCCGACCTCGCCACGTCGATGACGCGGATGATGGCCGAGGCCGACCTGGTGCACTACGACGGGCATTCCGACTACGGCAATGCGCTGTCCACGTTCGCGGAGAAGTTCGCTCACGTGGTCACCTCCCGCACGTCGCTGCTCGTGCTCGGCGACGCACGCAGCAACTACCGCGACCCGAATCTCGACACGTTGCGCCGCTTCGTCGACACCGCCAAGCACGCGTACTGGCTCAATCCCGAGCAGCGCAATCAGTGGGGTAGCGGCGACTCGGCCGCCGACGATTACGAGCAGGTGATCGAGATGCACGAGTGCCGCAACGCCAAGCAGTTGACCGCCGTGGTCGCGGGCATCCTCCCGATCTGACCCCCGTAAGCTCGAATCCCATGCAGCACGAGCATGACGACCACACGCGGCACGGGAACAAGACCCGCCGCGTGGGCGTCATGGGCGGCACCTTCGACCCGATCCACAACGGACACCTCGTTGCGGCCAATGAGGTGGCGCATCGATTCGAGCTCGACGAGGTGATCTTCGTCCCTACCGGTCAGCCCTGGCAGAAGACCGACAAGGACGTCTCGCCCGCTGAGGACCGGTACCTGATGACGGTGATCGCGACCGCGTCCAACCCGCGGTTCTCGGTCAGCCGCGTGGACGTTGACCGGCGCAAATCGACCTACACCGTGGACACGTTGCGGGACCTGCGCGCCCAACAGCCGGACGCCGAGCTGTACTTCATCACCGGTGCCGACGCGCTCGCGAGCATCCTCACCTGGCAGGACTGGCAGGAGCTCTTCTCGCTTGCCAACTTCGTGGGCGTCTCGCGCCCCGGATACGATCTCGGCGTCGAACATCTCGAGGAGCACCTGGGCAATCACCCGCCCGGTGCGCTCACACTGATCGAGGTGCCGGCGTTGGCGATTTCTTCGACCGACTGCCGGGAGCGAGCCAGGGACGGTCGCCCGGTTTGGTACCTAGTGCCCGACGGCGTGGTGCAGTACATCTCGAAACGGCAGCTCTACCGGGCAGATGGTGAGCCGGTCGCATCCGCGACCGCCACTTCGGCGCCGGTCGGCCGCGCCGCGGACAATGGCTGTGCTGTGGATAAGGGAACGGAAGGTAGCTCAACGTGAGCGCAACAGACGAGGCCATCGAGATGGCGAAGGTCGCGGCCCTTGCCGCCGACGAGAAGCTCGCCGTCGATGTCGTCGTGCTCGACGTCTCCGAGCAGCTCGTGATCACGGACTGTTTCGTGATCGCGTCGGCGCCGAACGAGCGGCAGGTCAACGCGATCGTCGACAACGTCGAGGACAAGATGCGGCTCGCCGGGCACAAGGCCGTGCGCCGGGAAGGCACCCGCGAGGGTCGCTGGACCCTGCTCGACTACGTCGACGTGGTCGTCCACATCCAGCACAGCGAGGAGCGCAACTTCTACGCGCTGGACCGGCTGTGGAAGGACTGCCCTGCCGTCACCGTCGACGGGTTGGGAGAGCATCCCGTCGAGAGCGCCGGTGAGTAGCGCCTCCCGCGTCCGGCGCCTGGTCCTGCTGCGGCACGGACAGACCGAGTGGAACGCCGATAGCCGGATGCAGGGTCAGCTCGACACCGAGCTCACCGAACTCGGCCGTACGCAGGCAAAGGACGCGGCGCTCGCGCTCGCGGACCTGCCGATCCTCGCGATCGTCTCCTCGGACCTGCAGCGCGCCCTCGATACGGCGACCGCGCTCGGTGACGTCACCGGGCTCCCGATCAGCACCGATTCCCGGCTGCGCGAAACCCACCTCGGCGAGTGGCAGGGGTTGGTGCACACCGAGGTCGATGAGAGATTCCCCGGCGCCCGGCTGGAATGGCGAGGCGATGCTTCCTACGCGCCGCCCGGTGGCGAGAGCCGCCTCGATGTCGCGCGGCGGGCGCTCTCGGTCGTGCACGAACTGCTCGACACCGAGTTCGAGGCCGACGGGTCCGTTGCGGTGCTCGTCGCGCACGGCGGCGTGATTGCCGCCCTCACCGCAGCACTGCTCGACCTGCCGGCGGAGAAGTGGCCGATCCTGAGTGCGGTCGGAAATACGAGTTGGGTTCAGCTGTCGAACGATCCGACGGTCGGCTGGCGGCTGGATGTTTGGAATTCTTCTGCAAGGGTGGCGCGTGATGTCCTCTGATCGTCCGGTTCTTCTCGTTATCGCGGACTCGCTGTCCTATTACGGGCCCAAGGGCGGTCTGCCCTCGAACCACCCGGAGATCTGGCCGAACCTAGTGGGTGACGCGCTGGATATGGATGTCGAACTGGTCGCGCGGATCGGTTGGACCTGCCGCGACGCCTACTGGGCGCTGATCCAGGACCCGCGGGTGTGGTCGTCGGTGCCGCGTGCGGCCGCCGTCGTGTTCGCCGTCGGCGGGATGGACTCGCTGCCGTCGCCGTTGCCGACCGCGCTGCGTGAGCAGATCCGCTACATTCGCCCGCCGCTGCTGCGCCGGTACGTGCGGTCCGGGTACCAGTGGCTGCAGCCGCGGCTTTCGCACCTCGGCCGCCCGGTTGCGTTGCCGCCCAAGCTTTCCGTCGACTACCTGGAGAAGTCGCGAGCGGCGTTGGCGCACTTGCGGCCCGAGCTGCCGGTGATCGCCAGCCTGCCCTCGGTGCACGATTGCGAGGCGTACGGCCGCGTGCACGCCGGACGCGAGCCGATGGTCCGCGCACTGCGCTCCTGGGCCGACGAGCGCGACGTTCCGCTCGTCGATCTCGCGGATGCGGTGCGCGACGAAATCTTCTCCGGCAATGCCAACCCCGACGGCATTCACTGGGGCTTCGAGGGGCATCGTGCGGTTGCGGCGGCCATGATCGAAACCCTCAAGGGTGCAGTGGATTTGGGCCGGGAGGTTGGGTAGTGCCGGTTGTGGTCGTCACCGACTCGTCGGCATCGGTGGACCGATCGCTGGCCGAGTCGCTCGATCTGCGCGTCGTGCCCCTGCACGTTCTGGCCGGTGACGATCAGCTCGACGAGGGCATCGACGATATGCCCGCGGAACTGAACGCCAAATCGGTCACGACCTCGGCGGCCTCGCCCGGGGAACTGCATGCGGCATACGTCCGTGCTCTCGAGGAGAGCAACGGGGATGGCGTTGTCGCCATTCATATTTCGCGCCATCTCTCCGCGACGTGGAATGCGGCCGTGCAGGCAGCCGAGGAAATCGGTCCCAAGGTGCGGGTCATCGATTCGACCGCCGCAGGGTTCGGCACCGGCTTTGCCGCGATTGCTGCTGCTCGTGAAGCGCGCTTCGGCGGCGACCTGGAGCGGGTCTATCAAGCGGCTGTCGACGTTGCAGCACGGGCGCACTGCTACATCGCCGTCGACAAGCTCGACGCGCTGCGCCGCGGCGGCCGGATCAGCACAACCACTGCTCTGCTGGGCACCGCGCTGGTGACCAAGCCGCTGCTGCACTTGGTGGACGGCAAGCTCGCGCTCAAGGAGAAGGTCCGCACGTCGTCGAAGGCGTTGCGAAAGTTGACCGATGCCGCGGTCGCTGCCGCCGGCGGCCCCGGCGCGGCAGTAGCGGTGCAGCACTACGGTGCCGCCGAGCGTGCCGAGACGGTGATCGCGGAACTGCGCGAACGGATCCCGGACATGTCCGAGCTGATCATCGCCGATCTGGTGCCGACCCTGGCCGTTCACGTCGGGTCCGGTGCGGTTGCTGTCGTTGTGGTGCCGGGTGGGCTTTCGGCAGCCGATCCGAACCAGCATTCCGCGACCGAGTAACTGTTCATCCACAGCCGATCATTGCTCCACAGGGCAATTTCTGTCCTGGGCGTTTGCGGAAGCGTAGGAACCGCGTGGGCATAGCTTGCCGGGCATGGGACGTGACGATGATCGTGAACGAACCCGCAGCAGACTCGGTGCGCTGACCCGCACGAATGTCATCGCCGAGGCGGATCCCCTTGACGGCGAGCGCGAGGCCGACGCGACCGGGGATGTGCGCAGTTGGCCTGAAGGCGATGTCTCGTCGGCTGATTCGCCGCCGAGTTGGCTCGCGGGTGCTCCGCCTGATCGTGACGCGCGTTGGGTGCCCGAGCGACTGCGAGGTGCGCGGCTGGGCCTGAGTAGGGGTGGTCTCGCGGCGCTTCTGCTCGTAGGTCTGGTCGCGGCAACGGGGGCAGGTCTGTTCGCGCTCCGCGAGCGGCCCGTCGCGCATCCGGTACCGCCGATATCCGCCGGTCCTGTTGAGCCGGCCGCATTCTCGGATGCGACGCCGACCGAACCGCCGCCGGGTACTCAGCCCCTTGGAGTGCCGCCCGTCCCGCCACCAGCCGGCGAGCAACTGGTGGTGAGTGTGGTGGGCCTGGTCCAGGCGAGCGGGCTGGTGCGGCTGCCGCCCGGTTCGCGAGTCGCGGACGCGATTGCGGCAGCGGGCGGCGCCAAGGAGGGTGCCGACCTGCTGAGCCTCAATATGGCCGCGCGGGTCGCGGATGGCGATCAGATCCTGGTTGGTGTTGCCGATCCGAACGGTGGACCGCCCGTGCTCGGGAGCGCGGCAATCGGTGCGAGCGCCGGTGGGCAGGGCAGTTCGGCGCCGCCGCCCGGAATCGTGAACCTCAACTCGGCAACCGAGGCGGAACTCGATGCGCTGCCCGGAGTGGGCCCGGTGACCGCCGCTTCAATTGTCGCCTGGCGCGCCGTGAATGGGCCGTTCACCGATGTCGAACAGCTCTCCGAAGTCGATGGAATCGGGCCTGCGAAGCTCGCCAAACTGCGCGACTTGGTCCGCGTGTGATCCCGCAACCGTTGGTGGACCGCTGGCGGCGGATGACATCGCCGTCGGCCGGTGGTCACACACGCCTGGACTTGAGACTCGTCGGTGCGGCCGGAAGTTGCTGGGCGGCAACGCTGATTCCCATCGCCATGGGATGGAAGGCCGGCGTTGTCATGGCCGCGGCGGGCGCAGTGATCGCCGGGGCAGCGCACCTCGCGCCGAGTTCCGCGTGGGTCCGCCGCCGTGTGCCGAATCGGTGGGGATCGGCCGATCGGTTGCGCACTATTTCGATAGGCGCTGTCGCAATCGCGGGGATTGGCTGCTGCTTTGCGGTTTCGGCGTCGGTGCACACCTACCTGATCGCAGCGCATCCGCTCGCCGGACTCCCGGATGGCGCCCGGGTTGGCGCCACCCTGACCCTGTCCACTGATCCCACACCGATTGCTTCCGGTGGATTCGGTGGGGATCGCGTCCTCGTTCGGGGTTCTCTCAACGAAGTGCGGATCGGGCGCGAGCGCATCGAGACCGGGGGAGCGCTCGTGCTGCTCGCACCCGCCGATGGCTGGTCGACGCTCCTGCCCGGGCAACGCGTATCGGTGCGTGGCTCGGTTTCGAGTCCGATCCGCCGCGATCTCACCGTCGCGGTGGTCCGCACGAATTCACCACCGACACAGGTGTCATCGCCATCGGTGCTTCAGCGCGCAGCCGGAGTAGTGCGTGCGCGATTTGCGGCAGCAGCGGCAGAAGCACTGTCCGACGATGCGGCGGGGCTCCTACCGGCGCTCGTGGTTGGCGATACCTCGCGCCTGCCGCAATCGGTGCGAGGGGACTTCACCACGGCGGGCCTGGCCCACTTGACCGCGGTGTCGGGGACCAATGTGTCGATTCTGCTTGGTGCAGTGCTGCTCGTACTCCGGGCTGCGGCGGTCGGGCCTCGGACCGGCGCCGCGGTGGCAGCGGTCGTGCTGGTGTTCTTTGTGGTGCTGGCTCGGCCATCGCCGAGCGTGCTGCGAGCTGCCGCAATGGGTTCCATCGGGCTGCTGGCTCTCGTCACGGGCCGGCGAAAACAGGCCGTACCCGCGTTGGCAGCAGCGGTCATCGCACTGATCGCGCTACGCCCAGCGCTGGCATGCGACGTCGGGTTTGCACTGTCTGTCGCCGCGACGGCCGCACTGGTTCTGCTGGCACCCACCTGGGCCGATTGGCTGGCCGCGCGACGGGTACCGGTCCCGCTCGCGCAGGCCGTTGCTGTCGCGGCGGCGGCCTTCGCCGGGACCGTGCCGATCGTGGCGGCAATGTCGGGGTCGCTCAGTGTTGTCGCAATCGCAGCGAATCTGCTTGTCGCCGTTGTCATCATGCCCATCACGGTCATCGGTGCGGTGACCGCGGCACTGGCGTGGGCCTGGTTTCCGCTGGGCGTGCTCGTCGCGCACATCGCGGGCCCGCCGCTGTGGTGGCTGACCCTCGTCGCGCGGTGGGCCGCACGGATTCCCGGTGCCACGATCGCACTCCCATCGGGGTTGTGGGGAGCGTTCATCGGCGTGGCGGGCCTTGCCGCCGTGCTGGTAGTGGTGCGGCACAAGACCGTTCGGGCCATCGCTGCGGCCGCGATGCTGGGCATTGCGGTGGTGCTGGTCCCGGTCCGGCTGCACCCACTCGGGTGGCCACCGCCGGGCTGGGCCGTGGTGGCGTGCGATGTGGGCCAGGGTGACGGGCTGGTCCTGCGCGCGGGGTTATCGAGCGCGGTCGTCGTCGACGTGGGACCCGAGGGTGACGCAATGGCGCGATGTCTGGATCGGCTGCGTGTGCGGACAGTGGAGCTCGTAGTGCTCAGCCATCTGCACGCCGACCACATCGGTGCGATCGAACGGGTGCTGCACCGCGGGCACGTGGGGGCCGTCGCGATCGGCCCGATGCATTTGCCCGCCAGTGGTTTTAGACAGGTACGCGAGGCCGCGGACGAGACCGGCACGCCGATTGTCGAGCTGGCCGCGGGACGTGCGGTGGCGGCTGGTGACATCGTTCTGCGGATTCTCGGTCCGACGATCCCGGCGCCCACCGATCCGGGCGAGGGTGATGATGCCGCGAACGATCAGTCGCTGGTGTTGTCCGTCGATGGCCCGGCGGGTCGCATCCTGCTGCCGGGCGATGCCGAGACGCCGGCGCTCGGTGCACTGATGCGCAGCGGAACCAATCTGCGGGCAGATGTGCTGAAGGTTCCGCATCATGGGTCGCGGACGACACCGCGCGCGTTTCTGGATGCGGTCAGGCCACGGGTGGCGCTGGTGAGTGTCGGCGCGGACAACACGTTCGGGCACCCAGCGCCGTCGATCATCGATCGGCTCCGCGCGCACGGAACCGTGATCGCGCGCACTGATCGCAATGGCGATGTTGCGGTCGTGGCGCGCGAGCAAGGCTTGTCGGTGGTGGCGAGGGGAGGCCCGGCGGAAGCTGATCGGCCCGAGCGAGCACCACCGCCGTCGCAATGAATCGAGCGCGGCCGCAGTCCCGGTGATCGGAACGCCTGCGGTCGGGGGATCGGGGCCGGTCATGGGCATCCGCCGGGGCAGTGTCCGGGATCGACCGTAGGATTCGGGGCGTGACCGAGACCCCCGCGCAGCTGCACCTGGTGCTCGGTGAGGAGGAACTGCTCATCGAGCGGGCGGTGGCCGGCATCGTCGCCCAGATCCGCACGACCGTGTCCAACCCGTATGAGCTGCCAGTGGACCGGTTGCGCGCAGGCGATATGAGCGCCGTCGAACTGACCGAGCTGCTCAGCCCGTCCCTTTTCGCTGAGGACCGGGTGATCGTGCTCGAGGCCGCCGCGGAGGCGGGCAAGGACGCCGTCGCACTGGTCCAGGACGCCGCGACCGCGCCTCCGGAGGGCGTGGTGCTCGTCGTCCTGCACAGCGGCGCTGGGCGGGCGAAGGCGTTGGCGCCTGCGCTGCAGAAGCTCGGCGCTCAGGTGCACGACTGCGCGAAGATGTCCAAAGCCGCCGAACGGGTCGATTTCGTGCGCGGGGAGTTCCGGACGGCTGGGGTGCGGGTCGCGCCCGAGGTGATCGAGACCGTGCTCGAGGCGATCGGCTCGGATTTGCGTGAGCTCGCCGCGGCGTGTACCCAGCTCGTCGCCGACACCGGCGGCCGCGTCGATGTGGCGGCTGTGCGGCGTTACTACTCGGGCAAGGCCGAAGTGACGGGGTTCGACGTCGCCGAGCATGCCGTCTCGGGGGACCGTGCCGCGGCGCTCGAGGCGTTGCGCTGGGCCACTGATCGCGGTGTGCCGCCGGTTTTGCTAGCCGATGCGCTCGCCGATTCGGTCAACACAATCGCTCGTGTCGGGTCGGCGGGTCGGGGTGATCCGTTCCGGCTGGCTTCGCAGCTCGGCATGCCGCCGTGGAAGGTGAAGAAGGCCCAGGCGCAGGCGCGCGGCTGGAATGCGGCGAGCGTCGGGAAGGCGATGCAGGTGGTCGCGGAACTCAACGCCGACGTGAAGGGCGCGGCGGTGAGCGCCGAGTATGCACTCGAGCGAGCCGTCGATCGGGTTGTGGCGCTGCGCGGACAGCGCTGACGCGAGCACTGCATTGCGGCCTCCCGAATGGGGGTCCCGCGGCGCGGCGGCGAGTGCGCGTCTACGCCGCGCCGCGGTTTGTCGGCTACCGACGTTGGTAACCGGCGTCTATTACATCGAGAAGCAGCCCTGCAATGTCGGCAGTACGCCCACGAAGCCTATTCCGCCTGTGCACGTGGCCTTTTGGCCATTCAGGGTCAGCTTTGCCCCGGGGCCTGCGAGGCCGATCATCAGCCCGGCGGAGTCGGTGCGCATGGTGATTTCGGCGCCCGGACCCATCGCGATAGCCGCCGGCCCGGAGAACGGTCCGGCGATCGTGGTCGCGGTTGCGCCGTTGTTGGCGATCGCGAGGGAAAGGCTCTGCGGCGTCGCCCATGCGTTCGCCGTTCCGTTGTCGCCATATGCCGCAGCGGCGCCGCCCGGCGCACTCTTGGCCTCGCAGTCGGATGTGGGCCAGTCGACCGCAACCGTTCGATCGCCGGGTGCCTGACAACTTGCGGTTGGTGCCGCGCTTGCCGTGGGTGAGGTCAGGATCGCGAAGCCCGCGGCGGAACCTGCTATCAGTGTCGCCGCGGCCAGGCCACGACCCGTCTTCGTCAACATCGGGTGCTCCTCTCGAAAGGAAAACGCCTCGTACATAGGCTCTTCGGAGTCGAAGTACCTGCGGATGACCCAATTACAAAAGAAACTCAACGTTTCACGATGCTGCCGCCGGTACTTCGGGCGCGGGTCGCGTTCCCATCCGTTCGGCCTTGCTCGCGATGTTTTCGAGCATGCCGCGGAACACAATCCCGTGGAACGGCAGGACGGAATACCAATAGGAGCGCCCTGCAAGCCCGCGCGGGAAGAACACCGCACGCTGATCGATCCTCGTTCGGCCATCGGGAAGTGCGGCGACACGGAACTCGAGCCAGGCCCGTCCGGGCACCCGCATTTCGGCGCGCAGCCGCAACAGGTTCGGGCGGTCGAGCCGTTCGACCCGCCAGAAGTCGAGTGCCTCACCGGTATTGAGTCGGCGTGGGTCGCGGCGGCCGCGCCGGGCTCCGACGCCGCCGGCCATGCGATCTATCCAGCCGCGCACCGACCACGCCAATGGGAATGAGTACCAACCATTTTCGCCGCCGATACTTTCCACCACGTCCCACACCATGTCGGGGCTCGCCGCGCAGTCCCGCGATCGAATGTCGGTATAGACGGTTTCACCCGCCCAATCCGGATCCGACGGCAGGGGATCGGACGGGATCGACGGCACCGTCGCGTTGGCCCAGTGGGTTTCGATCTCGTTGTCGCTCATGCGTCGCAACGCAAGTTGCACGGCATTGCGATAACTCGTCAGTCCCTCCGCAGGCGGCGGGATCAGCACATCGATATCGCGTTCATAGGCGATCGCATCACACTGCACAGACTCGATCAGCGGACGGGCGAGCCGCGGCGGCAACGGCGTGACGAGTCCGACCCACAGGCTCGCCAGTCGGGGAGTGAGCACCGGCAGCGCCAGAATGCGCCGCCGCGACAGTCCCGCGACCTCGGCGTACTCCTTCATCATGTCGGCGTAGGTGATGACGTCCGGCCCGCCGATGTCGAAGGTGCGGTTGGGCGAGTAGTCGAGCGTCGCGCAGGCGACGAGGTAGTGGAGGACGTCGCGCACGGCGATCGGCTGGATCCGGTTGCGCACCCACTTCGGAGTCGTCATGACGGGAAGTCGGTTCGCGAGGTGGCGGATCATCTCGAACGAAGCAGATCCGGACCCGATGACCGGGCCTGCCTGCAGCACCATCGCCGGCACATCCGAATCGAGCAGGATATTGCCGACCTCGGCGCGCGAGGCCAGATGCTCGGAAAGTTCGCCCTGACCAGGGTGCAGGCCGCCGAGATAAACGATGCGGCAAACCTTGGCCTCCTCGGCGGCACGCGCAACGTTCGCCGCGCTGCGGCGTTCGGTGGCAGCGAAGTCGGCGTCGCTGCTCATCGAATGCACCAGGTAGTACACGACGTCGACGTCCTTGCAGGCCGCGCGCAGTGAGTCCAGGTCGCTCAGATCGCCGGGGACCACCTCCACATCGGCAGCCCAGGGGACATCGCGCAGTTTCTCAGGCGTTCGCGCCAGCACCCGCACCTGGTGGCCAGCCGCCACCAGGCGCGGTGCCAGCCTGCCACCGACATATCCGGTAGCGCCGGTGACCAAGCAGCGAACCTGTGAATGGTCTCGTCGCACAAGCGATGTTCTCTTCGCGGGCATAGCAACTCCGCTCCGGGAGGACTGCGGTTCCCGGCGCCGGAGTGCACCGGACCTATTCCGACAGTACTGAACGTACCCACAATTTGCATCGACTATGCATCGAATTGATGCGATGAAAGAACGGTCGCACCGACGGTGGGTTTGTCAGCTGAACAGGGCAAGCGCCCCATCGAGCGATTCGGCGAACCGGACGCCGATCGGTAGACCGGGGATGTCCCACCCCGGCCCGCCTGCCACGACGAGCAGTTCCGCATTCAGCGGAGCTCGCATCGCGGAGGTTTTGGCGGTTTCGGGCCGATGGGACCAGAGCAGCACCGCACGCGGCGGGTCGACGCGCTGGATCGCAGCGGAAAGGGCTGCGGGCGGCACCGCTCCGCCGATCATTGTGGTCGCGAGTCCGCACTCGGCCATGGCGGCGCGCAACGCCTCCAGCGCCAGCGTGTGTGTCTCGTTCGGGGTGCAGGCGAGCAACACCGGTGGGCGGCTGTCGAGCTGGGCGCTCCGGACCTGAGCCAGTGCCGCAGATGTCGCGTTCGAGAGCAGATGCTCCACGTCGATGCACTGGTCGGTCTCGGTACGGCGGTCCAGGACGGCGGCGAACAGCGGCCGGCACAGCTCCTGCCAGGTCGCGCAGACACCGTCACGGGCAAGTCGAGCGGTGAGGATCGATCGCACGGCGTCGCCGTCCAAGTGAAACGCGGCGTCGAGAACGGTGGCGAAATCGTCCGGTGCGCCGAGAGGTTCTGCGGGAGCGCCGGCAGCGGACGCGCGG
This sequence comes from Aldersonia kunmingensis, assembly GCF_001646865.1. GTDB lineage: Bacteria > Actinomycetota > Actinomycetes > Mycobacteriales > Mycobacteriaceae > Aldersonia > Aldersonia kunmingensis. The sequence goes on along the minus strand of NZ_LRRB01000011.1, from coordinate 8,513 downwards.
GCGGCGCTTGCGGGGGTCGCGCCGGCGCGGATGAGCCGGACCATGAGGACCAGCCGGGCGATGTCGGTTTCGCTGTATTGGCGGTGCCGTCCGGGCAGGTGATCGCTCGGGCCGATGCCGTACCGGCGGTTCCAGCTACGAAGAGTGGGCGTGGCGATACCGAGTCGGGTCGCTACGGCCTGGACCGTGTATCCGACTTCGGCGTTCTGTGGCATTGCCCGAACCTCTTCGACTCCTTGCTTCCGTCCAATGGCACGTCCATCAAACCATGTGGACCGGCTTCGCCTGGAGACGAAGGGATGTGCAGACAGCAAAACCGCCGTGGTCTCGCTGGACCACGGCGGCGGCGTCTTTAGAAGATCAGAGCTTGTTGAAGGCCAGCGAGAGGGCCGACTTCTTGTTGGCGGCCTGGTTGGCGTGGATCACGCCCTTGCTGGCAGCCTTGTCGAGCTTGCGGCTCGCGGAGACCAGCGCGACGCCGGCCTTGTCCTTGTCGCCTGCGTCGGCGGCCTCGCGGAACGAGCGGATCGCGGTACGCAGTGCGGAACGCACCGACTGGTTGCGCTGACGAGCAGCCTCGTTGGTGCGAATGCGCTTCACCTGGGACTTGATGTTGGCCACGCGAAAATTTCCTCTGTTTCGTCTACTGGGTTCACAAGAAAGCTTCGGGCGCCTGTGCGCCGACATTCGAGGATACCAGCCACGGCACCTGGTCCCAAAACGATGAGGAACGATGCGCTCGGATGCGAGAAATTTACGTTTCGTACCGAGCGAGGTCGTGACCTGTATAGCAACATGACCGCATGAGCCCCCAAACGTCGACGAAGCCGGCCGGCCGGGCCGCGCGAAATGGCCGTTCGCACGGGGACCCCCTGGCCGTCTTCGACCGGTACGAGGTCAATGGATACGGTCGCGCGTTCGACGAGATGTTCGACGACCGTGGGGTCCGTGCGCCGTACAAGGGGATCTACCAGGCGCTAGGGCCGGTGTCGCCTGCCGACCTCGCCGACCGCGCCGACGCACTCGGCCGCGCGTTCATCGACCAGGGCGTGACGTTCTCGCTGTCCGGCCAGGAACGGCCCTTCCCGCTCGACCTGGTGCCGCGGGTGATCGCCGCCGCCGAGTGGGCCAAACTCGAGCGCGGCATCAAGCAGCGCGTACGAGCACTCGAAATGTTCCTCGCCGACGTCTACGGCGAGCAGACGATTCTGCGCGACATGGTGATCCCCAAGCGGCTGATCACCTCGTGCGAGCACTTCCACCGCGAGGCCGTCGGCATCAACCCGCCGAACGGGGTGCGCATCCACGTCTCCGGAATCGACCTCATCCGCGATGAGGCCGGGCAGTTCCGCGTGCTCGAGGACAACCTGCGCTCGCCGTCGGGCGTCTCGTACGTGATGGAGAACCGCCGCACGATGGCGCGCGTCTTCCCCGACCTTTTCGCCTCCAACCGCGTCCGCGCGGTCGGCGACTACGCCAGTCAGTTGCTGCAGGCCTTGCGCGCCTCGGCGGCCATCAATGCGGCCGACCCGACCGTCGTCGTGCTGACACCGGGTGTGGCGAACTCCGCCTACTTCGAACACTCGCTGCTCGCGCGACTGATGGGCGTCGAACTCGTCGAGGGCCGCGACCTGTTCTGCCGCGACAACGTCGTCTACATGCGCACTACCGAGGGCGAGCGGCAGGTCGACGTGATCTACCGCCGCATCGACGACACCTATCTCGACCCGACGCAGTTCCGGCCCGACTCGGTGCTCGGCGTCGCCGGGGTCCTGAACGCGGCCCGCGCCGGCAATGTCGTCATCTCCAGCGCGGTCGGCAATGGTGTCGGCGACGACAAGCTCGTCTACACCTACGTGCCGACCATCATTGAGTACTACCTCGGCGAACCGCCGCTGCTACCCAACGTGGACACGCTGCGCTGCTGGCTGCCCGACGAGCGTGAAGAGGTGCTCGACCGGATTGATGAGCTGGTGGTCAAGCCGGTCGAGGGCTCGGGCGGGTACGGCATCGTGTTCGGGCCGGACGCCACGCACAAGGAACTCGATTCGCTGCGCCGCAAGATCAGGGCGGACCCGCGTGGCTGGATCGCACAGCCGGTGGTCCAGCTGTCGACCGTGCCGACCAAGATCGGGGATCGGCTCGAGCCGCGCCACGTGGACCTGCGCCCGTTCGCGGTGAACGACGGCGAGGACGTCTGGGTGCTGCCCGGCGGGCTGACGCGTGTCGCGCTGACCGAGGGCTCGCTGGTGGTGAATTCCAGCCAGGGCGGCGGCAGCAAGGACACGTGGGTGCTGGCCGCCCGCGCGTCGTCGGATGATCGCGAACTCGCCGGTTCCAAGCTCGTCGCGGAACCGGAGCAGATGAGTCAGCGCGAGCAGGGTCCAGAGCTGTCCGTCGCCCAATCGCAGCAACAGCAGCAGCAACAGCAGCTCGATGAACGGAAGCAGCAGCAACAACAGCAGCAACAACAGCAACAGGTCGTCGGACGGGAGGCGTGATGCTTGCCCGCAACGCGGAATCCCTCTACTGGATCGGCCGGTACGTCGAGCGTGCCGACGACACAGCACGAATCCTCGACGTCGCCGTCCACCAGTTGCTCGAGGATTCGACGGCCGATCCCGACAAGACCTCGCGGCTGCTGCTGCGCGCGCTCGGCATCGAGGAGCCCGAGGGGGTGCTCGGTGCCAAGTCCGTCACCGAATTGATCGCGTTCGACCGGGACCACGGCTACTCGATCGTCGAGTCCATCTCCAGCGCCCGCGAGAACGCCCGCGGCGCGCGCGAGGTGACCTCCAGCGAGATGTGGGAGTGCCTCAACACCACCTACAACGGGCTCGCCGAGCGCGAGCGCACGTCGCGGCGGCTCGGCCCGCACGAGTTCTTCCGGTACGTGAAGGACCGCGCGGCGATGTTCGCCGGGCTCGCCGACTCGACGCTCAGCCGCGACGACGGGTACCGCTTCCTGCTGCTCGGCCGGTCACTCGAACGCATCGACATGATGGTGCGCCTGCTGCTGTCCCGCGCGGGTGACCGCACGTCGTCGCCGGCCTGGGTGACCGTGCTGCGGTCCGCCGGGGCGCATGACACCTACCTGCGCACGTACCGCGGTGCGCTCGACGCACACCTGGTCGTCGAGTTCATCCTGCTCGACCGGTTGTTCCCGCGGTCGGTCTTCCACGCCGTGCGCGAGGCGGAGAAGTGCCTGCAGGAGTTGGATCAGCGGCCGAACAGCCGGATCGGTGCCCGCTACGAGGCGCAGCGCCTACTCGGCAGCGCCCGCAGCGAGCTCGAATTCATGGCGCCAGGGCAGGTGCTCGAGGACCTGCAGCCGCGTCTCGCGTCCCTGCAGGAAACGTGTCGGGCGACCAGCGAGGCGATCGCGCTCCAGTACTTCCACACGGCGCCCTGGGTGGCGTGGACCGATGCAGGCGCCCGGAACGGCGAATTCGAAGTGGAGGGGGAGCTGTGACCTGGCGCATGCGCGTTGTACACACCACCGGGTTCGCGTACGACGGCCCGGTGACTTCGTCGTACAACGAGGCCAGGCTCACGCCGCGGTCCGACAGTCGGCAGAACGTCATCCTGAACCGGGTTGAGACCGTGCCTGCGACGCGTTCCTATCGCTACACCGACTACTGGGGCACTGCGGTCACGGCGTTCGACCTGCACGCTCCGCATACGGAACTGGAGGTGAGCGGGTCGTCGGTAGTGGAAACCGAGCCGTTCACGCCGCCGACCGACGACGAGTGGGATTGGGTGGATTTGCGCAGCGGGCCGCTCACCGACCGTTACGACGAGTTGCTCACCCCCACCAATTACGTCCCGCGCGACCGCAAGCTCGCGGCCGTTGCGCGGCAACTGAGCAAGGGCGCTTCCCCTCGTGCGGCGGCGGCCCGAGCGGTGGAGTGGGTGCACGAGGAGATGGCCTATATCGCCGGCACCACCTCGGTGCACACCTCCGCGGTACAGGCCTGGGACGAGCGCAAGGGTGTTTGCCAGGACTACGCGCACCTGACTTTGTTGTTGTTGCGCAGCATGGGAATTCCGAGCCGATACGTGTCCGGCTATCTGCATCCCAAATCGAACGCCGCGATCGGGGAGACCGACGAGGGGCAGAGTCATGCGTGGATCGAGGCCTGGGTCGGCGGCTGGTGGGGCTACGACCCGACGAACGCGATCGTCGTCGGTGAGCAGCACGTGTCGGTTGGTATCGGACGTGACTACGCGGACGTGCCGCCGCTCAAAGGCGTGTACTCCGGCGGTGGCTCGACCGCATTAGAGGTCGTCGTCGAAATCACGCGACTGGCTTAGTGCCAGCCATACTCCGTGCACAACCGGCCGGCGACAAGATCGAACGTGCGCCGCTCGACAATCGCGCCCTCGCGCCGGATGCCTGCCTCGGGCACCTCGAGCACCCGGTCCATGCGCACCCAGCTCGGGCGCCCGGCCTGATCCCACGTGCCGCTGCCGATGCCGATCCAGTTCGGGTCGTCATCCCGCTCGGAGTTCGAGGACAGCATCAGGCCGAGCAGGGTCTTCCCCTCGCGGCCGACCACAAGCACCGGGCGGTCCTTGCCGCGACTCGGGTCCTCCTCATAGGTGACCCAGGTCCAGACGATTTCGCCCGGATCGGCCTGTCCATCGAGGCTGGGTGCGTAGACCACACGGCGGGCGCGCTCCGCGGTCGGGGCACCGCTCTTGCTGGCCGGGCGGCCGGGGATCGGCGCCGGCTTCGCTGGACCCTTGAGCAGTCCCGACCGCAGGATCTGATCCAGCAGTCGTGGTCCTTGGGTGCGAACGATTTTCGGGCCCTGCTCCTTGGCGATCGTGCCGAGTTGCTTCCCGATGCTGCTCCAACTTGGCGCCATGCCGCGAGCTTAATGTGCAACTGTGATTGTGCGCCCGGGGCAGTCGGGCAGCGGGCAAGGCGGTCCTGCTCCTGCCGCTTTCGATGCGGCGACATATCCTCATATGACGCGCAGGTCGAGCCTTACCGAGGGAGGAGCGGAGCCTGCGGAGCGACCAGGAGGTTCTTCCCATCAGCAGCTTCGCCGACAAGACGTTCACCGATCCGCAACGGATCAGGAACTTCTGCATCATCGCGCACATCGACCATGGCAAGTCGACGCTCGCGGATCGGATGCTGCAGCTCACCGGTGTCGTCGAGGAGCGGCAAATGCGCGCCCAGTACCTCGACCGGATGGACATCGAGCGCGAGCGCGGAATCACCATCAAGGCCCAGAACGTCCGCCTGCCGTGGAAGGTCGGTGACGACGAGTTCGTCATGCACCTGATCGACACCCCGGGCCACGTCGACTTCACCTACGAGGTGTCCCGCGCGCTCGAGGCGTGTGAGGGCGCGGTGCTGCTTGTCGACGCCGCGCAAGGCATCGAGGCACAGACCCTGGCGAACCTCTACCTCGCGCTCGAGAAGGACCTGACGATCATTCCGGTCCTCAACAAGATCGACCTCCCCGCGGCCGACCCGGACCGCTATGCGGGGGAGATCGCGCACATCATCGGCTGTGAGCCGGAGGAAGTGCTGCGCGTCTCCGGCAAGACCGGCGAGGGCGTCGCCGAGTTGCTCGATGAGGTGGTGCGCCTGATCCCGGCGCCCGAGGGCAATTCGGACGCGCCGGCCCGCGCGATGATCTTCGACTCGGTCTACGACACCTACCGCGGCGTGGTCACCTACGTCCGCGTCGTGGACGGCAAGATCACCCCGCGCGAGAAGATCGCGATGATGTCCACCGGCGCGACGCACGAACTGCTCGAGGTCGGCATCGTCTCGCCCGAACCGAAGCCGACCCAGGGCCTGGGCGTCGGCGAGGTGGGCTACCTGATCACCGGCGTGAAGGACGTTCGCCAGTCGAAGGTCGGTGACACCGTCACCAGTGCCCGCAACGGTGCCTCGGAGCCGCTGACCGGCTATCGCGAACCGCGCCCGATGGTCTACTCGGGCCTCTACCCGGTGGACGGCTCCGATTACCCGGACCTGCGCGATGCGCTCGACAAGCTTCAGCTCAACGACGCTGCGCTCACCTACGAGCCGGAGACCTCCGTCGCGCTCGGGTTCGGTTTCCGCTGCGGCTTCCTCGGCCTGCTGCACATGGAGATCACCCGCGAGCGGCTGCAGCGCGAGTTCGGCCTCGACCTCATTTCGACCGCACCGAACGTCGTGTACCGAGTGGAGATGGAGGACGGCACCGAGCACGTCGTCACCAACCCCTCGTACTGGCCGGAAGGCAAGCTACGCAATATTTACGAGCCGATCGTCAAGTGCACCATCATCTCGCCGAGCGAGTTCATCGGTTCGATCATGGAGCTGTGCCAGTCCCGGCGCGGTGAGCTCGGCGGCATGGACTATCTGTCCGAAACCCGGGTGGAACTGCGGTACACGCTGCCGATGGCCGAGATCATCTTCGACTTCTTCGACTCGCTGAAGTCGCGCACCCGCGGTTACGCCAGCCTCGACTACGAGGAGTCGGGCGAGCAGGAGTCGGCACTGGTGAAGGTGGACATCCTGTTGCAGGGCGAGGCGGTGGACGCGTTCAGTGCGATCGTGCACAAGGACGCCGCATTCGCCTACGGCAACAAGATGACCACCAAGCTGCGCGAGCTCATCCCGCGCCAGCAATTCGAGGTACCGATCCAGGCGGCCATCGGCGCGAAAATCATTGCGCGCGAGAATATTCGCGCGATCCGCAAGGACGTCCTCGCGAAGTGCTACGGCGGCGATATCAGCCGTAAGCGCAAGCTGCTCGAGAAGCAGAAGGAGGGCAAGAAGCGGATGAAGACCATCGGTCGAGTCGAGGTCCCGCAGGAGGCGTTCGTCGCCGCACTGTCCTCCGATGCCGCTTCGGACAAGCCCAAGAAGTAGTCGCCCGCACTCCCTTTCGCAGTGATCACGAGCAAGTGGCCCCAATTTGCACCGTTCTGGCGGCCAATTGTTCGGTGCCGCGGGCCCGAACGAATGGCCCCTCGTCTGCGATCACGGGGCGCCAGTGGCCATAGAGTCGTGAGCACCGGAGGAGAAGGGGAGAGCATGCTCGAAACCTGGTTGACCCGTGAGCTCGGACTGACCGTGCCGATCATCGGCGCGCCCATGGGCGGTCGGGCCGGGGGAGTGCTCGCCGGTGCCGTATCCGCAGCGGGTGGGCTCGGCATGCTCGGCGCTGCGCGCTACACCACGCCCGAATGGATCGCCGCGGAGTCGGCGGTCGCGCGCGAGGCCGGCGGCGGACGGTTCGGCATCGGCCTGCAGACCTGGTCCCTGCCGGAGAACCCGGCGATGGTCGACGCCGCGATCGACCAGCGGCCCACCGTGATCGCGCTGTCCTTCGGCGACCCGGACGGATACGCGCAGCGCATCTGCGAGGCGGGCATTCCCACTATGTCGCAAGTGAATTCGGTTCAGGACATGCGACTGGCCGAGCAGGCGGGCATCGATGTGATCGTCGCGCAGGGCACCGAGGCGGGCGGGCACACCGGCCATGTCGCCACGCTGCCGTTGCTACAGGAGATCCTCGACGCTACCGACCTGCCCGTGCTCGCGGCGGGCGGGATCGCGACCGGACGCGGCCTCGCTGCGGTCCTCGCCGCCGGCGCGCAGGGCGCACTGATCGGCACCGCGCTGCTCGCCAGCCCGGAGGCGGTCGGTCCGGACTATGCGGTGCCCAGACTGCTCGCCGCCCGCAGCATCGACACCGTCTACACCCCGGTCTTCGATCAGGCTCGCCACCAGCCGTGGCCGCAGCGCTGGTTCGGCCGCGCGCTGACCAACGACTTCACCGCGAAGTTCCACGACGCCGGCGGCGACGAGGACACCATCGCTGCTGCCTACGACGGCGCGGACCCTGATGTCGGCGTGGTCTACGCGGGCCAGGCAGCCGGACTCGTCAATGCCGAGCGCCCGGCGGGGGAGATCGTCGCCGATATCGCCGCGCGGGCGGAGGAGTTGCTGCGCCGGTACGCGTAACCGCGCACCAGTTGCGGCCGCCGCGCACGCCCAGCGGTGCGCGCTGACCCGGAAAGGTGCGCGACTAGGCGGGGTAGTGCGCCGGCTGGAAGTGCCCGCTGCGCGCGGATTCCTCGGCGCGGATGACGTGCATGACGGCGTTGATCTGCGCGAGGTGCGTGAACGCCTGCGGGAAGTTACCCAGGTGCCGTCCGGTGCGGGTATCGATCTCCTCTGCATAGAGCTTGAGCGGGCTCGCGAAGCCGAGCAGCCGCTCGCACAGGTGCTTGGCACGCTGGAGCTCGCCGATCTCGACCAGGGCGGATACCAGCCAGAACGAGCAGATTGTGAACGTGCCCTCTTCCCCGGACAGCCCGTCGTCGGTGGTCTCCACCCGGTACCGCAGCACCAGGCCGTCCTCGGTCAATTCGTCGGCGATCGCAAGCACAGTCGCGCGTACCCGGCGGTCGTCGGCGGGCAGGAATCGCAGCAGCGGCACCAGCAGCAGCGACGCATCGAGGGTCGTGCCGTTGTACGTCTGCGTGAATACGCC
>NZ_LRRB01000166.1 GCF_001646865.1 Aldersonia kunmingensis | reverse complement strand
ACGGGTACTGCAGCATGCCGGGCGCGGTACCGGCGACATTGATGCCCGCGGAGAGAATTCGGCGGACGTCATCCATGGCCTCGATCGGCCGGTTGTCGCCCATCGCCGTATAGACGACGCATTCCGGCTTGCCGGCGAGCACGGCATCGAGGTCGTTGACCGCGGTGATGCCAGTGACGACATCGAGTCCGGCCAGCTCGCCGGCGTCCTTGCCCACCTTGGCGTCGGTGGACACGCATACCCCGGTCAGCTCGAAGCGGTCGTCTTCGATCAGCTGTGACAGCGCTATGCGGCCGACGTTTCCGGTGCCGACAAGGGCGACGCGGATGGGCATGGGGTCTCCTCACGAAGGGTGGTCTCACGCAGCGATGAGCGGGCGCTCATTGCGCGCCACGGTAGCAAGGGAGACCCCAAAATTGGAACGGGTTCTAACGAACTGTCATCGAAGGGTCTATGAAATGAGAGGAGTGTTTTACAGGGCTGAGCAGCAACTCGATGGTTCGCTGCTGGACCCTCGCATACGGGTGCAAAACCCGCTCCCGAGTGCGAAGTTTTCGCCCCCATACGGAAGTTCTGCAGTTGTTTGGGGTGTCTCCGCGAGTGCAAACCTTCCTCGTGGGTGGAAAGTTTCGCCCCCGTTCGGAAGGTTTGCAGCCGGGAAGCGGTGCGTGTTGAGGGCCTCAGGTCGGTGTCGACTCGGCGACCGCCTCGCGATAGGCGGCCGCGAGCTGTTCCGTGGCGCGGGGTGCATCGGGGTCGGGGAGCGGGATGCCGAGATGGGTCTCGCGGAGTTCGTCCATCAATCGGGCCCACACTGGCGGACCACCCTGCTCGAGCAGTTCGGCGCGGACTCGCAGGCGGTAGCTGGTTTCGCGATGGCGAAGCCCCCACGAGCCGAGCGCGGCCATGATCGGGACGGTCTCGATACCTGCGTCGGTCAGGCTGTAGGTCGAGCGCTGCCCGCGCGGCGCGGGTTCCTGGGTGAGCAGCCCTGCGGCGACGAGCGACTTGAGCCGGTTGCTCAGGATATTGGAGGCGATGCCCTCCTCCGAGTTTGCGAGCAGCTCGCGGAAGTGCCGCCGGCCACCGAAGATGATGTCGCGCAGCACAATACAGCTCCATCTATCGCCGAGTACTTCGATGGCGGCGTTGATCGCGCAGCCCGATCGAGGCTCGTTGCGCATTTCCCGCTCCTAGTGGTTGCACTTCGCAATCACTCACCTTACGCTGGGTCGAGCAGTTGCAAAACACGATCACTCGACTTACTCCGAAGGGGCACGTCATGTCGAAGGTGAGAGTGCACAACTTCGCCATCTCGCTCGATGGGTTCGGAACCGGCGAGGGGCAAACCCAGGACGAACCGTTCGGGCATGCCGACCATCGGCTGCACCAGTGGATGATCGGCACGCGCACGTTCCGGGGCAACGAGGAAGGTGGGGGCACCGGCGTCGACGACGCCTTCACGGCTGCGTACTGGAACGGCATTGGCGCAGAGATCATGGGGCGCAACAAGTTCGGTCCGCAGCGGGGCCCATGGGCCGATCACGAATGGCGCGGCTGGTGGGGAGAGAACCCACCGTTCCACACCCCGGTCTTCGTCCTCACGCACCATCCACGCCCCGACCTCGAAATGGAGGGCGGCACCACGTTCCACTTCATCGACGCCACGCCCGAGGAAGCGCTCGAGAAAGCGCGCGCTGCCGCGGGTGACCTGGATGTTCGGATTGGCGGCGGGGTGGACACAGTCCGTCAGTATCTCGCCGCCGACCTGATCGATCATCTGCATGTGGTCGTCGTGCCGATCTTGCTCGGGCGCGGTGAGCGCCTGTGGGACGGACTCGAAGGGCTGGAGGACCGATTGGCCTTCGAGTCTGTGACTGCGCCTAGCGGTGTCACGCACATCGTCGGTACCCGCCGCTAGCGCCGGCAAATATTGGTAGGTTGCGGGCACTGCCTCTGTTCGACCGACGGAAGGGCATTGCCATGGGCGCCATCGCCGTTCACGAGTTCATCACCCTCGACGGGGTATTCGAAAGTCCTTCGTGGACAGCCGAATACGGATTCGACCCGAAAATGGGAGAGGCGATCGGAGCGCTCACCAACGACGCCGAGGCGATCCTCCTCGGCCGGGTCACGTTCGAAATGTTCGCTCCGGCCTGGTCGACCCGCACCGTCGCCGACGATCCGGGTGCGCCCTTCTTCAATGACACGAAGAAGTACGTGGTCGGTTCCAAGGAACCGAGCGTGACGTGGAACAACTCGACCCACCTCGGTCCGTACGACGCGGATGCGATCCGGCGACTGAAGGACGAAACGAAGGGCAACATCTACATCTCGGGTAGCGGCACCCTGGTACGCGCGCTACTCCGGGACGGTCTGGTCGACGGCCTCCACTTCTTCGTTTATCCGCTCGCTCTCGGCAGCGGCGAGAAGTTCTGGGACTCCGACGCCGATCCGACCAAACTGAAGTTGATCGCCCACGACACTTACGACAACGGCGTGGTTCACCTCGGCTACGGGCCGGCGGACGGGTAATCCCCGGCCGGTTCAGATCATTCCGGTGGCGTCGAACACCCAGGAGGTGTCCGCGTCGGCGAGTTCGGCCAGCCAGGTCGCGGGCGCGGAATTGGTGAGTGCGCCGAGATCCCAGTAGTCCTTCCACACGGTGATCTGGCCATCGATCACCTTGTGTACCGAGACAAACGGCAGGACGGCGACCTCGCCCGAGTGCCATGTCCACGTCTCGGAATGCTCGTACAGCACGTCCTCGCCATTCGCAACAAGCACGCCGTCCTGGTTGACGTAGTCGCTCAGGGGCTCGATTCCGATCCTGATCCGCTTGACGATGTCGACCGGCCCGCGCGCGGCGAGCGTGGGGCCGGTCGGCACGTCGAGATAGATGCAGTCATCGGACAGGAAGTTCCCGATGGACTCCCAGTCGCGCTTGGACAGCGCGGCCCACAGGCCGAGCACAACGTCCTCGACGGCGTTCGGCACCGGGTTTCCTAGGCGGACTGCGGAACTGCGGTGAGATGACGCGTCCCGCTGTGCGTGGGAGTGCCGGTCTTCACCTGTGCGCGCAGGAAACTTCCGGTGCGTTCGGTGCCGACCTCCTCGCCGAACTCGCCGTCACGGAACACTGCACGACCGCTCACGTACACCGCGGTCACGGTGTCGTCGTTGCGGTTGACCATCCGGGACAGGCCGCCGTACTGATCGACCTTCGCCTCCGAGTACTTCTCGAGCGACGCATCGAGATGTTCGGGGTCGAGGACGAGCAGGTCCGCGCGGTCACCGATACGCAGATGGCCGGCGTCGATGCGGTACCAGTCGGCGAGTTCGCCGGTGAGCCGGTGAACCGCCTGCTCGGTGGTGAGGAACGGTGTGCCGGCGCGCTCGGCGTCGCGCACGTGCCGCAACAGCCGCAGCCCGAAGTTGTAGAACGCCATATTGCGCAGGTGCGCTCCGGCGTCGGAGAAGCCCATCTGGATCCCCGGTTCCTGTGCCATCTTCTTCAGCACTTCCGGGCGGTGGTTGGAAATCGTTGTACGCCAACGAAGTTTCGTGCCGTGCTCGAGCACAAGGTCGAGGAACGCGTCGACCGGGTGGATGCCGCCGCGGTCGACTCCGACCTGTCCGAACGATTTCCCGACCACCGAGGCGTCGGGGCAGTCCACGATCTCGGCATCGAAGAAGTTGCGATGCCACACCCGCGGTCCGTACTTGTTCTCGTAGTCCTTGCGGAACTGCCGACGGTAGGTCTGATTGCGCAGCAAGGCATTTCGCTGAATCTCATTTTGCAGATGCAGTGCGGCCGCACCGGAGCCGAATTCCTCGAAGATCACCAGGTCGATGCCGTCGGCGTAGACCTCGAACGGCACCGGCAGGTGCTGCCACCGGAAATCGCCGCCGAGCCGGTTCACGAACCGTGCGATCGGACCCATGATGTTGATGACCGCCGGGTTGGCCTTGATATCGGCCGCGGAGAGCAGGCTGGTGCGCAGGTGCGGCCGGACCAGGCCGATCGCGTTGAGTACCTGCGAAACGATATTGAGCGGATTGGTGATGTCCGGGCCGGACTGCATCACCCGGTTACGGCGCCGCAGGATCGAATTGAGCCGGCGAATCTCGCTCGAGCGGGCATAGGTTGACGGCAAGGTTCGCGAGCGGCAGACGTCGCCATCCACCTTGTCGAAAAGCAGCTGCTGGGAGGACATTCCGACGAACCCGGAATCGAGCGCCTCTTCGAGCATCGACTCCATACGGGTCAACTCATGCTCTGTGGGGCGAGCGTTCTTGCGGGTGGCACGGTCCAGGCCCATTGTCGCGGCACGCATATCGGAGTGTCCGATGAACGCGGCCACATTCGGCCCGAGCGGCAGCGATTCCAGCGCGGTGACGTACTCCGAACAGTTGCGCCAGGTCTTGTGCTCCTCGACGGTGCCGATCACGTGCTCGCGCGGGATCGCCTCGACGCGGCCGAACAGGTCACCAGCCGTCGTCGCGCCGACGTGGATTGTCGACAGCGAGCATGAGCCGAGCAGCACCGTGGTTACGCCATGGCGCAGCGACTCCGACAGTGCCGGACTGCCGAGCACCTCGACGTCGTAGTGCGTGTGGATGTCGACGAAGCCGGGAAGCACCCATTTGCCGGTCGCATCGACGACATCGGGCACGCCCGTCTCGTCGAGAGGTTCCGTGGAGACCGCAACGACGCGGCCCTGTCGGATCCCGATATTGCGGGTCGCGGACGGTGCACCGGTTCCGTCGAACCAGCGGCCGTTGCGGATGACCGTGTCGTACGCCATAGCAATGATGAAAGCCCATGTTTCGGACAGGTGTCAATCATCGGCAGGTATCTGGGCCGGGATATCGCGAAGGGCGATATTTCACAGCGTTCTCCCAGGTCGCTCACAGCCGGTGTGTAACCGATCACATCAGGATGGAGATAGGACAAGCGAAGGGAGTGCCGATGGTTATCCAATGGTCGATCGCTTTGGTCGCGTTGTTCGTCATGGCCGCGTCCGGCATTGTGGCGACGCACGCACCCGAATCCCTGGTGCGGGCGCGAGTCCGCAGGCGCTAGTCGCACTATGCCCTGCCGCGAGGGCGAAAATCGCGGACTACGTTGCGGTCCGGCGCCCGAGCCGGACGCTGTTCGACTTCGTCCGGAGCTACGCTGGAATACGAAGACTTGTTCGTCGAGGGACGGATTGATCGGATGCCGTCGAGTGTCGAGTGGGTCGCGGCGATGCTGGTGTTGGCGAAATTCGCGCACGTTTTCGTCGTGGCCGGGCTGCTCGTTTTCGCGTATCGCTGGTCGCGGCGCTATGCCGAGACGTCCGGCGACCAACACCGGCGCCCGCCTCCGAAACACTGACCAAACGAACTCGGGCCCGCACGTTGAACGTGCGGGCCCGAGTTGTTGGTGCGCGTCAGGCGGACGCGGCCTCGTTGATCTGCTCGAGGTTGCCGGTGGCCTCGAGGTACTCCTGCACCCAGCGCTCGATGACGCCGGCGGTCTTCTCGACCTTCTCGAACTGCCCGACGACCTGGCCGACCGGGTTGAACGCGACGTCGACGGTCTCGTCCGGGAACTTGTGCGTCGCGGCGACGGCCATGCCGGACACCATGTACTGCAGCGGCATGCCGAGGGGCTCCGGGTTGCCCGGGGTCTCCCATGCCTCGGTCCAGTCGTTCTTCAGCATGCGGCACGGCTTGCCGGTGAACGAACGGCTGCGGACGGTGTCGCGGCTGCTCGCCTTGACGTAGGCGGCCTGCTGAACGGGGGTGTTCTCGGCCTCTTCGACCATCAGCCACTGCGAGCCCGACCAGGCGCCCTGTGCGCCGAGTGCAAGCGCCGCGGCGATCTGCTGGCCGCTGCCGATACCGCCGGCCGCGAGCACGGGAACCGGCGCGACCTCCTTGACGACCTGCGGCCACAGCACGATGGAGCCCACCTCGCCGCAGTGTCCGCCGCCCTCGCCACCCTGGGCAATGATGATGTCGACACCCGCGTCGGCGTGCTTGCGCGCCTGGTAGGGCGAGCCGCACAGCGCCGCGACCTTAACGCCGGCGTCGTGGATGTGCTTGATCATGTCCGCCGGCGGGGTCCCGAGCGCGTTGGCGATCAGTGTGACCTTCGGGTGCTTCAGTGCAACCTCGACCTGCGGGGTGGCGGTTGCCTCTGTCCAGCCGAGGAGCTGCAACGCGTTCTCGCTGCCGTCGTTCGCGACCGGGACGTTGTGATCGGTGAGGATCTTGCGGGCGAAGTCGAGGGTCTCCTGCGGGACCATCGACTGGAGCATCTTGGTCAGATCCTCGGCCTCGAGATTCGAGTCCATGCCCTCGTACTTGTTCGGGATGACGATGTCGACGCCGTACGGGTGGTCGCCGATGTGCTCATCGATCCAGTTCAGCTCGATCTCGAGCTCTTCGGGGGAGAAGCCCACCGCGCCGAGGACGCCGAAGCCACCGGCCTTGCTCACCGCGACCACCACGTCGCGGCAGTGGGTGAATGCGAAGATCGGGAACTCGATGCCGAGTTCGTCGCAGATGGGGGTGTGCATGGGGGCTCCTTATCCGGGACAATCTGCAGAACTGTAACAAGTTCTACCTTATCCGGAGCCGACAAGGAACCAGATCAGCGGCTGAATATCGCCGGAATCGTCCGTGCGGAGCGACTGGTCGGTCTCTCAGACGTCGACCTTCTCCTGATCAGCATCGGGGCGGCGGGCCAGCAGCGGGATCCGCCCACCGGCGAGCACGGCCTCGACCTGCCGCTCGGACAGGCGGTGATGCAGTTCGTAGGTCTCATCCTTCGTCGCATTGTGAATCTGTGCGTGCCGGTCGCCCGGCAGCAGATCGCGCAGCCGATCGAGGACCAGCGTGTCGCCCTCGTCGATCCGGTCGTAGTCGCCAGGTTCATCGAACTCGAGCGCAAGCACGCCGAAATTGGCGAGGTTCTGCCAGTGAATTCGGGCGAAGGACTTCGCAACCACCGCGTGTAGGCCCAGATAGCGGGGCGTGATCGCGGCATGTTCGCGTGACGAGCCCTGGCCGTAGTTGTCGCCGGCGACGACGATGTGGCCGGTCGTGTCCTTTATCTCGGCCGCCTGCTGCGGGTAGTTCTCGCGCACCTGGGTGAAGGTGAAGTCGGACAGCTTGGGGATGTTCGAGCGGAACGGCAGTGCGCGGGCGCCGGCGGGGGAGATCTCGTCGGTGGAGATGTCGTCGCCGAGCTTCAGAAGTACCGGCGCCTCGATCCGGTCCGGCAGTGGCGGGAAATCGGGCAGGGCCGAGATGTTCGGTCCCTTGACGAGTTCTTCACGCTGCGCTTCGTCGGGCTCCAATGGTGCAACGAGCATGTCGAGGTTGATCGTGGCCCGCTCGGGCAGGTCCAGGCTCGGATACTCCAGTTCCAGCTTGTCCGCGAGGTCACGCGGATCGGTGATCTCACCGGTCAGCGCGGCCGAGGCGGCAGTCTCGGGTGAGCACAGCCAGACGGAGTCTTCCTTGGTGCCCGACCGTCCCGGGAAGTTGCGGGGAAACGTGCGCAGCGAGTTTGTTCCCGACGCGGGCGCCTGGCCCATACCGATGCAGCCCATGCAGCCGGTCTGGTGCAGGCGGGCACCGGCCGAGATGAGGTCGAGCGTGGCGCCCATCTTGGTGAGGTCGGCAAAGATCTCGCGCGAGCTCGGATTGACGTCGAAGCTGACCGCGTCGCTGGATTGCCGGCCGCTTACCATCGCGGCGGCCATGGCGAAGTCGCGCAGGCCGGGATTCGCGGACGAGCCGATCACGACCTGGCTCACCGGAGTGCCCGCGACCTCGCGAACCGGGACGACATTGCCCGGCGATGATGGCTTGGCGATCAGCGGTTCGAGCGAGGCAAGGTCGATCTCGTCGCTGATGTCGTAGTCGGCGTCCTCGGCGACCAGTTCCGTGAAGTCGTCCTCGCGGTCCTGCTCGCGCAGGAAAACGCGCACCGCATCGTCGGCGGGGAAGACCGATGTGGTCGCGCCGAGTTCGGCTCCCATATTGGCGATCACGTGCCGGTCCATCGCGGTCAGATGGGCCAGGCCAGGCCCGTGGTACTCGATGATCCGCTGCAGACCGCCCTTGACGCCGTGCCTGCGGAGCATCTCCAGGATCACGTCCTTGGCCGAAACCCATGGAGGCAGTTCACCTTCGAGACGCATACCCCAGATCTCCGGCATGCGCAGGTAGAGCGGCTCACCGGCGATACCACTCGCGACCTCGAGGCCACCGACCCCGATCGCGAGCATGCCCAACGACCCACCGGCGCAAGTGTGTGAGTCCGAGCCGATCAGGGTCTTCCCGGGCTTGCCGAAATGCTTCATATGCGTGGGGTGCGAAACGCCGTTGCCGGCTTTGGAAAACCACAGACCGTACCGGCGGCACGCCGACCGCAGGAACGCGTGATCCTCGGCGTTCTTCTCGTCGGCCTGCAGGAGGTTGTGGTCGACGTACTGGACGCTGACCTCGGTTTTGGCCCGGTCGAGATCCAGTGCCTCGAGCTCCTGCATCACCAGGGTGCCGGTGGCGTCCTGGGTCAGCGTCTGGTCGACCCGGATCGCGATTTCCTCTCCCGGTTTCATTTCCCCGGATACGAGATGGGACTCGATCAG
Source organism: Aldersonia kunmingensis (assembly GCF_001646865.1). Classification (GTDB taxonomy): domain Bacteria; phylum Actinomycetota; class Actinomycetes; order Mycobacteriales; family Mycobacteriaceae; genus Aldersonia; species Aldersonia kunmingensis. Next base: position 18,263 of record NZ_LRRB01000166.1, on the reverse strand, counting down.
CTGCTTGGCTACCGAAGCATTCACGCAGTTCGGGTAGCCGCGATCGCCGAATCTCAATCGACGCGGCCTCGCGTGTTTAGTCGCCGGACGCGGGTGGGTACCGATTGGAGTGCAAGGTTCTCGACACTTCGATACGAAGGATGTGCCACGTGACCGAGAAGAACAGTGGACCTGCCGAGGCCGTCAAGGGCGTCGTCGAAGGCGCAAAGGGCAAGGTCAAGGAAGCAGCCGGCGCGATTACCGGACAGGACGACCTGACCCGCGAGGGCCGCGCGCAGCAGGACAAGGCGGAAAGCCAGCGTGAAGCCGCGGCGAAGGAAGCCGAGGCGGAGAAGGCTCGCGCCGAGGCGAAGGCCGACGAGGAGCGCCAGAAGGCGCATCAGGACAACTGACTCGAGCCTGAAACGAGGCGACCCCGCAGCGTGTGCTGCGGGGTCGCGCTCGTCCCTAGGGAATTGTTCCTCAGCGGCCGCGCAATTCCAGGCGGTTGACGAAATCGTGCATCGCCGGGTCGGCCGCGAGCCGAGCATCGAGCGCCACGTTGATCAGGCCGCGCAACAGCGCGTACGGCTCCCAGCCGGCCGGCGCGACTGTGCGCGCGGCGCGGCGGGCGATGCCGTCGGCGATTGTCGTCGCGGCCTGTGTCGGGGTGATCCGGACGTTGAGTGGCCACGGCAGAGTCGCGCCGAGCTCCCGGCCGAGATCGTCGTTGTCGAGGGTGTCGTGCGTCATCGCCGTGTCGACCACACCGAAATACGCAACACCCGCGCTGGCGCCGGAGGCCGCGAGTTCCACCCGCAGCGCCCGGCCGAACTGCTCCACGGCGGCCTTGCTCACCATGTACGGCGATCCGCCCATGCCCGGTGCGAACGCCGCGCACGAAGACACGACGACGACATGGCCACCAACGGCGACGACCGAGTCGAGGGCCGGGCGCACCGTGTTGAAGACGCCGGTCAGGTTGATCGAGATGACGCGGTCGAAGTCGTCGCCGTCCATCATCCGCACGGTAGACGGCGCCGGTACGACACCGGCGTTCGCGACAACTACGTCGACGCGCCCAAAGTGCTCGGCCACCTTCGCGATCGCCTTGGCCATATCGTCGCGGTCCGCGACATCCGCGCGGATGGCGAGGCCACGACCGCCGAACGGGGCAGCGGTGACCCGCGCCGCGCTCTCGTCGATGTCGAGTACCGCGACGGCCGCACCTCTGGCGTACATGACCTTCGCCAGCTCGCGGCCGATGCCCTGCCCGGCGCCGGTGATGACCACGTTCTTGCCGCGCACGTCGTAGTCCGCTCCGGAGTCGAGCCATCGCAGCGGATTGAGTCGATCGAGAATCACAGCGTCACCTCGTAGTTGTCGACGTCGAATTGGTTTGTGCGACGCCGATATTCGAAACTCCAGTTCGGGTAGAGACCGGAGTTGCCACCGTCGGGGGTTTGGTAGTAGCTCGTGCAGCCGCCGGTGAGCCACACCGTGGACGTGCTGCGCTCCTCCATCTCGTCGAGGAACGCATCCTGCACGTCGGCACGGACCTCGACCCGGGTGGCTTCCCGCTCACGCATGGTGCGCAGCGCGTCGACGATGTAGCCGATCTGCGCCTCGATCATGTAGATGGCGGACTGGTTCCCGGCGGCGCCGAACGGCCCGAGGGTAAAGAAGAAGTTCGGAAAGCCCGAGATCGTTGCGCCGAGGTAGCTCTGCGGGCGCTTCGCGTACAACTCGGAGATGCTGAGCCCGTCGCGACCGAAGAACCGGTCGTAGGCCGCGCTGGCGGACTGGAATCCGGTGCCGTAGATGATCGCGTCGACCTCGATCTCTTCGCCCTCGCGGGTGACGATCGAGTGCGGGCGGATCTCGGCGATGCCGTCGGTCACCAGATCGACATTCGGCTGATCGAGTGACGGCAGGTAGGCGTCGGAGAAGATTGCTCGCTTACAACCGATCACGTAGTCGGGAGTGACCTTGCGGCGCAGCTCCGGATTGCTGATCTGCCGCCGGATCTGCATGCGCCCCAAGGCTTCGTATGGATGGCGGAACCGGTTGTCCACGAACCCGACCAGGCCGAAGCCCTCGATGAGCGTGTACCAGGCCCCGCGAATAGCCTTGCCCGCCGCGGGGACGGTGCGCAGGAACGTGCGCTCCAACGAGGTTGTGGAGCGATCCATGCGCGGTACGATCCAGGGCGCCGACCGCTGAAAGACGGTTAGCTGGGCGACCTTCGGCTGAATCTGTGGAATGAACTGGACCGCGGATGCGCCCGTTCCGATCACCGCGACCCGCTTGCCCGCGAGGTCATAGCTGTGATCCCAGTGCAGGGAGTGGAAGGCCTTGCCCTCGAACGTGTCGAGGCCCGGAAGCTGGGGGTACTTCGCCTCGTTGAACACGCCGATGGCAGACACAACGAAGTCCGCGGTGATCGCGCCGCGGGAGGTCTCGAGCCGCCACAGTGCGGCGTCCTCGTCCCAGCGCGCAGACTCGAGTTCGGTGTTGAGCCGAATATGGCGCAGCACATCGTTCTCGATCGCGACGTGGCGCAGATAACGGAGAATCTCGCGCTGCTCGCCGTACGTGCGAGACCAGTTCGGGTTCGGCGCGAACGAGTAGCTGTAGAGCTGGGACGGGACGTCGCACGCGCACCCCGGGTAGGTGTTCGCCTGCCAGGTGCCACCGATATCGGACGCGCGCTCGAGCACCACGACGTCGTCGAATCCGGCCTCGCGCAACTTGATCGCGAGCCCGATGCCGGCGAAGCCGGCACCGACGACGGCGACATGGGTGTGTTCGGGTAGGGCGCTCATCGCGCGGTCCTTCCGTGCAGGTTGTCTTCGGAGGTTGTACGGGTTCGGATCCCGTGCACGACGGATGCGGTGACAGTCGCGGTGAGTGGACGAGCCAGTCGCAGTAGTGGGCGCAACGGCGCGTTGCCCTCGATGGCGATCGTCCATTGGAGCAGGGTGCCGTGCGCGGTGGGATGCAGCACGAGGTCTTCGGCGAATCGGTGCAGTCCCGGGATGGACGCTGCATCGACGCTGAAGGTCATGCGCTCGTTCTCGATCCAGCGGTAGAACCGTTCCTCCACTCGGACCGCACCGCCGAGCACCACCTCGCGAATGGTGCCGACGCCGAACGGGCGCGGCGTCGTCCAGGTCGCCGCTGTGATGACCCGCGACCATGACGACAGGGCGTCGTCGCCGGTGAGCAGATCCCACACCCGCGCGGGTGGCAACGGCAGATCGACCTTGTGTACAAACCGTTCCGGCGCTGTGAGCAGGAAGACGTCGTCGGCCGGTTCGAGGGAATAGCGGGTCAACGGGGCGGACTCCTTTCGCGTTCCTGTGTCGGTTACAGATCGAGCGTGAGCGAGTCCCCGGCGGCGCGGGAGACACAGGTGAGCATGTGCGTGGCGCGCTCGGCATCGGGTAGTGCGCGACCGCGATGATCGACCTCGCCGGACAGCACTGCGATCTTGCAGGTGCCGCAGAAGCCCTGCTGACACGAGTAGACGGCGGCCGGTACCTCGCGCCGGATCGCGGCGAGGGCGGGCTCGTCGGCGGCGACGCGGATCGTCCGGCCGGAGCGGGCCAGGGTGAGGTCGAACTCCCGGCCATCGAGAACCGGTGCAGCCGAGAACCTTTCGGAGTGCAGCGAACCGGTCGGGTTCGCCGCGAAGGCGTGCCGATTTGCGGCATCGAGAACCGGCGTCGGACCGCAGACGTACACGGCGGCGCCGGGTTCGGCGGAGTCGAGCAGTTGCGCGATGTCGGGAGTGCCGTACTCGTCGTCCGGGCGCACCGCGACCGCGTCGGGGTTCATCGCGACGAGTTCGTCGATGAAGGGCATCGAGGCGCGCGAGCGACCGAGGTAGATCAGCCGCCACCGGGCGCCGGACAACGCCGCGGCCCGCACCATCGGCAGGATCGGCGTGATGCCGATGCCGCCGCCAATGAACAGATAGGACGGTGCGGCAACGTATTCGAACGCATTGCGCGGCCCGCGCAGGCTCAGCCGGTCACCAGGCTCGAGATCGCGATGGATTTCGGCGGATGCAATCCCGCCGGGCAGGCGGCGCACCGCGATGCGGTAGCGGAAGGGGTCACCCGGGTTGCCGCACAGCGAATACTGGCGCTGGGCACCCGACGGCAGCAAGACATCGACGTGCGAGCCGGGCCGCCAACGCGGCAACTGCCCGCCGGACGGTGACGACAAGGTCAGGGCGGCCACATCCTCAGCGACCCGCTCGATCCGGTCGATAACGACCGGGAAGTCGAACCCGCTGCGGCGCACCGGCTTCGACTTGGACAGCAGGGGAGCGGAGCGCCCGGAAACGAAGATGCTCAGGTAGGCGTCCATCGCGGAGCCCACCAGCCGCAGGGCCTTGGGCGGCGTGTACTCCGCCGTCGCGGTGCCGGTCACTGGCCGACCACGCGGGCGGCGGGGGAGTGCGCGAGGTAGCGCAGCGCCTTGTCCATCGGTCCGAGCTGCGATGGATGGAACCCCGGCTTGAGGTAGCGGGGAAGTTCGGTGAAGAAGACCGTCGCCGGTGGAATGACACCGCGCACGGTCGCGCTGACGAACTGCGTCACCCACGAGCGGTCCGACGTGCGCTCGGGATCGCGGCGGTACATGTAGGCGGTGGAGAAGATGAACAACGGCAGCAGGGTGGCGCTGGCCAGGACCGCGGTGCGTGCACGACGGGCGTAGCCGCCGTCCATGTACATGTAGGCGTCGAACACGACGCTGCGGTGCTCGACCTCTTCGGCGCCGTGCCAGCGCACCAGGTCCATCATTGCCGGATCCATGCCGAGTTCTTCGAAGCGCGGGTTTTCCAGCAGCCATTCGCCGATGACCGCGGTGTAATGCTCCATGCCGGCGAACAGGCCGAGGCGCTCATTGAGCCACGCACGCTTTGCGCGCCCGGTCAGTCCGTGATCGCCCAGGATGCGGTCGACGAGCCAGGACACCGCATTCACATAGGTCTCCACGTCCAGTCCGAGCGACTGCAGGTGCTCGCGCGCGGCGGCGTGGCTGCTCGCGTGCATGGACTCCTGGCCGACGAATCCGGCGACCTCTTCCTTGAGCCGCTCATCGTCGATGTAGGGCATCGCCTCCGCGAGGCACTGCGCCATCGCGCGCTCGCCCTCGGGCAAGACGAGGTGCATGACGTTGACGATGTGGGTGGCGAGGACCTCGCCGGGGATGTAGTGCATCGGCACATCGCGGAAGTCGAATCGCACGTCGCGGGCGTTGATCGAATGTTCTTCCGAGCGGTAGCGGCGCTTCGCTGCGCCAGTGGTCCCAGCCATGCGCCGACCGTACAATGCAACAAGTCGCATTGCAATGTTGCAGCAACAAATCTTTGAAGTTGTTGCATGCGGGTCGACTCTTGTTAGCGTGGATGCGTGAGCAAAGGCCTGACGACCGCGACGAACGACTCCGGGACCAGTACCGATTCGGTCGAGTCCCGCATACTCGACGCCGCACTCGTCCAGTTCGAGAAGCAGGGATTCAAGAAGACGACGATCGAGGACATCGCCCGGCAGGCCTCCGTTGACCGGGTGACGGTCTACCGTCGGATCGGGTCCCGTGACGATGTCGTCAAGGCGGTGACCGCGCGGGAGGTACAGCGCGTCGTCGTCGAGCTCGCCGAGTTCGCCGGAGGCTTCGATACCGCGGACGACCTGGTCGCCGGCCTGTTTGCCGCCGTGGTCAATCGGTGGCGGACCCACCCCTTCGCGCAGCGCATGCTCTCGATGGAACCGGAGCGCGCGCTCGGGCAGCTCACCACCGAGGGCGGCGCGCCGTTCACCATGACCGTCGCGGCGATGGTGGCGATTCTGCACGACGCCACGACACGCGGCCTCTTCCCGGAGCTACCCGATCAGGTCGCGCGGGTCGAAATCGTCTGCCGCATTGTGCATTCGTTCATCCTGCAGCCGGTCGGCACGATTCCCATGGACTCGGACGCCGAGTTGGAGGCGTTCGCGCGGCGGTACCTGGTGCCGATCCTCAACCCCGAATCCTGAGCGCCATTGCGGTCGTCCGTCAGGCGGTCGACACCGAATACACATTGTGGACGCCCGGAAAACCCTTGAACTCGACCTGGCGCGGCTCGCTGAACAGCAGCCCGTCGGTGCCGGCGAGCTTGTCGCGCACCGGTTCGGAGACCAGGATCTCGGTGCCCTCCGCCTGAGCCGCGACGCGGGCGGCCATGGCTACATTGCGGCCGAACAGATCGTCGCCGCGCCGGACCGAACTGCCCATGTGGACGCCGATCCGCACCTTGATTGTGGTGCCGGGTTTCCACGTGGTGGACGCGAGGCTGCGCTGAATTGCCAGGCAGCAATTCACGGCCCCGGCCGGCCGGGTAAAAGCGAGCATGAATCCGTCGCCCTGGTTCTTGACGACCTGTCCGCCGAACTCCTCGACGCGCTTGCGCACGAGCCGGTCGTGGCGATCCAGCACCCGGACCCAGGCGTGGTCGCCGATCTTTTCGTTGAGGGCGGTCGAGTTCTCGATATCGGAGAAGGCAATCACGATGCGGCCGTCCACGGTCATGCGTGCGAGATCGGGCCGCTCGACCTCTGCCCAATCCGCGAGCACTTCGATCGAGTTGCGCATGGCGGCGCCCAATCCCTTGCGGCGCACCAGGTCTGCGGTCTGCCAGACCGTCTTCACTGCCTCGCGGCCGGTGGTGACCAGGCGCTGCGCTGCCTTGTTCTCGACCTCTTGCCGCATCGAAGTCAACTCGAGCCGGGCCTGCTCAGCTTCGGCGCGCGCGTCGTGCAACGCGCGGAACACCCACAGCAAACCGATCGCCTCGGCGACCACGACCACCAACAGCACGACCAGTGCAATCTCGACCATGTTGGCGCTGACGGTAATGCACAGTCTCGGGTCACGTCGACGTCGTACGGAAGGTTTGGTGCCGACCAGGGTCGCCCACAGCTAACGTGGTCCCATGAGGTGGGGGTCGGCATGACAAGTCCAGAACCGGGTCCAGGGGACAAGTCCCCCGTGCCGGCGGGCCAGGTCCGTGCGGCCACGGCCCAATTGGGGCCCGAGCTCGAGCTGCTGCCTGCCCGGATCGCGACCGGTGACAAGGCAGCCTTCGCCGAGCTGTACGACCAGACGAGCACCCGCGTGCACGGGTTGGTTGTGCGCGTTGTCCGCGACGTCGGCTACGCCGAAGAGGTAACCCAGGAGGTCTACCTGCAGGCATGGCGCGGCGCGGCGAAATACGACGCGGAACGCGGGTCCGTGCTGTCCTGGCTGATGACTCTTGCGCACCGGCGTGCGGTGGACCGGGTCCGGTCCGAGCAGGCGGCGATCGACCGCAACAGCCGCTATGGCCGTAGCAACGTCGTCGCGGCCTTCGACACCGTCGCTGAAGAAGTGGACCGCCGGTCCGACCAACGCGCCGTGCTCAACTGCCTCGGCTCACTCACCGAGGTGCAGCGCGAGGCCGTGGCACTGGCGTATTACGGCGGTCGCAGTTACCCGGAGGTGGCGACCCAGCTCGGTGTCGCATTGCCAACAGTGAAATCCCGCATTCGCGATGGCCTGACCAGGCTCCGACGTTGCCTGGGGGTGTCATGAACGACGAACTGTTGGGCCAGGCCGATGCGTACGCGCTCGGGACCTTGACCGACGCGCAACGCCGTGGTGTCGCAGCCGATCTCGCGGCGGCGGACGACGAGACCAGGGCGGCCTTCGTCGACGAGGTGCGGCTGATACGCGAAACGCTCGCCGCGGTGAGCGGAGTCGGCGCGATCGCGCCGCCGCCGCTCATGCGCGAACAGCTGATGGCTCGAGTCGAGACCGAGCCGGTGGACGACCTCGAGGCACGTCGGCGTGCCCGGCGGATGCGTCAGGTTCTGCTCGCAGCCGCCGCAGTGGTGGTTGTGGCTCTGGGGGCATTGTTCGCGGTGCGGGCAGTCACCAATGACGATGCGCCCGCCCAGATCACGGCCCAGGAGGTGCTCGACGAACCCGATGTGCAGGCCACGACCGCGTCGCTTCCCTCCGGTGGCGCACTGTCGGTGAATTACTCGAAGGCGGCGGACGCGCTCGTGCTCGTGATGCAGGACGTTCCTGCGCCGCCGCCGGATGCCAACTACCAGATGTGGCTCGGATCGGAGAGCGGCCAGGCGGTGTCGGCCGGAACGATGAGCGCGCAGGACGTCAGTCCGACCACGACGGTCGTCGTCGGCGACATCGGCTCGGCGAACCAGTTGATGTTCACCGTCGAACCCCCGGGTGGTTCGCCCGCGCCCACAAGCGAACCCATTGCGGTCATCTCGTTCGTCTGACCGCACTCCGGGCTCAACGCAGTGCGGGAATGACCTTCTCGCACAGCAGTCGTTGGCTCTCCCAGGAGGGTTCCTCGGGCATCGCGGCGCACAACGGGTGGCTGGTGATCAACCGCAGCTCGCGTGAGCGGCAGCGATCGATCAGATCCTCCGGCGTCGCGACGAGGTAGGAACCGCCCGCGCGCAGCTGCTCCACCGTCGTCGACCGGTCCCGCACATGCGATTCCATGTCGCCATGCCACTGGTCGTAGCCCCGGGCGTCGGCGAGCAGATGCTCTCCATACAGCGCCCAGAAGCGGTCCGGATCGGGCGTCGCGAACACCGTTGCCGGGCCCGCCGGCGGGATCAGCACATGACCGGGAGCTCGGCCCAGCCGTTCGCACTCGTCCAGGTAGTGCTGCCGGAAGCCTGGATCGGCAAGCTGCGGAGCAAAATTCAGGCCCAGTCGGGCCGCTCGCAGCGCCGCGGCCTTGGAGGCGCCGCCGTAGTAGAGGAACGGATGTGGCCGGCTCAACGGCGGTGGAGTGAGGCGTGTGGCCTCGCCGGCGGCCTCGAAGTCAGTTCCGGCCCAAGCGGCGAGCATCTCCTCGATTGCGGCCTCGATATCGCGGCCGCGTGTGGACCATTTGCTGCCGAACAGGTCGTATTCGACCTGCCGATAACCCAGGCCGAGCACGTAGGAGACGCGTCCGGCGCTGATCAGGTCGAGAACGGCCATGTCCTCGGCGAGCCGGCGCGGGTTGTAGAGATTCACGATCAGTGCGGACACGGTGATCGGAATGCGTTGTGTCCGTGCCGCGATCGCGGACGCGAGCAGTAGTGGGGCAGGCAGATAGCCGTCCGGCGAACCGTGATGCTCCGACACCATGATGGCTGTCTGTCCGTGCTCATCCACGTAGGCTGATTGCTCGAGCGCGCGAGAGAACAGTTCCTGACGCTGCTTGTCCGATACGCCGGGAGCGCGCATATCGAATCGCGTGACGACGTGTGCCGGCATGACCGTGCCTACCGCGCCCAGCGGGGAATGATGAAAACACCGCTCGCTTCGACGGTCACGCCGTTGGCGTCGGAGATATGACCGTTCACGTACTTCTTGTTGGCTTCGCGCCGCTCAGTCTTCGCCTCGATATGCAGCGGCCCGAGGGGAGTGGTGCGCAGGTAACGCACCTCGAAGGTTCCGGTGACGGACGGCGTGCCGTCGAAGCTAGCCGCCTCACCGAGCACGTGGTCGAGCATCAGGGCGAGGACGCCGCCATGCACATGCGCCGACGGTCCCTCGTAGGCCGCGCCGAGGGTGAAATCGGACCAGTACCGTCCCGTCTCGTCGCGCTCGACGAAAAGCGGCGGCGCGGTCGGGTTGCGAATACCGATCACCGGATTGCCCCAGGGCATGCTTTCGCCGCGGGACGTGTAGCGAATCCCGTACGCGCCGTCGATCTGCTTGCCGCGCAAAAGCGCCGTGGCCTCGTCCACAAGCGCGCGGGCCTTCGCGACATCGGCCTCTTCGACCTCGGTCCGAATGGTGGCGTCGATGATGTCGCGTACCGACTCGGTAAGCGGCTCGTAGATCCCGCGGCGCCGGGCGATCTGCTCGGTCGTGATGTCCTCGAGCAGGAACTGGCCGCCCCCACCGCTCTGGTTCAGCTGATCACGGAGTCCTGGCTGGAGTTCGTGGGCCACGATGCCTCTTTCCCTACGCGGCGCCAAATCGCCGTGCCTCGCTGCAGCGCCTGGACACGTGTCCGGGCGCCGGTTCAAGCTAACCGAGGTGCACGCCGACTGTCCATTCCGAACAGCAGGCTGACCGGACGAACCACGATCGGCGAGCTCAGTGCCTTCCAGTTGGTGCTGTTTCGTCGTGATCGACGTCGGCGTGCTCGAGACCAACGGGCGGATCTCGTTCTTCACACGAACGTCGTCCCCGGACGGTCAGCAGGCGCCGGATCCGCGCCCGATCGCCTGATTCGTTCCTCTCCGAAACGGTGCTGGGTTGTGCTGGAACGTTGGCGTACCCTGAGGTGCCGGATTTGATCGAGGAGGTGTCGGTGGGGTCCATCGCCGACTTTCTGAGCGCGTTGCCGCCGCAAATGCGCGACCCCGTTGCGTTCGCGATTCCGTTCTTTCTGCTGCTGCTGATCATCGAGTGGACGGCCGCTCGCAAGCTCGAGCACACCGAGCAGATGAGCACGAGGCCCGTGGGCGATGAGCAGCGCCCGCCGCCCGGCGCCTACCTCACACGCGACTCGTACGCGAGCATCAACATGGGCCTGGTCTCGATCGTCACGACGGCGGCCTGGAAGGCGCTCGCGCTGCTCGCCTACGCCGCGATCTTTGCCTACGTCGCGCCCTGGCAGCTGCCCGCGGACGCGTGGTACACGTGGGTGATCGCGCTGTTCGGCGTCGACCTGCTGTTCTACCTCTACCACCGCACGGCACACCGGGTGCGGCTGATCTGGGCGACCCATCAGGCGCACCACTCGAGCGAGTACTTCAACTTCGCGACCGCGCTGCGCCAGAAGTGGAACAACAGCGGCGAGATTGTCGCGTGGCTGCCGCTGCCGCTGCTCGGCGTTCCGCCGTGGATCGTGTTCGCGAGTTTCTCGCTCAACCTGATCTACCAGTTCTGGGTCCACACCGAGCACATCGACAAGCTGTGGCGCCCATTCGAGTTCGTGTTCAACACGCCTTCACATCACCGGGTGCATCACGGCCGCGATCAGATCTACCTGGACAAGAACTATGCCGGCATCCTGATCATCTGGGACCGGATGTTCGGCACCTTCCAACCCGAGATCGAGCGGCCGAACTACGGCCTGACCAAGCCGGTCGACACGTTCAACATCTGGCGGCTGCAGTTCCGCGAGTACGCGGCGATCATCGCCGATGTACGCGGTGCGTCGCGCTGGCGCGACAAGCTGGGCTTCACCTTCGGGCCACCCGGGTGGGAGCCACGCACGGCCGCGCGGGACGTATCCGCCGCCGACTCCGTTGTGTGACACACCGGCATCATCGTTTGAAAGTCCTGTCAACGGGTAACCGCCGCGAGGGCCAAGGTGCATTCGCCGCGGCCCGACCCGGCCAACCGCACAGTCCGCGGTAGCCGGGTCCACTGTCCGGGCGGGCCGATCGAGGCGTGGTTCGCCGACGATCGCGCCCCACCAGACAGGAGCGAGTGGATGTCTCGTGCCGCAGTCCCGCCGACCACACAGGAAGTGCCACCGAGCGTTCTGCGCAGAGCAATCGGCGCGTCCGCGATCGGTAATGCGGTTGAGTGGTTCGACTACGGGGTCTACGCCTACCTGACCACACATATCGCCGCGTCCCTGTTCCCCGAAGGTGGCAACGGCGTTTTCTATACCCTGCTCGGCTTTGCTCTGTCGTTCCTCATCCGGCCCATCGGTGGCCTGTTCTGGGGCCCGCTGGGTGACAAGATCGGCCGCAAGCGTGTGCTGGCGATGACGATCATCCTGATGGCCAGCGCGACACTCGCCGTCGGCGTGATTCCGAGTTACGCGACGATCGGGATCTGGGCGCCGGTGCTGCTGTACGCGTGCCGCATCCTGCAGGGTTTTTCGGCCGGCGGTGAGTACGGCGGTGCGGCGACCTTCATGGCCGAGTACGCCCCGGACAAGCGGCGTGGTTTCTTCGGCAGCTTCCTCGAAGTCGGCACGCTGGTCGGCTTCACGCTCGGCAACGCGATCGCCCTGCTGCTGGTGAACACCCTCGACGACACCTCGATGCAGTCGTGGGGCTGGCGGCTTCCGTTCCTCGTTGCCGCGCCGCTCGGCCTGATCGGTATGTACCTGCGGTCGCGGATGCAGGACACCCCGGTATTCCGCGAGCTCGAGCACGAAAACAAGACCGAGGAAACCCCGGGCGGTGTCTTCAAGGACCTCGTCACGCGCTTCCTCCGGCCTGTTCTGACCCTGTTCGGCCTGGTGATCGCCCTCAACGTCGTCAACTACACCCTGCTCAGCTATATGCCGACGTACCTGCAAACCACGCTGAACATGGAGGAATCCGACGCGCTGCTCGTCCCGCTGCTCGGCCAGCTCGTCATGCTCTTCACGCTGCCGTTTTTCGGCATGCTGTCCGACCGAATCGGACGCCGTCCGATGTGGCTGTTCTCGTGTGCCGCGCTGGTGGTCGCGGTGATACCGATGTATCTGCTGATCGGCACGAGCCTGACCGGCGCGATCATCGGGTTCGCGGTTCTCGGCCTGCTCTATGCGCCGCAGTTGGCGACCATCAGTGCGACGTTCCCGGCCATGTTCCCGACGATCGTCCGGTTCGCGGGCGTTGCGATCGGCTACAACGTCGCGACCTCGATGTTCGGCGGCACCGCGTCGGCGATCAACGAGGCGATCATCGGCGCCACCGGCAACAACCTGGTGCCGGCCTTCTACATGCTCGGCGCCTGCCTGATCGGCATCGTCGCGTCGATCTTCCTGATCGAGACCAAGGGCCTCTCGCTGCGCGGTACCGAGATCCCCGGCACCGAGGAGTCGTTCGTCGAACAACGCGAGCTCGAGCAGGAGCGGCAGGCCGAGCTCGCCGCTGCCAGCCGACGCGAATGAGCGCAGCCAGCTGCTGGCAATCCGAGTATGCCCAGTTCGAGCGGGGTCTAGATCTTGCCGAGATGATATGTCTGGGCTGAACTGCATATCAATTTGATATGTCAGCATGCCGAACTGGCGGCTACCGGAGTCACCCGATCGAGGCGATCGTGGATGTCATGGCAATCCAGGCGACGATCGATCGCGCACCGGCCGACACCGCGGCGCTCGCTCCGCGCACGCGCCGGGGCCAGGAGGCGGCGGCCGTGGCTCGCCTGGCGCCCGGCCTCGCGGTGTGCGCGGCGGCGACCGCCGTCGCACTCGGCATTCGATGGGTTGTCCCCGCCGCGAGCCCTCTGCTCGTGGCGATCGTCCTCGGCGCGGTGCTGACGAATATCGTCCCGCTGCCCGCGAGCATGTCCGCCGGCATGGGTTTCGCGAGCCGTCGACTGCTGCGGGTCGGTGTCGCGCTGCTCGGATTCCAGCTCGCGCTCGGTGACCTCGTCGGCCTCGGCCCGGGGGTGCTGCTCGCCGTCGTCGCGGTGGTTGCCCTCGGCATCTCGGGCACGATGATCATCGGCCGGTGGCTCGGCATCGGTTGGGAACAGCGGATCCTCATCGCCTGCGGGTTCTCCATCTGCGGAGCGGCCGCCGTCGCGGGAGTCGAGGGAAGTGTCGATGCCGACGAAAAGGATGTCGTCACTGCGGTAACCCTGGTAGCCCTGTTCGGGACGTTGATGATCCCGGCGATCCCGCTCCTGGGCAACATGCTCGGGCTGACGTCCGACCAGTCTGGGATGTGGGCCGGCGCATCGATTCACGAGGTCGCTCAGGTCGTCGCCGCGGGTGGCGCGATCGGCGGCACGGCGCTCACCGTCGCCGTCGCGGTCAAGCTGGCCCGGGTCCTGCTGCTCGCACCCGTCGTGGTTGCCATCGGCGCGATGCAGCGTCGTCGTGCAGGTGTGGCCGCCGGTTCGAACAAGGCGGCTCTGGTGCCGCTGTTCGTGATCGCGTTCCTCGGCTGCGCCACCCTGCGCACCCTCGATGTCGTGCCTGCCCACGTCCTCACCGGTGCCAGCACGGTGCAGACCGCGCTGCTGACCGCGGCCATGTTTGCGCTCGGCACCGGTATCAAGGTGGCGGTCCTGCGGCGTATCGGCGGTCGCTACGTGCTGCTCGCCGCACTCTCCACAGTGCTGGTTGCGACAGTGGCGCTGGTCGGCGTTCTGCTGGCCGGCTGAGTTACCCGGCCGGCTGGACGAGTTGTCCTCGTGTGAGTGTCAGTGGCTCGGCAGCGCGCATGCGGTGTCGAGCCCGAGGATCCGGTTGAGTCGCCCGAAGGACAGCCACGATCCGATGCACATGCTCAACTCGACGATCTCGGGCTCGGTGTAGAGCGCCTTGAAGCGCGACCAGAAATCGTCGTCAATGCCGTGATGGTCGAGGGCGTAGCGTTCCGCGTACTCCGCGGCGATCCGGGTGCGGTCGTCGAAGGCGTCAGTCGTGCGCCACTGCGATACGGCCTCGTCGAAACCCTCCTCGACCTTCACGCCGTCCCGATCGGTGCGCCAGTCCTGGCAGAAGATGCACCCGTTGATCTGTGCGATCCGCAGCCTCGCAGCCTCGAACTCGCGCAAGCCGAGCGTGCTGTCCGAGTACACCGCGAGCGAAAGCTTTGCCGCCGCCGGGCCGATACCGGGCACCATCTCGCCCCACACGTAGGTGATCGGGTCCTTGCCCGCGGGGATGTCGATGTTCATTCGGACTGCCTTCCTGGAGCGAGCTTGCCGGTTGCCGGGCGCAGGGGTACGTCGAGCGCGTCGTAGATGCCGGGCGGAGCCTCGACGAGCCAGTCGATCGCGTTGACGATCCGGCCCACGGCGGTCGCGTTGCCACCCGCGGCGCCGCTGCCGCCCTCATCGGTGGCGACAACGGTCACCTCGATGTTCGGGCGGCCGGAGATGACTACGCGATGCGCACCGTCGCGTCCGTCCGGTGGCTGCGGCCAGTCGGGCGCGCAGTCGGGGTGGATCCGAGTGATGTGCTCGATGACGATCCGCGCTTCGCCATCCACGATGCCCTGCACCTCGAACCGCAACGCGCCCTGCGTGCCGGCCTCGAACTCGCCCATCGTCGCGGTCTGCACCGTCTCGGAGAGCGGGCGGCGCTCGAGGGATTCGGTGATCTTGTCGACCTCGACGCCGAGGCCGCGGGCGATCAGCCGGATCTGGCCGCCCCAGACCATCGTCGGGACACCGGCGGCGACCATCGGCGGGTCGTAGTCCATCGGCTGGCCCATGCCGACCAGGTAGCGCACCGAATCGGGCTGGTCGTAGCTCGCGTAGTCGAAGATCTCCTGGCAGCGGATCTCATCGACGGTGGAGCCGAGTCCGCTGATCAGCAGCGGGAGAATGTCGTTGCCCCAACCGGGATCGACGCCGGAGACGAACAGCGACCCGCCGCCCGCCTCGATGGCCTGCTCGATCGGCTCGCGCAACTCTTGGGGAGCGGAGGTCGGGTCGTAGAGCGCGTATACCGATGGCGTGACGACGACAGCGCCGGCCCGGATGGCCTTGGCGATATCGCCGAGCGCGTCGTCGGGACGGATTTCGCCCGACGCGGCGTAGACCAGCGCGCCAGGACGCTCGGCGAGGACGGCAGCGACATCATCGGTGGCGAAGACGCCGAGCTGCGCATCGCAGTCGGCCAGGTCGCCTGCGTCTCTGCCGACCTTCGCCGGATCGTGCACAAGTACGCCTGCCAGGCTCAGTGACGGGTGGGCGGCGACCGCGCGAATCGCGGCTCGCCCGACATTTCCGGTGCCCCATACGACGGTTGAGATCACGTTCGCGACCCTACCGGAATTGGAACACGTTCTCATTGATTCTTTTGCAGTAAGAAGCACGTCGCACGGCGAACGTACCGGGTGTGCTCGGCGGTCGTTTAGCGATCGTTAGGTAGGATGGCGTACATGCCTACTGCAAGCGATTCGGCCCCCTCCGGGGCATCGACGTCGGACTGGCGCCGCCTGGAACCGCTTGAGCTGACGCCGATTCTGGAAGCGGCGCTCGACACGTTCTACGAGCGGGGCTTCCATGGAACATCGGTGCGCGAGATCGCCCGCCGCGTCGGAGTCACCGTACCCGCCCTCTACTACCACCACGACAACAAAGAAGGGCTGCTCATTGCGCTGATCGAAATCAGCACCGGCAACGTGCTGGCCCGCGCGCATGCGGCAGATGCCGAGGGCGGTGACGATCCGGTCGCGCGACTGTCGAATGTCATCGAGGCGATCGTCTTGCGCATGACGACGCGAGCCCGGCTCGCGGCGATCGAGTCGGAGGCGCGTTACCTCGGCCCCGAGAACCGCGAGCGTAACCGCGTGGTGCGCAAGGGAATCGAGCAGTTGGTGCGGAGGATCATCGAGGACGGTGTCCGGACCGGCGTGTTCGATGTCGACGACGCTGCCGAAACCACCCGTGCGCTCCTAGGGATGTGTCAGTCGATCCCGCGGTGGTACCACGCGGAGGGAACCCTGCGTCCCGAGGAAGTCGCGCTCAAGTATGCCGCGATCGCGCTGCAGACGGTCGGCGCCAAGTCCGCGGGCTGACGGTATTGCGGCCGCCCGCGAAATGCGAGTGACTGTCGATTGAAAGTCGAGTAGCTCCCTACTCTATGGCGCACTGTGCCGGATAAGCCACTCTCATCCTGCAGGTCACCAACCACAAGGATGGGAGATAGTCATGGCAGTCGAGATGCATACGGTCATCAAAGGTGAAACTTTGTCGGGGATCGTATTCAAGAAATATGGCACCACGAAATACGTCCAGAAGATTGCTGAGCTCAACGACATCGCGGATCCCGATGTCATCCGAGTCGGCCAGGAAATCATGCTCCCGCTACTGGACAACATCGAAAGCCTCATGAGTTGAGGTGCTGCTCCGGATTCGGCCAGGTGTATCCGACCATCCGTGTGCCTTCCCGCGAGCGAGTTGTCTTCGTGCGGGCGAAACTTTGCTCGCACGAAGACAATTCGCTGGTGTGAACGCGCCGGGAGTTTGTGCAGGGCTTACACGGCTTGCACGGCGAGATCGAGGGAACTCCACAGCGCCCCTATTTCGACCTCCGCCGCGGCGCGCAGATTCGGATTCTGCAGCGCCAGTCCGTTGCCGAAGTTGACTACGTTGAATCCGCTGAAGCCGGCACCGGCGAATCCGTTGCCCGACAGTGCATCGAGGGCTGGACCGAGAGCATTGCCGAAGACTCCCTTGGTTCGATCGACGATGACGTTTGTGCTGCGCCCGATCGTGTCGAGAACCGTGAAGTAATCGCGTGCGTTGTCCGGTCGGGAACCGATCGCAGCGACTGCGCGGGGCATATCAACGGTGAAGTGAGCGTTGTATCCGGCCATTGCGACGCGTCCAAGCGACAGGTTGCAGTCGTGCGCGAGCGCGAAGTGGCGTGCCCATCGCGGTTCGACGTGGCCGGCACCGAACTCCCCGTGAACGTTCAGCAGAAACTGGTTCATAACCTCGATGCTGAGTCGATGGGCGTAGTCGGGATCGACGAATGACGACTCCGTACGCTGCAATGGCAGCACCGCTGCTTGTTCGAGGGTGTCGAGGCCGAGCGCGAATGTAGCTCGCCAATCCTTGTGGTGGACAAGGATTTCGGTGATCCTATTCAGTCGGGCAGCCGTGGTTTCTAGTCGTGGCAGGCTAGGGTCGCTCGGCAGGGTGCCGGTATCGGACAGGGTGAGGATTTCCGAGACCTCGGCGGCCGTGAGCGGTTGCCGCAGGCTGCGGCCGCCCAGGACGTGGGTGCGCCGGACGCGGGCTGCACCGGCATGACCACGGCGAGGAAAGCGGTGGACAAGAGGAGGACGCCGCGAACGAAGGTTCTGCGCATGGCCGGATCGTAGTTTCAAAACCGCACCGATATTGCGGGAGCGCGGGAACTTCCCGGGTGCAAATTGTGTTCCCGGGGAAGAAATTTCGCACCCGGGAGGAAGTTTTGCACCCGCGAAGGTGGCGCTTCCGCGCTAGTTGCCGCCGAACTTCGCCGGCCGCTTGCCGAGGAACGCCGCCACACCCTCGCGGTGGTCCGCGGTGACGAGCAGTTCGAGCTGGCCCTTGCGCTCACGGACGAGCGCGTTGTCGTACTCGGTGAGGGTGGCATCGTTGATCGCGGCCTTGGTGCGGTGGAACGCCTCCGACGGTCCGGCAGCGATGCGATCGACAAGAGCCGCTGCGGCAGTGGGGAAGTCGTCATCCGGATAGGTCGCTGCGATCAGGCCGTACTCGACCGCCTTCGATGCGGGCAGGCGCTCGGCGAGGATGGCCATGTTCAGCGCGCGGGCCCGGCCGATCGACGCCGCGACGATCGCGGTCGC
>NZ_LRRB01000304.1 GCF_001646865.1 Aldersonia kunmingensis | reverse complement strand
TAAATCGTCAGCCAGATCGCGCGGCCCAGCGCCTCGGCCAGCCGGCCCTCCGAGATGCGGTGCCGACCCGCGATCACCCGCTCGACCATGGCGGTGACGATCACCGCCGTGGCATGCACGTCCATCTCCTCGTTGATGCGCCCCGCTTCTTTCAACTCGTTGAGGCGGCGGCGCACCATCTCGACGAAGGCGTCGACTCGGGAACGCCAGTACCGCCCGACTTCCCGGTCATAGCTTGCGACCTCGACGAGAGCCTCGAGCAGTAGTCGGTGTTTGGTGAAGCCCGCGATCATGTCCCGCATCGCGTCGATCGCGCCTGTCTCGCTCAATTGCTCGCCCGCCCACCATTGCGCCGCCGCCCGGAATAGGTCGTCGGTGGCGAGGTCGGCCATCCGGATCAGCAGCTGACTCTTGTCCGGGAAATAGCGGTAGAACGTCGAGCGCGCGATATCGGATTCGGTCGCAATTCGCTGGACAGGTAGCTCGGTGAATGCCACGCCCTGCGCCAGTAGCCGGTCCACCGCCGTGAGGACACGGTGTTCCACTTCCTCGCGGCGTTCGCCCCGCCGCGCGGGAGAGTTCTTCGTCGAGCGGGTCACCGACACCATGGCCCCATCATGCCCGCGAACTCCGCTGAACAAGTGATTGCCATTTCGAGATTCGTTATTGACAATCTGACAACAGCGCGCAACTATTCAAATCGGACACTATGTCCGAACACTTTGACCCACAGGGGCCGCGATGTCGCGAAGGCTCGGCGGGATGATCGAATCCCTTGCCGCTCATGATGTTTGGGTGCGGATTGCGGTCCGTGATGAGTGAACCGGAATCGGTCGAATACGCCGATGTCGTCGTGGTGGGCACCCGGTGTGCAGGGTCCGCAGCCCTGATCGCGCTGGCGAAAGCCGGTCGCCATGTCATCGGCCTGGACAGCAGCCGTTTCCCCTCCGATGCGCTCTCGACCCACCTGCTCTGGCCTGCCGGGGTCGCCGAATTGCAGACCCTCGGTGCACTCGAGAGGGTCCGCGCACTCGGCGCACCACCGCTGCCCATAGCGATGGCAGTCGCCGTCGGTCCGCAGTACACGGTTCGCGCACCGTACACCCCGTACGAGGGCATCGACTACGCGATGTGCGTCCGCCGAACCGGATTGGACGCCTCCCTCGTGGCGACGGCAAGAGAGGCCGGCGCGGAAATCCGCGAACGGTCGCGGGTCAGCGAGCTCGTGTGGGAGGACGGCAGGGTCGCCGGAGTCCGATACACGGACTCGGACAATGTGTTTCGCGAGATCCGCGCTCCACTGACGATCGGCGCGGACGGCCGGAGCAGCACCGTGGCCTCGCTCGTAGGAGTGCGTGACACTCCCTACCTGCACGCGCCGAGCGGGCGGAACTGCTTCTACGGCTATTGGCGTGACAACAAGCCCGAATGGCGTGAGACCGCGGTGATGTGGCGGGTCGACGACCTGCTCGGCACGGCGTTTCCGTGCGACGACGGCCTGGTGCTGTGCCTGCTGCAGCCGCCGGTCGGCAAGTCCCCAAATCGGGTGACCGGCGGTGTCGAGGAGTTCTACCGCGGCATGATCGAGCAGATTCCGGGCCTGAATGAGCGGCTGAGTGGCTGCGAGCTCGAAGGCAAGGTCCGCTCCGGACTCAACATCGCCTCGTACTTCCGCCGTTCCGCCGGACCCGGTTGGGCGCTCGCCGGGGACGCCGGACACTTCAAGGATCCCGTTACCGCTCAAGGCATTCGCGATGCGATGCGCTACGGGCGTCTGCTCGGTGAGGCGACCGCGTCGCTGCTCGACCATACCGTGGCGCTCGACGCCCAGTTGGATGCGTGGGAGCAGCGTCGGCGGCGCGAATGCATGGACATCTTCCAGTGGACGAACCGACAAGCCCGCGGCGAGCCGCTGACCCCACTCGAGCTCGAGCTGTACCGCGCAGCAGACGACAATCCCGACATCGCGGTCGGATTGATCGAGGTCTACTCGCGCCTGCGCACGCCGAACGAGGTCGCGTCACCAGCACGGCTGGCCAAAGTGCTCGCGAAAGGTGTCACCAACCCGGCCTCGTCGCGGGTCGCGTTGGCCAAGCAGATCGGACGCGAGATTCGTGACGGCGCCGCCGAATGGTCGGAACGTCGCGTCTCGCTGCCGGACCTGCCCGCACCGCCGTCGCAGTACGCCACAAAATCGGTTACACCCGTCCATCGCTAGGTCAGCAACCACCATTTCTCGAGGGGTCGAAATGAATGAAACCGGCGGTACCACTCCGGGTTTCAACCGTCGCGACGTAATGCGCGCGGCGATCGTCGGCGGTGCGGCAGTCGCCGCAACCACCGCACTTCCCGGCACGGCGGGCACCGCCAGCGCCGCACCCAAGCCGCTGCGACAGCAGCCGATACTGCCGAAGCCCGGCCGCTCCGTCGCCATCTTCGGCGGCGGTATGGCCGGCTTGTCGGCCGCCCACGAACTGGCCGAGCGCGGCTACGCCGTCACGGTGTACGAACCGTCCTTCCTCGGCGGCAAGGCCCGTAGTATGGACGTGCCGAACACCGCAGCGGGCGGCCGCAAGAACCTGCCCGGTGAGCACGGGTTCCGTTTCTTCCCCGGCTGTTACCAGCATGTGCCGGACACCATGTCGCGAATTCCCTTCCCCGGCAACCCGCAAGGCGTGCTGACCAACCTGCGCGCGGTGGACTCCAGCGTCGTCGGCATCAAGGGTTCGCCCGCGATTGCGGCGCCGTTCAGCGTCGCCGGCATTTCCCAGATCACGCCGGAAACGATCGAGAAGGCCCTCATTACTGCGGTCGGCTTCATCCCGCAGCTGCCGCCGCTCGAAATGGCGTTCTTCGTCAAGATGATGATGATGTGGTTCACCAGTTCGGAAGAACGACGGTTCGGGCAATGGGAGTACATGACCTGGGAGAACGCGCTCAAGGCCGAAGGCAAGTCGCAGGCCTACCGCGACTACCTGGTCAACGCGCTCACCCGCATCACCGTCGCCGCGAAGCCACACGTCAGTTCCGCGCGCACGATCGCCACCATCGGTGAGGCTCTCGTCCTCGCCGCCACCGGAATCGTCCCCGAGTACAAGGGCGGCGCGGACCGAATCCTCAACCGTCCCACCAACGAGGCGTGGATCGATCCGTGGGTGGCCTACCTGCGCTCACGCGGCGTTCAGTTCATCATGGGCCAGCGCGCCGTGCGGCTGAACGTGGAGGGCGGGCGGATCTCCAGCGTCACGATGGCCGACGGATCGGGAGCTCGGAGCACCGTGCACTCCGACTACTACGTAGCCTCGATGCCCGTCGACAAGGCGCAGCCCCTGATCACCGACGAGGTCATGAACGCCGACCCGCACCTCGCCGGCATCCACAAGCTTTACGCCGACTGGATGGTGGGTATCCAGTTCTATATGACCCGTCAGAGTGGCCTGCCCGAGGGTCATATCGCCTGCATGGGTTCGCCGTGGGCGATCACCGGCCTGCGCCAGGCGCCCATGTGGGCCAACAACTTCCAAGCCACCTACGGTGACGGCACCGTCGTGGAGTGCCTCTCCATCGATGTGTCCGACTGGGACACGCCGGGCATCCTGTTCGGCAAGCCGGCCAAGCAGTGCACCAAAGAAGAAGTGCGGCAGGAGGTCTGGGCTCAGGCCAAGATGTGGCTCAACACCGGGCGCAACTGGCTGCGCGACGAGGACATCCACTCCTGGCACCTCGACCCGGGTTTGACCTGGTCCGGCGGCACGACTCACAACGAGACCCCGCTGCTCGTCAACACCGTCGGCTCGTGGGATTGGCGTCCGAACGCCACCACCGCGATCCCGAACCTGTTCATCGGTGGCGATCACGTGCGCACGCACATCGACCTGCCCACGATGGAGGCCGCGAACGAATCGGGTCGCGCTGCAGCCAACGGCATCATGAACGCCGCCGGCGACCCGGGCGGGCGCGCGGCGATCTTCCCGCTGGTGAACCTGCCGATCTTCGACGCCGCCAAGAAGATCGACGCCGACCGCTTCCGGGCGGGCCAGCCTCACCTGCTGGACGGGTGAGTCGCCGCCCGGGCTACGGGCCGACAATCAGGGGGTCGGCGCGTCGTCCGGGCGCGCGTATGCGGTGACAGTCGCGAACGAGCCGATCTTTCCGTCGGCCGTTCGCGCAATCACTTCCGCGACGCCGAATCCACGACCGTTGTGCACCGGGGTCGCTTCGAACGTCGCATCCACATCGATCGGCACGGGCCGCACGAAGTTCACCGAGTAGCGCGCGATTCGCTTCGGCACCGTGGAGTCCAGCGCTGCGAGACCCGCGAGGCTCGACGCGGTAGACACGATTCCGCCGTGCAGCACGCCGCTGAAGTTGCGCAGCCGCGAATCGGCGGCGACCACGAGGCGCGCACCCGATTCCGCCATCTCGACCCGGCCACCGATCGCGTCGAGCACCGACTTGGGTTCCCGTTCGTCGACTCGTTCCTCTTTCGACGGGAACCGGAACTCACGCGGCATTTCCGGCAGCGGTGGGACATAGCGAGACCGCAGCAACCCGGACGCGATGACTCGGCCACCGTCGGTCACCACCTCACAGGTCCCCGCGCCGCCGCCATCGTCGTTGGAAAGGTGCGTGGTGCGCAGGTCCAGGTAGCGTGCCGACGGCTCCGGATCGGCAAAACTGTCGATGGTCAGCTCGCTGGTCACCGTCCAGCGCTCGGCGAAGCGGGCCAGGTGAATTTGCGCCCCGAGCAGGGCATCTACGCCGACCGCGAGCGAGGCCGGGCTGAAGTCACCGGCATCGTCCATGCACCACGGACCCAACCCCATGCGCAGCGAACCGTGCCCGGGATCGGACTCGATTCGGAAGATCACCTCGGGGTTCATCGGCACCACTTTCTCCGCGGCCGGACTGCGCCGACCGGACAACTTGCCCCTCGTTCATATCAACCGGTTGGCGCGGCGTCGCATCGGAGGTCCACTCAGCGGTAGCAATCACGCTGATCGCAACCGGTCACGACGAGCCTCCACGCCAATAGCGTCGATCGCATATCTGCCGTCGAGCGAGGAGCGAGCGTGCCCGAATCCAAGGTGTCCGAGCCGTTGTTACTGAGCACCGATGTCCTCGTGATCGGCGGCGGACCCGCCGCCACCTGGGCTGCGCTGTCGGCTCGCGAAGCCGGCGCCGACGTGGTCCTGGTCGACAAGGGCTACTGCGGGACGAGTGGCACAACCGCACCGGCCGGCACCGGCGTCTGGTACGTCGCGCCGGACCCCGAGGCGCGCGCCAAGGCGAAGGCGAGCCGCGAGGAACTCGGCGGATTCCTCGCCGACCACGCCTGGATGGACGGTGTCCTCGAACAGACCTGGACCAACATGAACCGGCTCGCCGTCGCCGGCCGCTACCCGTTCCCGGTGGATCCGGAGACCGGGCGGCAGATCCGGACCGGCGTACAGGGACCGGAGTACATGCGCCGCATGCGGGCGTGGGTCCGCCGGGCCGGTGTCACGATCTTCGATCACTCCCCCGCTCTCGAACTGCTCACCGACGCTTCCGGGCAGGTGCGTGGTGCTGCCGGTTACCACCGGCACGAGGACCGCGACTACCGGATTACCGCAGGCTCGGTGGTTCTTGCGAGCGGCGGATGCGCGTTCCTGTCGAAGGCGCTCGGCACCGACGTCAATACCGGTGACGGCGCACTGATGGCCGCTGAGGTGGGCGCGCAGTTCTCCGGCATGGAGTTCTCGAACGCCTACGGCATCGTGCCAAAGGGGTCGACGATCACGAAGACGGCGTACTACGGCTTCGCGACGTTCTTCCACGAGGACGGCCGCGTACTCGAGGGCGCTGGTTCGTTGCGCGGTCGTTCGCAGATTGCCCGAGCCCTGTTGCACGAGAAGGTCTTTGCCCAGCTCGACCGAGCCGATACGACGCAGCAGCAACAGATGCGGATCGGCCAGCCGAACTTCTTCCTGCAGTTCGATCGGCGCGGCATCGATCCCTTCACCCAGCGCTTCGAGGTGGATCTGCTCGCCGAGGGCACGGTGCGCGGCACCGGCGGCCTCGACGTCATCGACCGCACCTGCGCCACCACCGTGCCAGGCCTGTTCGCGGCGGGCGACGCGGCGACTCGGGAACGGATCTGCGGCGGCTTCACCGGTGGCGGCAGCCACAATTCGGCGTGGGCGATGTCGTCGGGTACCTGGGCGGGCCGCGGCGCAGCGCAGTTCGCGCTCCACGCCGGGCGCGTCGGGCACCGCGAGGTCTTCGGCGCCGGTCGAGTTGGCTTGCGGCCAAGCGGCGTTGGGGCGTCGCTCACTGCCGCTGAGGTGGTTGCCGCGGCACAAACCGAGCTACTTCCGTTCGACAAGAACTACATTCGCGAGGGCAACCGGGTCTCGCCCGCGCTGGCTCAACTCGATGCGCTGTGGGAAGCAACCTCGGCGGGACTGGGAGGCACGGGGATCGAGCGAGTGCGCGCCCGCCAGGCCGCGGCGATCACGGCAGTGGGCCGGTGGATGTACGAGTCGGCGCTGGCACGCACGGAATCGCGCGGCATGAGCAAGCGTGATGACTTCCCGGAGCTGGATCCCGGCCAGCACCACCACATCCTCACGGGCGGACTCGACGCGGTGTGGACGAAGCCTGCGCCGGTGGCGGCATGATCGAGCTCGTTCTTGCCGAGGCGTGCATCGCCTGCGACAAGTGCATCGACGTGTGCCCGACGAGTGTTTTCGACCGCAGCGAGTCGGGCGTACCGGAGATCTCCCGGCACTCCGACTGCCAGACGTGCTTCATGTGCGAGGCCTACTGCCCGACCGATGCCCTCTACGTGCATCCGGAGTCGACGCCGCTGCCGGATCCGCGCATCATCGACCGCCAACATGTCGGACGGTATCGAGAGAAGCTTGGTTGGGGCCGTGGGCGCGAGCCCGGCGCGCGGCTCGCGATCGGCCCGGAGTTGCCGAAAGGTCAACTCCCGCCGCGACTATCGAGGTGAGGTGTGCGGTCGGTCGTCGTCTCCAGCAATGGGTAGTCGATCATCGACCGCCACCAGTTCTCGTCGAGTTCCTGACCACGTAATGCCGCTCGGGTGAGACCCCACGCCATGAAAACACCAAGCGCCGCAAGCCAAATCGCGAAGCCAATCCACCCGATCCACATCAGCCAGACGATGAGCTCGGGTGGGTCGGTGAGCATCAGGACCGGCGCGGTGAGCACGCCGAGGCCGACGAAGTAGGCGGAGCCCGCCCGGTCCATCCGCAGGATCAATCGGAGCCCTGGGTGTTCGTAGGTCTGCGTCGCCACGTCGATCTCCTCTCGGAGCGGGTTCGGTGATTCCGACGCTACGCGCGAGAGGTAATCGTGGCGATTACCTGCGGAGTAATGGACGTACTACGGGCACGGGCTCGGCGCGTCGCCCCGGACCGGCGCGTCCTCCGGCACCGTGTAGCTGACGAACGCCTCGGCGATCCGGCTCGACCGGTTGACGACGCGATGCGGCGCGTTCGACGGGATGAACACGATCTGACCGAAGCCGTAGTCGGTGAACTCGCATTTCCCGGCAAACTGCACCGCGACCGATCCACTCGAAATCACCGAATACTCGGGCCCGTTGTGGACATGCCAGCCGCTCGACGCGCCTGGCTGCAGTTGCAGTCTCTGCAACACGACGGAGCTCGGGCCGACAGGGAGAATCGCGAGTTCGGTGCGATTGGTCGAGCCCTCGGGCGGGGTCGCGGACGCCAATCCCGCGGGTGCGGCGACTGCCAGCGCGACGGCGGCTGCGGCGACGAGGATCGTTCTCGGCATCATGGCACCCCCTGCGGTTCCGTGCGTCGAGCATAGGCCGCGCCGGGCGGCGGAGCGAGGGTGATTCACAGAGGCCTCGCAGGCATGTCACGGCGGTTCGCCGCTGTCGGCACCCACTCCGACCAGCACCTCACCCGGATGATGGAAGTGGTTGACCCTTTGACGTTGTCGCGGGTCGACATGAAACGGCGGAATCCATGCCGTGCGCCCACTCCACGTGGCTGTCGTCCGCCATTGATCCAGCCCAGTTCCGGCGAGCTTGTGGTGGGTGTGACAGACGAGAGTCAGGTTGTCGATGTCGGTTGCTCCGCCGTCGGCCCATTCGCGGCGGTGGTGAGCTTGGGCGAGGTAGCCCGGTGCACCGCAGCCCGGGAAGCTGCAGCCGATATCGCGGGCGTGCAACACGATCCGCTGGTCCGCAGTCGCAATTCGCTTCGCGCGAGCCAGATACAGCGCCCGGCCCGTGGTGTCGTCGAATACGGCGAGGTAATGACGGGCATGCGCGGCCATGCGGACGAGGTCCCGGACCGGCAGCAGCGAGCCGCCGGCGGTCGTTCCCGGGCCGGCCAACTCGCCTAGTTCGCGCAGCGTGGTCGACACGACAACCGAGACGGGCAGCCCCCGATGCTGGCCGAGCTCGCCGGATGCGAGCAGCGCACGGCACGCAGCCTTGAGTCCGTCATGGCAGCGCTGGCCGTGCGTGCGCTTGTCGCGCTGAACGGAGTCCGCATCGGGTTCGCGATCCATCACCGGCGCCTCGTCGTCAGGATTGCAGGAACCGGGAGCAGCAAGCTTTGCGAACACGGCTTCCAGATAAGTTCGTAGCTCCGGGTCTACCCGGCCGGTCAGCGAGCTCATCAAGTCGGGCCCCTGCTTGCCCAACCGCAGACTCCGCGTGCGAGCGCGATCCTTCTCGGCGTAACTGCCATCCGGATTCAGGTAGCCCGCCAGGCGGGCGGCGACCTTCGCGAGCTCGTCGGGACGCATCGTTGTCGCACATTCCGTGAGCTGCGCTTGCGCCTGCCCACGGGTCCCCTCATCGACGGCGGTCGGCAGGTGATGGAGGAATGTGCGAATCAGCTGCACATGCGCATCGCCGACCTCGCCTGCACGTACCGCCGCGGCGAGGGCTGGGAGTTCCGGCGGCAGAACGTCTCCGGTCAACGAGAACCGTGTTGCGAGCTGCTCGGCCGTGTGGAATCGCTTCGCGGCGGCACTGCGGGTAATTCGCAGGGCGTCCGCCACAACGCGAAGCGGATGCTCGCCACCGAACTCCTCGGCCTTGCGCTGGTCCCCCATACGAGCGAGCAGTTCGTTCCCGACTGCGGGGAGCTTCCGGGCGACAATCTCGATCCGCCGCAGCACCTCCAACCGCTGCGGGTTGTCCATAGTGTCGAAGTCAAGATCGGCCAACGTGAACACCGCAGCATCGAGCGCGGCCAGAGCCGCGTCCGCATTAGCATTCGAAAACATGTTCGAATTCTATCGCGACGATGCGCTTCGCGCAGCAGATTCGAGATTGAAATCCGCTGTCTCCCAATGAAAATTCTCGTTGGCTCGCCAGTGGTCGCAGTCCGGTGCAACCATGACAATCGTGGGCACCATCGACGAATACCTCGCCGGGCTCGAGCCCGAGGACCGAACTGTCATCGAGCACATCTACGCCGTGGCGCGCGAGGTCGAACCCGCTGCGGAGCAGGGCAAGAGCTACGGAATGCCGGCACTGACGCTGCGCGGCAAAGGGCTGATCGCGGTGATGCGCACGAAGAAGCACATCGGCCTTTACCCGTTCAGCGGCGAGGCAGTCACCGCCGTGGGCTCGCTTCTGGACGGCGTCGACGCCGACAAGGGAACGGTGAGATTCCAGCCGGCAGATCCGATCTCGGATGATGCGGTGCGCGCGCTGGTGACGTTTCGCCGGGATCAGATTGGTTGAGCGCGCGCCGGGCAGTGAACGTCAGCGCCCATTTTTCGCACTGATGGGCGGGATCCCGCGCGCAGCCGCGAATTGTGGGCGGTAGGGCTCACATCGGACCATGCCCCGCGGGCGCGACCGCGCACTTATTAGCGACACCGCGCACGCCGAAACACGCGCGCCCACATGAAGAAGTGCGCGATCGTTGAACCCACTCGCCACGCCACGGCCCCGGTGCCACACTCCGACCATGACGGCACATATCCAGCTCAGCGACGGCTCGACCTTCGAAGCCGAGGACGACGAGTACGAAATCGTCGGGACGATACTGGTTCACCGCACGACGGTGACCTTTCACGACGGCACCGGTGGGCCGCCGATTCACATCAAAGAGACTCGCCGCTACTCACCAAGCGCCTGGCATTCCGTAACCGAGTCCGAGCGCCTGGACTCATAGCGGGCACAGCCCACTTCCTCGGCGGTGTCACATTCCCACCACCCCCGGTGTCTTATGCCCGAGCAACCGACCACGGAGGGAACTATGGCTGGCAACACCAGGATTCCGCAGGCAGAACTCACCGGCATCTCCGGCGCTGTGGTGAAGCGAATGTCCCGCAAGATGTTCGGCGAGGTGCCCGAGCCACTGGGAGTGGTGTGGCACAACCGCAAGGTGTTGAACTTCAGCTTCGCGGTAAGCCGCAGGGTCAAGAAGTGGGACCAGTGCGACGCGAACCTGAAGTCGTTCGCACACATGGCGGTGGCCAGCCTGGTGGGCTGCAGCTTCTGCCTGGACTTCGGGTACTTCAGCGCCCACAACGAGGGTCTGGACCTTGTCAAAGCACAGCAGGTGCCGCGGTGGCGTGAGTCGGACGTCTTCACGCCGCTCGAACGAGATGTCATGGAGTACGCCGAGGCAATGACCCAGACGACACCGACCGTCACGGACGAGTTGTCCGCTCGGCTACTCGACACACTGGGCCCGGCGGCGCTCGTCGAGCTGACTTCCTACATTGCTCTGGCGAACTTCATGACTCGCGGCAACGTCGCGATGGGCATCGAGTCGCAAGAGTTTGCGGCCTCCTGTGGTCTCGCACCGCTCGCCGTAGCCTCGACGGCATGACCGACGATCCGTTCGTCGTCCACCGCGGCCTGCTGTTCACGGTCGCCTATGAGATGCTCGGCTCCGCGGCCGACGCCGAAGACGTCGTGCAAGAAACCTGGCTGCGGTGGGCAGACGTGGACCAAGCGGAGGTGCACGACCCGCGGTCGTACCTCGTTCGCATCGCCACGCGACTCGCGCTCAATCGGCTCCGCACGCTGGCGCGGCGACGTGAGGACTATGTCGGCGAATGGCTACCTGAGCCGTTGCTCACCAGTCCGGACGTCGCGGAGGACGTCGAGCTGGCCGAGAACGTCTCGATCGCGATGCTCACCGTGCTCGAGACCCTCGGTCCGGCCGAGCGCGCGGTGTTCGTGCTGCACGAGGTGTTCGAGATGCCGTTCGCCGAGATTGCCGAGGCCGTCGGGAAGACTCCCGCCTCGGTTCGGCAGATCGCGCACCGCGCCCGCGAACACGTGGCTGCACGGCGACCACGGATGCAGGTGGACCGAGCACAGCAACTGGCTGCCGTGGAAAAGTTCATGGCGGCGCTCTCCACCGGCAACGTGCAGGGTTTGGTCGACGTGCTCGCTCCGGACGTGGTGCTGATCGCCGACGGCGGTGGCCTGGCGGCGGCGGTCCGGAAGCCGATCACCGGAGCAAAGACAATCGTGACTCTGCTCCGGCGCTTGGCAAAGCTGCCCGACGTGCAGATGCGCACCGTCTGGATCAACGGGATGCCGGGGTTCCGCATCGAGATTGGGGGCGTCGAACCCACCGCGGTGAGTGTCGCAATCGAGGACGGGAAGATCACCCGGATCTACGCGATGCGCAACCCGGAGAAGCTGGGCCGGCTGGAGACGGTGGCGGAACTGCAGCGGTGATGAACGTTCGCCCAGATGCCGTTGCGAAATTGGCCGGGGTCTCGAGCGAATAACTTTTGCCGTCACCGGGTACCAGTGTCATTATGAACGGTAGTGTTCGCAATATGACAGCACGCTCTCTCCCGAAGTTCTTGTGTGCAGCGGCCGTGGCAGTCGGAGCACTGGGGTTGCCGCTGACTTTGCCTGTTCAGGCGGCGTCCGCGGCACCTTGCCCCGACATCGAAGTGGTCTTCGCCCGGGGTACCGCCGAACCGCCAGGTCTCGGCGTCACAGGCTCCTCGTTCACCGAAGCCATGCGCGCGCGGGCCGGCGGTAAGACGGTCGGATCGTATGGAGTGAACTACGCCGCCAGCGCCGACTTCGACCACCCCGCGGTCGTCCTGCATACGGCCTTGGACGGAATCAGAGATGCGCAGCGGCACATCACGTTCATCGCGAACACTTGCCCTGGCACGCGGATCGTGCTCGGCGGTTATTCGCAGGGTGCTGTCGTGGCCGGGATCGCCACGATGGGCGGACTACCTCCCGGCGTCCGACCGGAGCACCGGGCCGACGTGCCGCCGCCGATGCCTCCGGAGGTCGCCAATCACGTCGCGGCGGTCGTTCTCTTCGGCAAGCCGTCGGACCGGTTCATGCTCGACCTCGGCGCACCCACTGTTGCCGTTGGCGGTCTGTATGCAGGGAAGACCCGCGAATACTGCGTCCCCTTCGACAACATCTGCGACGGCACACCCGCGAGGCAACCCAATGCCTTGCACGTGCTGTACGCCGTCAACGGAATGCAGATCGACGCAGCAGGATTCGCGGCGAGTCGCCTCTAGATCAGTGCCCTTGGCGAGTGAGATCGGCCCGCGTGTAGGTCTCGTGGTCGAGGCCGAAGACCCGCACCGCGGCTGACTTGCCTTTCAGCGCATGGAATCCCCGGTCGACAAGTCCGAGCGGTGGAGACGACAGGGCGTCGACGCAGTGCTGGGTGAGCAGGATCGAGTCGCGGGTTGACTTGGTGAGTTGCTCGACGCGCGCGGCGACATTGACGGTGTCACCAATCAAGGTGAACTCGAGCTTTCCTCCACCGCCGATGGTTCCGGCAATCACCACGCCCGTGTTGATCCCGATTCCGATCCGAAGCGCCCCGCCGAACCGCTCGGCAACAAGGCGTTGAATCAACACCGCGGCAGTCACCGCGGCATCTGCGTGATGGGCAAGGTAATGCGGAGCTCCGAACACCGCCAGCGCACCGTCGCCGAGGAATTTGTTGACGTGCCCACCGGCATCGACGACCGCGGGCACCACGATCTCGAATAGCGCATTGAGGCGGGCCACCGTGTCCTCGGCCGTGTTCGCCTCTGCGAACGGGGTGAAGTCGCGGATGTCGACGAACATCACGGTCACCTCGCGGCGCTCACCGGTGAACACGTCATCACCTTGTTCGAGCAGACGCGAGGCGAGGTCGGGGTCGACATATGTCCCGAACGCCGCTTGAAGTCGTTGCCGCTCAGCCAAACCCGCTTGCATACGGTTGAACGACGCCGCGAGCGCACCGAGGTCATCGTCCTGAACCACCGGCACGCGCCGGCCGTAATCGCCGGCAGCCACACGCTTCGTCCCTTCGGTTAGGTCACGGATGGGACGCAGCGACGGTGCGAGCGTAAGACCAACGACAATCGGCACGGCGAACACCAGCGTCAACGCACCTCCGATAACAACGGCGAGCACCGGACCGTGTCTGCCCACATCGAGCACGGCCGCGAGCATTGCGCCCGCGACAGCGAAGCAGAATGAGGCCGCAAACATAGCCACGTTCGTCCACGCCGCAAAGGTCGGTCGAGAGCGGGGCAAGGCGTCACCGATCCCCGTGCCACCCGCAATCGCGGCCCTCGCCGGCCGCAGCGCCGCTCCCGCAAAACTGTGCCCGTTGATTAATGCCGCAACACCGCCGAGAGCCGCGCCCACACTCCCGTACTGCGCACACGTCGAGCCCGCCGCGCCGACCAACGCGCCGACACCGGCAAAGAGTAGTGCGCCGAATACAGCAGAGCCCGCTACTGTCCGCGCAACCGTTCCCCGAGTCCACGCGTAACTAGCCTCCAGCGCCGTTGACTCGTCGACGTCCTCGCCGGCCGCCCACCGGTCCACGAGACGCTGCGGACTCGCACCAGGAAGAACCGAGTAGTACGCCAGCAACAGCGCGCCGACCACGGCGACCGCTGCCGCCTCCAGGTAGCGATCGGACTCCTCGAAAGCGACGACTAGACCCGCCCCAAGCAGCCAAAACGGCAGGATTGCGAAGTAGGAGATTGCGAAGACCGCCCACGTATATCTCGCCCGGTACCGATCCCACGCCCACTGCCAGATGCGGTCCATGCCGGGAGGCTATTACGGCTGGCAGCGCTGTCGTCCGCGTTTGAACGCGCGATATGGCCTGCGGTTTCCGGTGCCCCCAGTCGGACTCGAACCGACACTTGGCGGATTTTAAGTCCGCTGCCTCTGCCAATTGGGCTATGGGGGCGTGAGCATCCCAAGAATCTCACGCCCGCTTGCGAAGAGACCAAACCGGTCCCGCGCAGCCACAACTCAGATAAGCGTGCCGACGTCCTTGGCGACGATCTGGTCCATGGCACGCTCCGCAACCGCCGCGATCGACAGCGACGGGTTGCATGCCGCGGCGTTACCCGGCATGAGCGCGCCGTCGAGGACGTACAGGCCACGCTGACCCTGCACTCGACCTTCGAGGTCGCACACGGTGCCCATGCACGCGCCGCCCAGCGGATGCCAGGTGCTGTTGAGGACATTGTTCGTGTCGGTCAGGATGCTGCGCGGGCCGGCGATGCGCTGCACGGCGGGGCCGATGTGGCCGTTCTGGATCCGGGCGTCGCCGTCCTTTGGCCAGCGCAGCACGGCCTGGCCCTGCGCCGCGTCGTACACGAACCGCCCACGGCTCTCGCTGACGCCGTAGCCGACGAGCATCGTGCTGCGCGCGTCGATGGGCATCGGCGGCATCGAGGCCTGGATGACGGTGTGGGCCGACTTCGGATCGTCCCAGTTCAGGCTGCCGTAGACGACCGGGCCACCCTGCTCGACCCCGAAGCTGTCCTCCAGATTCGTCCACACGTAGATGCGGTCGGCATTGCTGCCCCAGCCCTCGCCCAGAGCATCGGGCAGGTCCGGAATGCGACCGGTCGCCTTCGCGCGCACCAGCAGCTTGGTCGTATTCATGCTGCCCGCCGACATGATGAGCGTGTCGGTGGTCAGGATCTTGTTCTCCAGCACCGCGCCGGTCGTGTCGATGCGATCGACGTAGACCACCCAGCGGCCGTCCTTGTCGCGCTCGACATCGGTCACCTGGTGCAGCGTGCGCACGTCGACATTGCCGGTTGCCTCGGCAGCCGCAATATAGGTGACGTCGACGGTGTGCTTTCCGCCGTTGTTGACGCCCATTGCACCCGAGCCATTGGTGTAGGACGGCTTCATCTCACCGGCCAGCTCACGCAGGGCGAAGCTCCAGTCGATCGGCATCGGGATCTTGGACAGCGGCATCCCTGCCCGCCGCACGTTGCGCGCGAAGATCCGCGGCGCGAGATAGTTCGGGCTGTCGACCAGCTCGTCCGGCGCCGTGTCGAGCTGGAGCATGCGCGCGACGCGCGGGTAGTGCACCCGGTTCATCAGGTCCCAGTCGAGCGCCTGCGGAAAATGCGTGTTGAACACCGCCTCCGAGGGTTGCAGGCTCATCCCCTGGTAGACGAGCGATCCCCCGCCGAGACCGGCCGCACACATCGTGGTCATGTTCTCGCCGGCAACCGCCTCGACAAGCCCCACGTACGGGTCGAATACGGCCGGCTTGCCGAACAACTGTGGGGCGGACTGGTACCAGAGAATCCGCTTGTCGGGATTCACCGCATTGGGGAAGGTGTCCGCATTCGGGCCGGTCGACCAGCGCTTGCCGCGCTCGAGCAACACGACCGGCACGCCGGCCTGAGCGAGTCGCAGCGCCGCGATTCCGCCGCCGAAGCCGGAGCCGATAACGACGACCCGGTGCTCCTCGCGGGTCAGCCCCACCCGGCTCGCACCGGGAGCGGCCTGGGCGAACCCTCCTCCCGCCACCGCAGCGCCGGCCGCGGCCGCACCGACCAGGAATGAACGGCGGGTGATGCTCGGCAAGGCTTCCTCCAACAAGTCAGGTACGCGCCGGTGCACACCGAAAGCACTTGTGTCCAAGCAAAATTGCGGGAGACACGACGGCGGTCACCAACCGGTGGCAGCCTGGTCCACATCTCCAGGCGAGTTAGAAACTAGACAGTTGCTCAAAAAAGTGTCAACCGACACGTAGGCGACTGTGACGCGAACCACTACTCATCGGTAACCACATTGGCTCACCGTTCCGCCAACGGGATGCGGCATCACTCCATCGCCGGACGCAGCCAGCGACCGAGGAAGTCCCGCAGGTCATCGTCGGTCCGTACCGACTCATCGTCGAACAGGATGATCGACATCGACCACCGCGTGGCCACCAATCCGATCTCCTCGAGCCTCGGCTCGATATCGGGGTATTCCTCCACGAGCGGGGCGAGGAGCAACTGCGAAAGCGGCTTCGCTCGCTCCATCACATCGCTGTCGAAGACCGGGTTGTCGCGTGCCACCTCGAGTAACCGGCCCAGTACAGCGTGCGTGCGCACCTCCAGGCGCCCCGCGACGATCAGCTCCCGCACGTACTCGAAAGGTGACTTGGCCGCGGCGGCCCTGGCTCGGATGTCGCCGAGAATATCGACCATCAATTCGGAAAGCGCCTGCGATACAAGGTCTTCCCGGCTGCCGAAATTGGAGTAGACGGTCTGGCGCGACACCTTGGCGGCCTCGGCCACCGCGGCGATGGAGACGCCATTGAATCCGGCGGACTCAATGACGGACAGCGTCGCATTGATTATCTTCTTGCGCGAACGCATGTTTCAGCGAACCGACATGGCGATGCCGTCGAGAATGTCATGCTCGCTCACGACAAGCTCGGAAATCCCTGCGCGGCGCGACAATTCATCGGCGAGTGTCGCGCATACCACCGCGCCGCCGCCGATCACGTCCACCCGCCCGGGGTGCATCGGCCCGAGTGCGGCGCGCTGCTCATGGTTCATCGCGATCAGCCCGTCGCACACCTCGTGCAGTCGGGGCAGGTCGATCCGCGATAGGTGCACCTTGGCCGGGTCGTACTCGGGCAGCTCGCGTCCGAGCGCGGCGATCGTGGTCATCGTGCCGGCCACCCCGACCCAGGTCCGGGCCTGCTCCACCGGCACAACCGCCAGCGCCTCGGCCAGCCGACCCTCCACGAATTCCCTTGCCGCAAAAAGCTCTTCGCCGGTCGGCGGGTCGGTATGCAGGCAGCGCTCGGTGATCCGCACACAGCCGATGTCGGCGGAGAACGCGGCACGCACGCCGTCGGAATCGCCGAGCACGACCTCGGTGGAACCACCACCGAGATCGACTACTACGAACGGGCCTTCCGCCGGATCGAGCTGACCAACCGCGCCCGCGAAAGACAGTCGCGCCTCTTCGTCACCGGTGATGACCTCGGCCACCGCCCCGGGCACGACGGCACCCAACTCGGCGCGCGTCATGGCGAAGAAGTCCTCGCGGTTGCTCGCATCGCGGGTGGCCGAGGTCGCGACCATCCGCACGGCGGTCGTGCCGGTCTCCCGCATCATGCCGACGTACTCGTGCAGCGCGACTCGCGTGCGCTCGATCGCCTCGGGCAGGAACGACTTGGTCTTGTCGACGCCCTGGCCGAGCCGGACGATGCGCATCTCGCGGCGGACGTCGGTGAGATTGCCGTCATCGTCGATATCGGCAATCAGCAGGCGAATCGAGTTGGTACCGCAATCGATTCCCGCTACCCGTCGCGTCACGCGTGCCCTTCCGTCTCACCCTCGTCAGAACCGTCGGAACCGGACGGGCCCGTGTACTTGGGCCAGTCGGCGGGAATTGCTGTGCCGCGCAACCGGCCCTGCGCGGCGAGCGCGACCGACTCGTCACCGAAGGGGTTCACTCCGGGCCCCTTCGCGAGCGAATGCGCCATCAGCACGTGCAGGCATTTGACGCGATCCGGCATACCACCACCGGTGAAAGTGGTTCCAAGCGAGTCGATCTCGTCACGCTCGGCGAGGTAGCTCTCGTGCGCTCGCCGATACTGCTCGGCCAGCTGCGGATCGCTCGACAACCGGTCGGTCATCTCCCGCATAACTCCGGCGGATTCCTGCCGGCTCGCCTCGGCTGTGAGCCGGGGGTCGGTCAGGTAGTACAGCGTGGGAAACGGTGTGCCATCCGGCAATCGGGGTGCGGTCTTCACCACGGCAGGCAGACCGTCCGGGGTGCGGTACGCGACGGCGAGCACGCCACGCGGCGCCCGTCCGAGTTGGCGTTCGATGACGGCGAGGTCGGCCTCGGTCGGGTGATTGTCTTCGTTGCTCATCCGCCCGGCCCTCCCGAGACCGGTGGTGCCACCGGAGCCGGCGGCGGAGGTTGAGGTGCCGGCGCGGGTGCCACCGGGGTCGGCTCTACCGGGCGAGGCTCGGACACTTCATGCCACAGATCGCTGTACCAGGTGCCCGACTTCTTTTCCGGCTCAGCGCGTTCCGCCTGTGCCGCCTCATATGCACCGGGCAACTGCACCTGGTACGGGGTCTCCCCCGGCATCACCAGACGCAGCCGCTCGCGCGCCTCGGCGGCGATATAGGCCGGGTCTTCCTGCTGCTGCTTCTTCTGCTGCAACTCGGCGATATCCCGTTCGAGCTGCACACGCTCGGCCTCGATGCTCGTCGCCTCGCTGCGCTGGGTGAAATACGTCCGCAGCGGCACGGCCAACGTCAACGCCAGCACGCAGACCACGACCGCGAGGATCACCGCACGCGCGGTCGAGAGTCCGAAAATCGTTCGATCGGAGGTACTTTCGTGCCGCTCGGACTTGCGCCTGCCGATGACGTGCGCCGACCGATCGCGGTCGTTGCCCTCACCGGACGGTTTGGACGCCGGCGCGCGCCGGTCCCGGTCGGAACCGGAGCCGGGCGCGCGTCGTCCCGATGCATTCTGCGACCGCCGCTCTGTCCGCGACGTGCGGCGCGCGTCCCGACCGTTCTGGTCGGGACCCGGCCTGCGCGTGCGGCGAGCAGCCATGGCCTCAGCTGCCGAAGTTGAACCGGGGGAAGGCGACCTCGCCCGCGTAGCGGGCGGCGTCGCCGAGCTGATCCTCGATCCGCAGCAGCTGGTTGTACTTCGCGACACGCTCGGAACGAGCGGGAGCACCGGTCTTGATCTGGCCGCTGCCCACGGCAACCGCGAGGTCCGCGATCGTGGTGTCCTCGGTCTCACCGCTGCGGTGGCTCATCATCGTCTTGTAGCCGTTGCGGTGCGCGAGATCGACGGCGTCGAGCGTCTCGGTGAGCGTTCCGATCTGGTTCACCTTCACCAGCAGCGCGTTGGCCGCGCCCTTGGCGATGCCGTCCGCGAGGCGGTCGGGGTTGGTGACGAACAGGTCGTCGCCGACGAGCTGCACCTTCTCGCCGATGTCATCGGTGAGGGCGATCCAGCCGTCCCAGTCGTTCTCGTTGAGCGGGTCCTCGATCGAGACGAGCGGGTAGTTGTTGACGAGCTCCTCGTAGAAGCGGGTCATTTCTGCGGCCGAGTGCGCCTTGCCCTCGAACTGGTAGCTGCCGTCGTTGTAGAACTCCGAGGCGGCCACGTCGAGCGCGAGCG
Organism: Aldersonia kunmingensis; assembly: GCF_001646865.1. Classification (GTDB taxonomy): domain Bacteria; phylum Actinomycetota; class Actinomycetes; order Mycobacteriales; family Mycobacteriaceae; genus Aldersonia; species Aldersonia kunmingensis. The sequence goes on along the minus strand of NZ_LRRB01000304.1, from coordinate 7,530 downwards.
CAACATCGGTGCCGAGCTTGAAGCCGGTCTTGCCGACCGCGATCTCGATCAGGTCGAGCGCGGCCTTGGTGTTGGCCGCATCCGGGGCGAAGCCACCCTCGTCACCCAGGCCGGTGGACAGGCCCTTCTCCTTGAGCACCGACTTGAGTGCGTGGTAGACCTCCGCACCCCAGCGCAGCGACTCCTTGAAGGTCGGCGCGCCGATCGGGGCGATCATGAATTCCTGCACGTCGACACCGGTGTCGGCATGGGCGCCACCGTTGAGGATGTTCATCATCGGCACGGGCAGGATGTGTGCGTTCGGGCCGCCGACGTACTGGTACAGGTCCAGGTCGGACGACTGCGCGGCGGCGCGGGCGACGGCGAGCGAAACACCGAGCAGGGCGTTGGCACCGAGGCGCGACTTGTCCGGCGTGCCGTCGAGGTCGAGCAGGGTCTGGTCGATGACGCGCTGCTCGACGGCGTCGAGGCCGATCAGAGCCGGGGCAATCTCGTCGAGAACACCGTTGACGGCCTTGGTGACACCCTTGCCGCCGTACCGGCTGCCGCCGTCACGGAGTTCGACCGCCTCGTGCTCACCGGTCGAGGCGCCCGAGGGCACCGCAGCACGGGTTACCGTGCCGTCGTCGAGCGCGATCTCAACCTCGACCGTCGGGTTTCCCCGGGAGTCGAGAATCTCGCGTGCTCCAACCTGTTCGATGATGGCCACGAACGACACTCCTTCGGCGGTGAACAATTGCCTGCACCAGGGCACAGGCTTACGGGTGCGAGCCTATCTTCCCGGCTCCCGCGCGTTGCGTCCTGTCGGCCAGCGTTTCGCCATCCGACCGTCCGGGGGTCAGGACAGTTCGGCTCCGACGCTGTAGAGAGCGGCTCGGTGACGCACCTGCCGCAGATAGGAACCCGATTGGTTGTAGGCCAGCAGAGCCTGCTGCCACCCCTCGGCCGTGCGCAGGTCACCGCCGCGGGCACACAGATAGAGGGCGGCGGTGAGCGCGGCGTCATCGATGTTGTCCGGGTCGAGCACGCCGTCGCCGTTCGCGTCGACCGCCCAGTGCCGCCATGTCTCGGGAATGAACTGCATCGGGCCCATTGCCCGGTCATGCTCGGTGTCGCCGTCGAGTTGGCCGCCGTCGGTGTCATCGATATCGGCAACGCCGGGGGCGCCGTCGAGCGCGATTCCGCGGATCGGGGGCGTCACGGTGCCGTCGTCGTGCACCGACGAACTGCCATGCATGCCGTGCTTGCTCTCCACGCTGGCGATGCCGGCCAGGGTCGTCCAGGCGATGCCACAGTCGGGACGGCTGCGCGCGAGTACGGCAGCGGCGTAGCCGTATGCCTCCAGCGCGGGCACCGGGATCCGGTTCGCGGCGCCCTGTTCGTCGGCCCACGCCTGCAGTTGTGTTGCCGCCCGGCCCGGCGCATCGATGTCGATCGGCGGCACCGGAGCACCCGGTCCCGGCGGAATGCCCTCGGGTACGTCGACCCCGGAACCGAAACCCGAGCAGCCGGCGGTGACCAACGTCAGCACGGCAAGGCCTGCCAGGCAGCGGCGTCGGATTCGGGGCACGCATCCATCCTGCACGCGAATTGTTAAAGCCCAGGTAAAGCGCACTGGCGTGTCATGAATTCGGGTGTAGGTTCACCATCAAACCAAGGCTCGCCTTGCCTTAATTATCGGGTTGTTCCGACACACCACGAGGTTCGATGTCCGTACTTGCCTCCACCGGAAACGCGCCGTCCATTGCCACGCAACTGTTCGGCAGCGGGCTGATCGGCGTCCGCGAAGGCCTCGAGGCCGGCATCGTCGTGATGATCCTGGTCGCGTTCCTGGTGAAGACCGACCGCCGCGATGCGCTCAAGTGGGTGTGGGTCGGGGTTGGCGCCGCAGTGGCGATGGTCGCCGCCATCTTCGTCGGCATTCACTACGGCACATCGACAGTGACGGGCCTGGCCGCCGAGATGATTGCCGGTGTCGCTTCGCTGGTGGCCGTGGTGATCGTGACCGGCATGGTGCTGTGGATGCGCACCGCGGCGCGATCCATCTCGGGCGAACTGCGGGCCGGGATGGAAAAGGCGCTCGGCCTGGGTCCGTTCGCCGTCGTCTCACTGGCGTTCTTCGCGGTCGGCCGCGAAGGCGTGGAGACCGCACTGTTGATGGTCGGCTATGCCGAGAACACCGCCGGCAGTTCGTGGCCGCTGATCGGGCTGCTGATCGGGCTCGCCGTCGCCGCCGCGCTGACCGTCCTGCTGTACTTCGGCGCGATAAAGATCGACCTCGCCCGGTTCTTCAAGTACACCGGCATCTTCCTGATCATCGTGGCCGCGGGAATCCTTTCGTACGGCGTGCGCGCATTGCAGATCGCCGGCTGGCTCGCCGGCGGATCGACACACGCGTTCGACATCTCGAACTCGTTCGACGCGTCGAGTTGGTATGGCACCGTGCTCGCCGGGATCTTCAACTTCCGGCCCGACCCGACGCTCGCCCAGGCGATCGCGTGGGTGACCTATATCGCCGTGGTACTGCCGCTGTTCCTGCGGCCGGTCAAGTCCGGGCCGAAGCCCGCCGCCAAACCGGCACCCGAACTTACCCCCGAATCCACATCCTGAAAGGCACGAGCTTGACCATTCGCCCCAGCTACGCGATCGCGGCCACCGCCGCCATCGCGCTCGCCCTCGCTGGCTGCACCGAGAAATCCGACACGGACACCGACGCGATCGCCGTCACCGCGACCGACGACAGCTGCGACGTCGCCAAGACGGAGTCGACCACCGGCAACACCGCCTTCTCGGTGACCAACAACGGCTCCAAGGTGACCGAGTTCTACGTCTATGGCGAAGGCGACCGGGTGATGGGCGAGGTGGAAAACATCGGGCCCGGGCTGACTCGTCAGCTCATCGTCGCGCTGAACGACCCGGGGACCTACCAGACCTCGTGCCGTCCGGGCATGGTCGGCGAGGGCATCCGCGCGGACTTCACCGTCACCGGCGAGGCCAAGAGCGCGCCCGAGGAGGGCAGCCTCCTCGCCGAGGCCGCCGACGGTTACAAGCGCTACGTGGTGTCCCAGACGGTTGCGCTCGAGGAGACCACCCGGAACTTCGTGAACGCGGTGAAGGCCGGCGATATCGAGGCGGCGAAGGCACAGTTCCCCACGACGCGTACCTATTACGAGCGCATCGAACCGGTGGCCGAGAGTTTCCCCGACGACCTTGACCCGCGCCTCGATCTGCGGGAGCCGGACGTCGAGCCGGGCCAGCCCTGGACCGGCTTCCATCGGATCGAGAAGGATCTGTGGGCCCAGGGCCTGCAGCCCGACACCAACGCGATGGCCGATCAGCTCGAGGCCGACGTGGCAGAGCTCGTCAACCGCGTGAACGCCGAGGACTTCACCTTCGACCCGGTCCAGACCGCGGGCGGTGCCGCCGAGCTGCTCGAAGAGGTCGCTCGCACCAAGATCACCGGTGAAGAGGACTTCTTCTCGCATACCGACCTGTACGACTTCCAGGCGAATGTGGACGGGTCGCAGGCCGCGGTCGCGGCGGTGCGGCCGATCATCGACGAACGCGACGCCCAACTCGGCCTGCGCATCGATCAGCGCTTTGCCGCGGTGGACGAGGAGCTCGCGAAATACCGACAGGGAGATGGGTTCGTCTCTTACGACACTGTCAATGAACAACAGCGCCAAGAGCTTTCGAATAAGCTCGACGCCCTACTGGCGGAAGTGAGCAATGTCCAAGCCGTCGTCGCCGGACAATAACGGCGCGCAAACCAACACGTCCGAACCGACCCGCGGCGGACTGAGCCGCCGCGGGCTGTTCGGCGCCATCGGTGCCGGCGCGGCCCTCGCAGGCGCAGGCGCAGTCGTGGGGCGTGTGACCGCCCCCGAGAGCGACGCCCCCGCCGCCGCGAACGTCGTCGCATTCCGCGGCGAGTATCAGGCCGGCATCGTCACGCCGACCCAGGACCGCCTGCACTTCGTCTCCTTCGACGTGGTCACGGATTCGCGTGAGCGACTGATCGCAGTGCTGAAGGAGTGGACCGAGGTCGCCGAGCGGATGACCCTCGGTGACGAGACCTATCCGGGCGCTGCTGCCGAAGGTCCGCAGTACGCCCCGCCGAAGGACACCGGCGAGGCACTCGATCTGCCCGCGGCCAACCTCACCCTCACCATCGGGTTCGGCCCGTCACTCTTTGGCACCGCCGAGAACGACCGCTTCGGCCTGTACCAGCGCAAGCCGGCGGCTCTGGCCGACCTCCAGCACTTCCCCGGCGAGATCCTCAATCCCGCGATCAGCGGCGGCGACATCTGCATCCAGGCATGCTCGAACGATCCGCAGGTCGCCGTGCACGCCGTGCGCAACCTCGCCCGCATCGGCACCGGTGTGGTCGCGGTTCGGTGGTCGCAGCTTGGCTTCGGCCGCACCTCGTCGACGTCGCAGGAGCAACTGACCGCCCGGAATCTGATGGGCTTCAAGGACGGGACGAACAACCTCAAGGCCGAGGACGAAACCGCTGTGGACGAGTTCGTCTGGGTCGCCCCCGACGACGACCAGGCCTGGCTCGCGGGCGGGTCGTATTTGGTCACCCGGCGAATCCGGATGCTCATCGAATCGTGGGACCGCACCGCGCTCAACGAGCAGGAGCGGGTGATCGGGCGGTTGAAGGGCAACGGCGCCCCGTTCGGCGCGACCGACGAGTTCGACGAGGTCGACCTGCAGTCGGCTGGGCCGGAAGGCCCGCTGATCGACCGCCAGGCGCATATCCGGCTGGCCTCGCACGAGACGCTCGGCGGGGTGAAACTGCTCCGCCGCGGCTACAACTTCACCGACGGCTCCGACGGCTTCGGACACCTCGACGCGGGGCTGTTCTTCATCGCGTTCTGCCGCAACCCGCAGACCCAGTTCGTCCCGATGCAACTCGCGCTCGCCCGAGCCGACCTGCTGAACGAATACATCCAGCACACCTCGTCCGCGGTCTTCGCGGTGCCTCCAGGAGTCCGTGACGGCGAGTTCTGGGGATCGACGTTGTTCGGCGCGGAGAACGCGGCCGAGCCCGTCGGGAATCGCTGAGCACCAATCCCAGGCAGTTTTCAGCAAACTTTCGTTGGGTAACCATTTCACCAAGCAAATTCCCAAGCAATCTGGCATAGTCGCAGGTGATCCGGATCGGCTGCCGCCAGATTCCGGTTGGACGTAACACCATATGGACGTCGAGCGATCCACCAGCAAGCGTTCCTGCTGGTTTCTCCCGTCGACGAATCGAGGCCCCTCGGTGCGGTGCCGACTATGCGACTCGACGCGCTTGCTCAGCGTCGTCGATCTGGGTGCGACGCCGCCCTGCGAGAAGTTCCTCACCACCGACGAGCTCGATTCGCCCGAACCCACATATCCGCTGCATCTCCGCCTGTGCGAGGACTGCCTGCTGCTGCAGATTCCCGCGCTGATCACGCCGGAGGACACGTTCACCGAGTACGCATACTTCTCCTCGTACTCGGACAGCTGGGTGCAGCACGCCAAGACGTTCGTCGAGGGCACCGTCGGACGGCTCGGGCTAAACGAAGACTCGTTCGTGGTGGAGGTCGCCAGCAACGACGGCTACCTACTGCAGCACGTCGTCGACGCCGGCATCCCGTGCCTCGGCATCGAACCGTCGGTCAACGTCGGCGCGGCCGCCCGCGAGCGCGGTGTTCCCACCGAGACCGGCTTTCTCGACGAGCACCTGGCCGGGCGAATCCGCACCTCGCTCGGGCGGGCCGATCTGGTTGTCGCCAACAACGTCTACGCCCATATCCCGGACCTGCTCGGTTTCACGCGCTCGCTGCGGCTGCTGATGGCCGAGGATGGGTGGCTCTCGATCGAGGTGCACCACGCGCTCAATCTGGTCAGCCTCGGCCAGTTCGACACGATCTACCACGAGCATTTCCAGTACTACACGCTGCTTTCGGCTACCCGGGCGCTCGCGACCGCCGGCCTGACGGTGGTCGATGTCGAGCTCATCCCGACCCACGGCGGCTCGATCCGCGTCTGGGCCCGCCCGGAGGCGGCGGCCGGCGAGCCGACCGAGCGCGTCGCCGAAGTACTGCGCCTCGAGGAGGAGGCCGGGCTGCATTCGGTGGCCGGCTATCTCGAGTTGCAGCCTCGCACCGACAAGGTGCGCCAAGAGTTGCTCCGCTTCCTGCTCGATGCCAAGGATGCGGGCAAGCGGGTCGTCGGTTACGGCGCCCCGGGCAAGGGCAACACGTTGCTCAACTACTGCGGAATCCGGACCGACCTGATCGAGTACACGGTCGACCGAAATCCCTACAAGCACGGCAGGTTCACGCCGGGCACCCGCATCCCGATTCACGATCCGGAGCAGATCACCAAGGACCGACCGGACGTAGTCCTCGCTTTGCCGTGGAATCTGGAAACCGAACTCACCCACCAGCTCGACTACATCGCCGAATGGGGCGGCGAGCTGGTATTCCCGCTGCCGACGTTGCACAGCACTATCACCGCATCGGCGAAAGCCCTGGGGAGGCAATCGAAATGAAGGTTGTTCTGTTCTGTGGGGGATACGGAATGCGGATGCGTAACAGCAACGACGACGAGATACCCAAGCCCATGCAGATGGTCGGGCCCCGGCCGCTCATCTGGCATGTCATGCGCTACTACGCGCATTTTGGCCACAAGGACTTCATCCTGTGCCTCGGCTACGGCGCGTCGCATATCAAGAATTACTTCCTGACCTACGACGAGGCCGAGTCCAACGACTTCGTCATGCGCGGCGGCAAAGTCGAACTGATGCACTCCGACATCAGCGACTGGACAATTACTTTCGTCGATACCGGGCTCGAGTCGCCGATCGGCGAACGACTGCGCCGCGTACGCGACCACCTCGACGGCGACGAGTACTTCCTGGCCAACTACGCCGATGTACTCACCGACGCCCCGATGGACGTGATCATCGACGAGGTCATGACCACCCGCGCCGCGGCTTCGATGATGGTGGTTCCGCCGCAGTCATCGTTCCACTGCGTGGACGTGAGCGAGGCGGGCGAGGTCAAGCAGATCACCCCCGTCTCCGATCTGCCGATCTGGGAGAACGGCGGGTTCTTCGTATTGACCCAGGAGGTCTTCGACCATCTGCCGCCGGGCGGTGACCTGGTCGCGGATGCATGTGGCGCACTCGCTGCGCAGGGAAGGCTGTTCGGCTACAAGCATTACGGCTTCTGGAAGCCAGCCGACACCTTCAAGGAACGGGCCGAGCTCGAGAATTACTACCACAAGAATTACCGGCCATGGATGGTGTGGGACAGCCACCGTGAGGACGGCAGTGAGCCCGATCCGATCGTCCAGCCCGCTCTCGTCCGATGATCCAACTGGAGACAGGCTTGATCGCGCGAATTGCGGCTGTCGGCGCACACTGTGACGACATAGCCATTGGAATGGGCGGCACACTGCTGACGCTGGCCGAGGGAAACCCCAATCTCGAGGTCCGCGCGCTCGTGCTGTCCGGTGGGGGCACCGCACGTGAGACCGAGGAGCGTG
>NZ_LRRB01000261.1 GCF_001646865.1 Aldersonia kunmingensis | reverse complement strand
AGTGGTGAGCCGAAGAGTCCACGCCACAGCAGCAGCCGAACTCGGAGCCGAGGGATCCGCTTACCCAACCCTGGGGCCTGACGGTTCGGTCGTCGCGATCGTGTTGCGCTTCGGCACCGGTCACACTTCCCGACCTCCACCGATCGGCGTATGGGACTGGGATCTCACCCCCGTTGATCGTCCGCCACGCCTATTGCTTTCGGAGGAATTCCTTGACCTCTACGAATTCAGTCGGGACTTTCGGGACCGAACGGTGTACGGCCCAGCCGACTTCTTTACGCGCGTGGTTTGCATCAGCGACTTACTCGACCTCGACCACAAGATCAAGTGCGCTGCAGCCGAGGACCACTCGACCGGTACTTTCATTATCCGTACCGATCCCGGCAACCTGCGTGAGCTGCACTATGCGCAACGGTGCATCATCACCGCGAGCGGTTTGCGTTTGCGGGGTGTATGCCGCGACATCACCAACATCGATGACCCGGCTCGACTGCACCGGCAACTAGTGGAGAACACGTTGTTGGGCGAAGTGTTCGACCTGCACGGCGTATTCGGCGCGATCGGAGACATCACATATCCCGCTGCCCCTATTGTGCTGAAGTGGCTCACTCCGCACCCACGCGGCCTAGGGCATGGCGCGTCGACGGGTCAGACACCCTCAGTTCATCCCGACGACCTGCCGACCGTCATTCAGATGATTACCGCAATGCGCGAACGACCGCACGAACAAGCAACCGCAACCGTCCGGGCCAGGCGGGCGGGCGGCGGCTGGATGAAAGCGACCGTTACCGCGCGATTGCTCGATCCGCGAATCTCGATGTCAATCGCTGTCGCGCTGGTATTTCCGGAAACCATTTCCACAACTGAAGAGAGCTGACCTTGGAGCCAAGAGAACGAGGCGCAGACAACGGGTCGACCGCGTCCGCTGGACAACGTGAGCTTGAAATCGCCTTTGCTGTCCCCCAATGTGGTTGCTCGGCAACGACTTCCAACCCCCAGCGGATAGACAATCGTCTCGCCGCCGCGTCCCTCGGTGGACGTGGATACGCTGACAACATGGGTCGACCAAGGATGGTCTCGCCGTGTGCTTGATGTTGGTCGCATGGCGCGCGAGTTCTACGTACCGTCTCGTGGTCGCCGCCAATCGCGACGAGGTGTACTGGCGACCGACTGAGCCGCTGCACGTCTGGGACGAACCCGCACGCATCATCGCAGGTCGTGACAAACCAAGTCACGGTACGTGGCTCGGTGTGACTGGAAGAGGACGATTCGCTGCGACCACAAATGTTCGCCGAGGCTTGCCGAAGTCATCGGGGGCGGTTCGCTCCCGTGGCAATCTGCCCGTCGATTTCCTCGCCTCCTCGGACACCCCCGAAGCGCACTCGTCAAGGTTGCTCGCCGATGGCGATCAGTACGCGGGATTCAATGTGCTACTGGGAGATCCCGAAAGCTTCTGGTGGGCTTCCAACATTCGGAACAACGCATCACCGCTGTCGGACGGGATACATGGGATCTCCAACGCCGCACTCGATACGCCGTGGCCGAAGGTCATTGAGGGTAAGCGAGCGTTCGAGACCGTAATCGACGCAGACGACGGTGGTTCGGAGTCTGTCGAGGCGTACTTCGACATTCTGAGGAACCACGACCTCGCGCCGCGGAAAATGCTGCCGAACACTGGTGTTGGAGGCTTTCTGGAGCATCGCCTTTCCGCGCGCTTCGTCCGACTCGGCTTCTACGGCACCCGATCGAGCACCGTCCTTCGCATGCGCCCTGACAACTCGTTCGAAATCACCGAGCGCCGATTCGGCCTCTTCCGCGAAATCGGGCGTACCCGATACACCGAATCGGGTACGCGCCGCCAACTCGAACAACTTTGAGGTTTCAGACCACTCGCGTCGACGCTTCCTACTCGGCGATAAGCCGATGATGCTCCTGAAACGACTTCGACAACGAGTCGAGCGACGCCGCTCCCTTCGCCGCGTCGCCAAGCGAGGGTGAGCCGATAACTCCCGATTCGCTATATCCCGAGATCCCGAGTACCGGAAGGTGTGGACGCCGAGGCGCTTGATGATCGGACTGGCGGAACCCGTCACGTAGCAGATCCGGAGCAACGTGCAGCAGGATCGACGCCTCAAGCTCTCCTGCGTGCATATCGTCGTGCGCGGACGTCACCATCCCAGACTCTCGTCGCGCGCGGTCCCAGTCATCGTTAGATGGAAACAACGTCATCCGTCGACGCGCAACATTCGCCTCTTGAACGACGTTGCGCAATACGTAGTTTCCACCGTGCCCGTTGACGATGACGAGATGCTCTACACCGCTCGCAGACAGCGAATCAGCGACATCGTTCACGACGGCCGCCAGGGTCGCCGAACGTATGCTGACGGTGCCGGCGAAGGCCGAATGCTCCTGCGAGCAGGAGATGGTGACCGGCGGTAGGCACAGTGCATTGAAGTCTTTACTGACGCGCTCCGCGATTGCACATGCGACGACTGTGTCCGTCACAAGAGGGAAATGGTCCCCGTGCTGCTCAAAGGCCCCGACCGGGAGTACTGCAACTGTAGCGTTCAACTTTCGCGCATCGGCAGACGTCGCCGTCGGCAGTGGCTTCAAGACCACCTCCTCGTCAAACGAGCCCCGTCAGTGACTCGCGCAGGTCGCGTACCGCACCGATCCTACGAGAAGGTGAAACGCACGCGCCGAGCGTTCGAAGTACGCCCAGCGTTCGTGCGGATGGCGCCATCCGGGCCGTCGCAGCTGCGCGTCGGCCGACAGCGCATGCGTCTTCGACCCGCCCTACCGCTGCATAGGCGACCGCGAGCCGTGACAAACAGAGGCCTTGATCGCGACGTTGGTCGCTCGGCCAACTGTCGACACACGACGCATACCTCGCCGCCGCATCTTCTGCCCAGCCAAGCCGCATCCAGCTGTGTGCCGCTTCCATCGCGATGTACTCCGGCGTGCAATATGCCGCGTAGCCAGGGCCCGGTTCAGTCGGATCGACGCTCACAACCTGATCCTCGGCTAGCTCCAGGGACGAGCGGCAGGCATCGACCTCTCCGAAAAGCGCGTGTGCGTATGCCTTCTGTCTCAGCGCGAGAGCGCTGAGAGTCGGGGCCCTACGGACACCGCTTCCGAGGGCTGCATTAGCAGCGCGGAGGGCCTTCGCCGCATCTCCGCTGTCCAGCGCGATCCCGCTTAGCCGCATGAGAACGTACGACTTCAGCTGCGCATCGTCGAGCTCCTCGGCGTACTCGAGTGCCTGCCGCGTCCAACGCGCAGCGCCCTCGATATCCCCGCAATCCTGGTACAGCCAGCCGGCAAGCTCCGCATAACGCGCCGCCGCGAATAGAAACTCGCTTCGCGCGGGACCACGCGCCAACGCGCATAAATTCTCCAGTGCCTGCAGCTCTGCCAGCAACGGCCCGATCACGTACTTAGGCCCCATCGTGCTGTCGAGTCGACAGTATTCGCGCAGCATCACCAGGTAGCGCTTGGCGACGTCAGCATCCACCGCTCCGACTTGTATGCCTACCAGCTGAGGCAGGGGTTCATCGCCGAGGCCGCTTTGAGAAGGAGCGCGGCGCACAAATCCGAGTTGCTCATCTGACAACGCGAATATTGCGCGCAGTAACTGGCGATAGATCGGGTGGGGTAACGCCTTCTGGTTCTCCCAACGCGAGACCATGACCTTCAGACTCGCGCGGTTGGCGATATCGATGCCTCGTGCGGACGCGCTCGACTCCAACGCCGAGATCAGTCTGTCCTGCGACCACCCGCGCGCCTGACGTGCTTCTTGAAGTGTCCTGGCCATCGTCGGTCCTTGCGGCTGCTGTTTCCGTAGGCCCAGCATCCACCACGCCACAGACGTTGTCAGCGATCGTCACTACCTGTGTTGCCCGCGGGTTAACGAATCACGCGTTAACCCGCGCCAACTTATGCGACCCAAGCGATTCGGCTGGACTGGGGGTACGAAGCGCCAGGAGGCAGACACGATGTCAGAATCTTCAAACAGGCCGCGGACTGAATCGGGGCTCACCCCATCGCACGGTTGGATGGACCGAGCAGCATGCCGCGGCCACAAGAACCCTGACTGGTGGTTTCCCGGACACGGGAGCGGATCCAAGGCCATCCGCGTTTGCCGCCAGTGTCCGGTCACCGGATCCTGCGCCAAGTACGCACTCGATTCGAGAAGGGTCGATGGCGTAGTGGCAGGCGTCGCACTCGGTGGCGAGCGCAGGTTCCGCGACGATCGAGATCGCCTTCGCCAACTAGCGGCTGCCGGCGACTGCGTCGATTCGAGTAGTCAGACGGACGCGTCCAAATCGGCTGCTCGTCTGTCAGTTCGCGAACTGCCGCTGCTCCTCCCAGTCCCCCGCGCGGCGGCCCTGCTCGGCGTGAGCAGAGCGGGTGCGTACCGAATGGCGGCGAGGAACGAACTACCGATTCGGCGCTTTGGCGGACGGATCTACGTCGTCTCCGCTGCACTTCGCGATTTACTCGAGTCATCATGAATGCGTTGAATCTCGGCCGCGCCACGATGCCGGACATACTTCAAGCAGCGCACCCGGATCGCACAGAGGCCGCGCGGGAAACTTTCGCACCGTTCGATATTGATCAGGCCGATCGACCTGAGCCAATGGACGTGACTCTCCTGGAAGGTCGCTGGTACACCACCGAGGAGCTCGCGCAGATCCTGTGCGTTGACCCGTCGAGCATCCGACGCTGGCGCACCACGAAACCTCCGCAGGGGCCACCATTCGTCCGCGTATCCGCGCGAGTAACCATCTATCACTCCGCGGATGTGGAGGAATGGCTGGGCGACAGGCGAGTCGACCCCGCACAATTCCGAAGATGACGACCGGACTGCCGATGCCCGTCGGTGTCGTCGTCGCCCGGGACATCGAAAAGCTACCTCCGCGTGCCGACGGAACCGCGCGAGCAAAGCCGTTCCGCGCCCGTGTGCGATGGCGCGTCCCGAAAACCAATTCCCGCAAGTCCCGATCTCAGGTGTTCGCAACTGAGCAGGCCGCCTTGGACTGGATCGACGATCTCGTACGTTCGGCAACGCGCGGCCTCGATCCGAATATCGCGAGCGCGAGCTTGGCCGACTACGGAAACAAGAACCTCTCGTTGATCATGCGCGGGCTCGAACCCAAGTCGGGCGACCCGTATCTGGCTGGGTGGCGCAAGCGCGTTGTTCCCACGGTTGGGCATCTCCCGGTCACGCTGATCACCAACGGCCTGGTGGACCGGGCTGTTGTGTCATGGATCGAATCCGGCTGCAGTCGCTCCACGGTCCGCAACACGATCGCGATGTTCGGTCGCGTGATGGACCAGGCCATGCGCGACGACCTGATTGGCACAAATCCGGTTCGTGTTCGCGGCTGGCAGCGCCTGTACCGCCAGGTCGAAGCAGAACTCGACGAGCCGCGAAAGCTCGCGCTGCCAGACTGGGATGCACTGATGACCTTCGCCGACGCACTCGTCTCGGAATCAGCCGATCACTACGAGGGGTGGGGCGACGTGGTCGTCTTCGCCGCATGCACCGCATCCCGGATCGGCGAGGTATCCGGCTGCAGGGTACGCGACATCGACACCGACGAGTGGATGTGGACCGTGCGCCGCCAAACAACACCAGGACCCGGCGGCTTGGCCGACAAAACGACCAAATCCAAACGGGCGCGAACGGTTCCGCTCATCGTCGAAATCCAGGAGTTGGTGCAGAAGCGGCTCGCACTCGTCGGTGACGACCCAGATGCTCGCTTGTTCACCGGCCCGAAAGGCGGGCGCATTCAGACGGGCGTTCTGCATCGGGCCACACACTGGGACGTGGTTGCGGCGAAGCTGGGCTACGAGCATCTGCGCCGGCACGGCCTGCGCCATACCGGTCTGACGTGGATGGCCGACGCGGGGGTCCCCGTCCACCATCTGCAGCAGATCGCTGGGCACGCGGACCTAACGACAACGCAGCGGTATCTGCATCCCGACCGGCAAACCATCATCGAGGCCGGTCAGATGCTCTCTATTCATCTTGGGTCGACGACGGGTCCACAGTTGCGTGTGGTCCGCTGACCCGCCATCGAGTGGTTCAATTCCACTTGCACCCTGAAAGGATCCCGCCACCTCAACGGGAATTCGACCAAATGCTGCCTGATTGAGTCGACCGATCGGCGCATCACCCCCACAATGTCGCTGCTCAGACCGGTTTCCGCGCGGAGTTGTCGGATCGTTTCAGCAGAATGGCGACCAGTGGACATCTCAATTTAGCGAAGGAAAGCCTTGACCAAGCCGGATGACGCACGCCTACAAAAGAAGCTGAAGGAACAGTTGGGCTTTCTTCGCAGGTCCGCACGAGATTTCGACGGCGGCGATGAAGAGGAGGCGCTACGCCTTGCGACCACGATGCGGGTGCTGTTCCACGACACCTCCTCGAGTACTTCGCTCCTGACACACCTCTCTATCCGGCACGAGACGACGATGCTCGCGACCCCGCCCACCCAGTTCGCCGATTGGCGTGACTTTCTCAACGTCAGTATCGACCTGAATTCGTCCGAGCCGGTCAGATTTCTCCCCAAGCTCGGCGGTCTGTTCATACCCGACGTTCCGCTGGAAGATTGGTGGGCAACCGATTCCATCGCCGCTTCAGAAACCGCGGTATCGAGGAAGCGGATAATTCTGGGAGCTGCGAATCGTGACGGTGGCGCTCATGTGGACACCAAATTGCAGAACTTTTACGAACATCTAGTCAAGGGCGAGTATGGGCTCGGCATCACCGGCGACCTGACGTTTGACGGTCCTGCGCCGTTTCCTCAGGGCGTCACCATCTACCCACGCAACGGCCACCTCGCATTCCTACGGCAGTTCGCACACGAAGTTCTAAACGCCGCGAATCATTACCACTGGATCCATCCGTGATCCGCCGCATGGGAGGAAGGTCCATCTGAGGTGAGCCCGTCGTAGTGGTCCAGTCGTTGTGGGACTCTGTTGCCCGAGTGTTTGGGCAGGAAGAATCAACGACGACATGGCATCGAATAAGCGCCGGCGGCATACGCCGGATCAAATCATCCGCAAGCTCGCCGAGGGCAACAAGCTCCTCAGCGCCGGCCAGGAACTGGCCGAGGTGTGCCGGTACCTGGAGATCGCGGAGTCGACGTGGCATCGCTGGCTGGCCCAGTACGGCGGCATGAAGGCCAACGAGGCCAAACGGCTCAAAGAGCTCGAGGCCGAGAACGCGCGGTTGAAAAAGCTGGTCGCCAACCAGGCCCTGGACATCGACATGCTCAAGGAGATTTCGTCGGGAAACTTCTGACCCCGAACCGCAAGCGCCGCGCCGTCAAGGTGCTGCGTTAGCGGTTCGGGGTATCGCAGCGCCGCGCCTGCACGGTGGTCGGCCTGCACCGCTCCACGATGCGCCTGACGCCGTCCCCGGTCACCACCGAGGAAACCGAGTTACGGGCGTGGCTGCGCCAATTCTCCACCGACCGGCCCCGGTGGGGATGGCGCCGCGCCGCCAAGATGGCCCGCCGAGCCGGCTGGACGGTCAACAACAAGCGCATCCGGCGACTGTGGCGTGAGGAAGGGTTGCGGGTACCGCAACGCCGCAGGAAAGGGCGGATGACCGGGATCGGTGTCGCGGTCGGTGCGATGTCGCCGATTCGCCCGAACGTGGTCTGGGCGATAGACTTTCAGTTCGACACTACCGCCGATGGCCGCACCATCAAGATGCTCAACGTGATCGACGAGTTCACCCGCGAGGCCCTGGCGATCGAGGTCGATCGCAGCATCGACGCCGATGGTGTTGTCGCTGTGCTTGATCGGCTTGCCACCGCACGCGGTGCACCGGCCTACGTTCGTTTCGATAATGGTCCCGAGTTCGTGGCGCACGCCGTGAGCGATTGGTGCCGATTCAACAGTGCCGGTTCGCTTTTCATTGATGCTGGCTCGCCGTGGCAAAACGCCTGGATCGAATCGTTTAACGGTCGGCTCCGTGATGAACTGCTCAACTCATGGCGGTTCGACTCGTTACTGGAAGCCCGCGTGATCATCGAAGACTGGCGGGCCGATTACAACGTCAACCGACCCCACTCCGCCCACGGCGCGCTCACCCCGGCCGAGTTCGCTCTGCAGTGGACCACGACCCACCGACCCCGCGCCGCCTGACAACAACGTGCCGGGTCACGACACCTAACGACTGAACCACTCTTTGAGTGCTGCACGCCGTGACGGGGGCAGCGTTGGGGTACTGGCTAGGTGTGCCGACTGATCGACGCGCGGGCCGGTTAGAGGTCGAACGCCGGAGAAATGAACCGGTGCAGAATCTCGGCCTCGTGTTCGTCCCCGAGCGGCAGGTAGGCCAATGACAGGACCACGTGAACGATCCACAACGCTGCTGCTGGGTCGTCATCGGTGATTCCGGTGAGTTCGGCGGCCAGAGCGCTGAGCACCGGCGAGGAATGCAGGTCGCTCAGCGCGGGTGCTTTGCTCAGCGTCATCATCAGCCGTCGTATCGGGTCGGACCTGATCTGCTGCAGCGCCACGACGATCGCCGTGACGACCCGCTGCGAGCCGGTCAGACCTTCAACCTCGGCGCGAACGGTGTCGGTGATGTTTGCGGCATGCGCAGCAGCACGACGTCCCGAATGTGTGCCTTGCCGCCGGCGTAGCGGTAGATGGTTGCCCTCGAACAGTGCACCTGCTCGGCTAACGCGTCGATGTCCAAGGCGTCCAATCCGTCTCGGAGCATCAGTTGGGCAGCGGCACTGTAGATGCGTTCGGCCGCCACGGCCCCGCGATCCCCACCGACGACCCAATCCTGTCTCGCCACCTGCAGTACTCCTTGTATCGCCTCGAAACCATGTTCTCAGATCTGAGACGTGAAGATGCCGAATGTCTCCTATTCGGCCAGTTCAGAAGCTGCGGCTGAGACGCCGATCGCGGACCATGGCGACCGGCGGTATCGACTTCGTAGTGATCTGTTGACCCCGTCGGCTCAGACCCTCAGCGTGAAGCGATGACACAACTGGCAGGGACACTCGGGCTGTCGTTGTTCGATGACCAGTTCATCCAGGATCCCTATCCGCTTTATGAGCGCATGCATGCCGAGGGGCCTGTACACCGGATTGGTGATTCGGACTTCTACGCGGTGACCGGTTGGGAGGCCGTCAATGACGCCGTGACGCGGTGTGATGACTTTTCCTCCAACCTCACCGCCACGATGATGCGTAACCCCGATGGGACGGTGGGCGCGTTCCCGATGGGTGAACTCAGTGGCGCGACCCAAGCGCTGGCCACCGCCGATGACCCCGACCATGCCGTGCACCGCAAGGCGCTGATACCGCAACTGGCGGCCAAGCGCATCCGCGCCATCGAGTCGTTCGTCGCCGACACATCGACTCACATCTGGGACACCCGGGCACAGGGCGGTCGCATCGAATGGATGGGCGCGATGGCCAACCGGTTGCCCATGATGATCGTCGGGCGCATCATCGGCGTCCCCGACGAAGACACCGACAAGCTCATTCGATGGGGATATGCCGCCACCCAATTCGTGGAAGGACTGGTCACCCAAGACCAGCTCACCGCCGCAGGCATCGCGGTCATGGAACTCAGCGGATACATCAACGATCAGTTTCAAGACGCCACCGCCCACCCACGAGACAACCTGCTCGGCGACCTCGCCACAGCATGCGCCACCGGCGATCTGGACCAATTCACTGCGCTGGCCATGATGATCACCCTGTTCAGCGCCGGAGGCGAGTCGACGGCCTCGCTTGTCGGCTCGGCTGCCTGGATCTTGGCCGCCCAGCCCGCGATCCAACAGCAGGTGCGGGAGCAACCAGAATTGCTCGGCGCGTTCCTGGAGGAGGTGCTGCGCTTTGAGCCGCCGTTTCGTGGTCACTACCGCCACGTCGTCGACGACACCGAACTCGAAGGCGTTGCCCTGCCAGCCGGTTCACGCCTTTTCCTGATGTGGGGGGCAGCCAACCGCGATCCCGCGCATTTCGAGGACCCTAACCAGTTCCGGATCGACCGGCCCGCTGGGAAAAGTCACCTCACCTTCGGCAAGGGAGCACACTTCTGCGTGGGTGCAGCTTTGGCTCGGTTAGAAGCCACCGTCGTAATCCGTCAACTGCTCGAACGCACGACACTCATCGCGTCTTCCCGGACCGGGCCCTGGTTGCCCAGCCTGCTCGTGCGTCGACTCGACCATCTCGAACTGGTCGTCACATGACCGGGCAGGCGGAGTGGATCGCCTACTACGAACTGACCCAGGCCAAGGCCGCCTACTGCCGCATCCTCGACACCCGGGACTGGAACAGCTTGGCGGCGTTGATGACCACAGACGTCGAGTTCGGCATGAGTAACGGCGATGCCGAACCAGCTATGACCGTGGGCCGCGACGAGACGCTGGCACTGCTGCAATCGTTGGTGGCCGGGGCGAAGACCGTTCATCAGGTCCACACACCGGAAATCGACCTCGACGACAACGCAGCGCGGGTGATCTGGGCCGTGCAAGACCGGGCCGTGTTCGACAGCGGAATATCGGTCACCGGCTACGGGCACTACACCGAACGTTGGGTCCGCCAAGCAGAACAATGGAAACTCGCCTCATCGCGCCTGACTCACCTGATAACCGACATTCATCAAGTCACAGCCTGAATCCCCCCGAGCAACGGTGACTCAGCCGACCGACTCCGCACTAATGTAAACGACGACCCATCAACCCAAGCCGCACAGCGACTGGACCATCAACTGGGTCCCCCTCACATCCACCTGGTTGGACGGAGGCACCGAGGTGCCCGTAAACGGTGATGTGATCAAAGGACATGCTCTAGGCGATAGGTCGAGAACCTTCGTGAGCGCCGCTGTGACTGCGCATGGTTACCGACCGCAATGCAATCCGAATCGTCGTAGCGCATCGCAGGCTGGCTCGCTCCAAGAACACCAGTGAGCCTCATGCCATCCCATGATCGGGACCGCGGCGTTCGACATCGTCTTTGGGGTGGGGATTCGCCAGTGAACTCGCCGGCAGCATCGACGAGATTCACATAAATCCAACCCGGGTCCACAACGGGTCCACAATCTCGCGTCGTCCGCTGCAAAAACACCCTCTGACCTGGTCGGGCTGACAGGATTTGAACCTGCGACCACTTGACCCCCAGTCAAGTGCGCTACCAAACTGCGCCACAGCCCGTCCACGCCATTTCTGGCGCTCGATGAGGTTACCTCAGCGGTGCCTGGGTGAGCGAATCGGCTGGTCAAGGGCGTTTCGTCAGAGTCGCTGCGCCTGGGCCACCGCGCGGGCTTTGCCGCCCACCGCGAACCAGACATCGACGGTGTCGCCTGCGCGCCGAGTCACCAACTCGACCTTGTCCCCGCCCATCAGCGGCTTCGTGTACTCGATGATCACGCGGTACGGCACGGTCGTGACATCGCGGTGCAACGACAGCGCCTCTTCCAGGCCGCTGAGGTACACCGAATTGTTGACGTGGCCAAGTCGGTCGATGTCGGTGAAGCGCAGCGGGAAGTCCACGATCTGCACGCTGTCATCTGCAGACGACGGCAGCGGATCGTTCAGCGCGGCCTTCCAACGCAACCGATGCTCATCCGTGGAGGCGAGCAGGGGCGCGACGAATGCATCCGTCATCCGCGTGGGCATGCCGGTTTCCTCGCTGAAATGGATTAGGAACGCTTCGGTTTCGACGAGTCCGCCGTCGCTGCCCTTGATCTGCACGCGCATGTTGCACCACCGGTTCGAGGTGGCGTTGCACCAGCGGCGCAGTGTCGCGCGCTCGCCGAACTCGACCGGCTGCAGGATGTCCATCACGGTGCGGCGAACCACCCACGCCCGATGCAGCTCACCGTCCGGCACCACGTCGAGGTGTTCGTAGCCGATGTCCTGCAGGTAGCGCGCGACCGCGTCCAGCAGGAGCACCTGATTCGCGTCCGTGTCGGCCAGGCGAACAGGCCACCCCGTCTCGTAGAACTCGACGTCGGCGGGAAGCTCGGTCAGGACCGGGGGAATCACCATTTGCTCGATCCTGCCAGCCACACCGCGACCGCGCGACCAACCCGCCAGCGGCTACTTGCGCCGGTCCCGCTTCTCGCGCACCCGCACGGAGATCCGCACCGGACTGCCGTCGAAGCCGAACTCCTCACGCAGCCGGCGCTCCAGGAACCGGCGGTAGCCGGCCTCCAGGAATCCGGTGGTGAACAGCACGAACGTCGGCGGCCGCGTGGTGGCCTGGGTCGCGAACATCACTCGCGGCAGCCGCCCGCCACGCAGCGGCGGCGGCGTCGCAGCAACGACTTCCTTCAGCCAGGTGTTGAGGCGACCGGTCGAAATTCGCTTGTCCCACGATTCGAGCGACGTCTCGAGCGCCGGCACCAGCTTCTGCACGGCACGACCGGTACGCGCGGAGATGTTCACCCGCAGAGCCCACGGCACCCGAACCAGGTCACGCTCGATCTCGCGCTCGAGGATATGTCGACGATCCTCGTCGACGAGATCCCATTTATTGAACGCGAGCACCAGCGCACGACCGGCCTCGGCGACCATCGTCAGCACGCGCTGGTCCTGCTCCGTGATCGGCTCGGACGCGTCGATCAGCAGGATCGCGACCTCGGCGGCCTCGATCGCTCCCTTCGTACGCAGGGACGCATAGAACTCGGCGCCGCTGGCGTGGCTGACCCGCTTACGCAGTCCGGCGGTGTCAACGAAACGCCATGTCTTGCCGCCCAATTCGACGAGCGAGTCGACCGGGTCGACCGTGGTGCCCGCAACATCGTGCACCACGGAGCGCTCGTCGCCGGAAAGCTTGTTGATCAGGCTTGATTTGCCGACATTCGGCTTGCCAACCAGTGCAACACGACGGGGGCCGCCGACAGAGATCCCCTCACGCGGCGTAGTCGGCAGCACGTCGAGCACGATGTCGAGCAAGTCGCCGGTGCCGCGGCCATGCACGGCGCTGACCGTGCGCGGCTCGCCAAGTCCGAGCGACCACAGCGCTGCCGCATCGGCCTCGACCCGCTCGTCGTCGACCTTGTTGGCGACGAGGATGACCGGAGTCTTGGAGCGGCGCAACACTTTCGCCACCGCCTCGTCGGTAGAGGTCGCACCAACCGTCGCGTCGACGACGAGGATGATCGCGTCCGCGGTGCGCATCGCGTGTTCAGCCTGGCGCGCCACCGACTGCTGCAGACCCTTGGCGTCGGGTTCCCAACCGCCGGTGTCCTGCACCATGAACTTGCGGCCGGCCCAGTTCGCCTCGTAGGACACGCGGTCACGAGTCACGCCGGGAACGTCTTCCACGACCGCTTCGCGGCGGCCGATGATGCGGTTCACCAGAGTGGATTTGCCGACGTTCGGGCGACCAACAACGGCGAGCACCGGTACCGGGATGTGCGACGCCTCATCGGCCTCGCCCTCGAATTCGGCGAGTTCCCAATCGGCTTCCTCGTTCCATATGCCGTCGCCAGAGTAGGTCGTCGACGTCTCGTCGGTCACTGCACTGCTCCGGTTCGTTCGGTCACGATGCGATCCAACGCATCGATCACCTCGGTTATGCCGAGATCACTGGTGTCGAGGACCACAGCGTCCTCGGCCTGTCGCAGCGGGGATGCCGCGCGCGTCGAATCGAGCCTGTCGCGCCGCTCGACGTCCTCGAGCACCCCCTGGTAATCGTCGCCGCGACCCTCGCGGATGTTCTGCGCGTTGCGTCGCTCGGCCCGTGCAGCCGCGGAAGCGGTCAGGTAGATCTTCACGTCGGCGTCGGGGAACACGACGGTGCCGATGTCGCGACCCTCCACCACGATCCGGCCGGCATCGGTTGTCAGCTCGCGCTGCAACGCGACAAGCAGTGCGCGCACCGCGGGCACCGCGGACACCGCCGAGACCGCACGGGTGACCTCGGCGCCGCGAATCTCGTCCGACACGTCCTCATCGCCGAGTCGGATGCGCTCGGCCGACGGGTCGGTACCGATTGTCAGCGGGAGGCTCGCAACCGCGTCGGCGATCGCCGCGGGATCGGCGAGATCCACACCTGCGCGCAGCGTCTGCAGCGTCGCGACGCGGTACATCGCGCCAGTGTCGAGGTACTTCGCACCGATCCGAGTTGCCAGCATCCGCGAGACGCTGGATTTGCCGGTGCCCGAGGGCCCGTCCATCGCGACAATCAACGGCCGCGAATCCTCGTTGCCAATCACATTCCCACCGCCTCGTACAGCTTCCCGACCTCCGTGCGACCGAGTACGCGCAACGTACCGGGGCGTTGATCACCGAGCGCGATCGGACCAATGTTGGTGCGCAACAGGCGCTTTACCGGGTACCCGACTTCTTCGAGCAGACGGCGCACGATGTGCTTGCGACCCTCGTGCAGCTCGAGCTTCACTAGCGAGCGGCCCTCACCGAGTTCGAGCACCTGGAAGCGGTCCACCTTCGCGGGACCGTCCTCGAGTTGCACGCCGTCCCGAAGTTGCTTTCCCACATTGCGATTGACCTCACCGGACACGGTTGCCAGGTACGTCTTGCTCACCTCATACGAGGGATGCATCAGCCGGTGTGCGAGATCACCGTCGTTGGTAAGCAGCAAGAGTCCTTCGGTGTCGGCGTCGAGACGGCCGACGTGGAACAGTCGCTGCCCCGCCGCAACGCGCTCGGCGACGATGTCGCCAACACACGGGCGGCCGAGATCATCCGACATCGTCGACTGCCAGCCGCGCGGCTTGTTCAGCACGACATGGACGAGTTCTTCGCGCACAACGATGCGCGTGCCATCCACCCGCACGACCGCGGTCTGCGGGTCGACGCGCAGGCCCTGCTCGGTGACGATGCGGCCGTCCACCTCGACGCGGCCCGCGGCGATCATTTCCTCGGCCGCACGACGGGATGCGACGCCGGCCTGCGCCAACACCTTCTGCAACCGCATACCCTCGCCTGTCGCGAGCTTGGTATGACCGCCACGCTCGACGTACTGCTGCCGCGCGGGCTTGGCGTTGCTGAGTTTCGGGGGTTGCGCCTTCGGGCGCGGCTTCTTCGCGCCGGCCTTACTTGCGCCTGCTTTGCCTGCGCCTGCTTTGCCTGCACCGGCCTTACCGGTGGGCTTCGAGCCACGCGAGGTGGGCTTTCCAGCCGCGGCGGGCGCGTTGCGGCCGCCTGTCTTACGTTTGTCCGGTGTGCCATCACGGCGAGCGGGGTTATTCACGATCTTCCTGTCATTCGTCGTCTGCGAGCTCGATGCTCGCATCGGGCTCCGCACGTTTGCGCAGCCTCATGTACCGCGGGTCGGTATCCAGACTGTCATTGATCTCGTCGATGAGGTCCACATCCGGCAACAGCGGTGCCAACTGCGGCAACTCTGCGAGCGACCCGAGTCCGATCCGTTCGAGAAACAGTTCGGTAGTTGCGTACAGCGTGGCGCTGGTCTGCGAGTCCGAGCCGGCCTCCGAGATCAGCCCGCGCGCGAGCAGGGTGCGCATCACACCATCCACATTGACCCCACGAACCGCGCTGACGCGCGCCCGAGTTACCGGTTGACGGTAGGCGATCACTGCCAGAGTTTCCAAAGCGGCGCGGGTCAGCTTCGACCGCGCGCCGTCGAGCAACAGCCGCTCGACATAAGGGGCGTACGCACTCCGAGTGTAGAGACGCCACCCCTCCCCCACGGCGCGCAAGTCGAAGCCACTGCGCCGCGCGGTGAGCTCTGCTGCAATCTCGCGCAGCATTGCTTCGACGCGGTCGACCGGCTCATCGATCGACCCGGCGAGCGTTGCGGCGCTTGCCGGTTCGTCCACCACCAGCAGCATCGCCTCGAGCGCGTTGTGCAGCTCCGTGTCGCTCAGCGGCTCGTAATCCTCACTCGCAGCGGCATCGCCGCCATCGTCGTCCTCGTCGGTATCGACGGCTTCGCCGCCGGCGGATTCAGCCGCGTCGTCGCTGCGCTCGTCGCCTTCGCTGGGCGTTTCGACGTCGCCAATATCACCACCGCGGGGATCCTCGGCCGCGGGATCGGTGTCCTCGGCAGGCTCGGTCGCACCAGTGAAATCGGTCATTCGTAGTCCTCGTCATTCACCGCGACTTGGGCGGTCGCGTCGCCGGTCCACGTCACCGCCAGGTCCCCCAGCGGGTCGGGCTGCTCGAAATCCACCGATTTCTCACGATAGAGCTCGAGCAGCGCGAGGAATCTCGCCACGATCTGCAGCGGCGCACTGCAGTCCGCCACGATCTCCGTGAACGTCGTCCAGGCTCCCGGACCACGTTCCTTCAGCAACTCCAGCACCAGCGCGGCTTGCTCGGCCACCGACACCTGCGGCGCGTGCAGATGGTCGAGTCCGACGGTCGGGACCGGCCGGGGACGGAATGCCGCAGCCGCGATCTGCGCGAACTCCTCGGCCGCGACCCCGAGCATCACCTCGGGCAACAGCGACGAAAAGCGCTCTTCGAGCGACACCGACCGCGGGTAGCGGCGCAACGCGGCCGCCTCCATCGCCGCGAACATCTCCGCGACCTGCTTGAACGCGCGGTACTGCAGCAGCCGCGCGAACAGGAGGTCCCGCGCGTCGAGCAACGCGAGGTCGTCCGCGTCCTCCACTTCGCCCGAAGGCAGCAGTCGTGCCGCCTTGAGGTCGAGCAAAGTCGCCGCCACCACCAGGAACGCCGTTGTCTGCTCGAGATCCATCTCGGAACCGAGCGCCTTCGTATAGGCGATGAAATCATCGGTGACCTGGTGCAGCGCCACCTCGGTGACGTCGAGTTTGTGCTGACTGATCAGGTTGAGCAGGAGATCGAACGGACCTTCGAAGTTGCGCAGCCGAACGTGGAAACCCTGCCGGTCGCTGCTCTCGGATTCGTCGGTAGGTGTCGCTCCGGTCACCGGCCTGCCCGGTAGACGACCTCACGCGCGAGCGACCGGTAGGCCTGCGCTCCGCCCGACTTCGGCGCCCACGTGGTGATCGGTTCGCCCGCCACGCTGGTCTCCGGGAAGCGCACGGTTCGGGTGATGACGGTGTCGAACACGACCTCACCGAACACTTCGACCACGCGGGCCATGACCTCACGCGAGTGCAGGGTTCGGGCGTCGTACATGGTGACGACAATGCCAGTAAGGGTCAGCTTGGGGTTGAGCCGGTCATGGACCTTCTCGACAGTGTCGTTGAGTAAAGCCAGCCCGCGCAGGCTGAAGTACTCGCACTCCATCGGGATCAGGACCCCATCGGCGCAGGCGAGCGCATTGACGGTCAGCAGGCCGAGCGACGGCTGGCAGTCGATGAGAATGTAGTCGTAGCGGTCCAGCACGGGGTGCAGCACGCGACCCAGGGTCTGCTCACGGCCGACCTCGTTGACGAGCTGTATTTCGGCGGCCGACAAATCGATGTTGCTGGGCAGCAAGTCCATGTTGTCGACCCGCGTGCGCATCACGACGTCGTCGATCGACACCCGCGATTCGACGAGCAGGTTGTGCACGGTCAGGTCGAGATCGTGGTGCGCAACGCCGAGACCCGCGGACAGCGCGCCCTGCGGATCGAGGTCGACGAGCAACACGCGGCGGCCGCACTCGGCAAGTGCGGCGCCGAGATTGATCGTGGAGGTCGTCTTCCCGACCCCACCCTTCTGGTTGCACATGGCGATGATGCGGGCGGGGCCGTGCGTGCTCAGTGGCTGGGGATCAGGGATCGCCCGCGGCGGGCGGCCGGTCGGTCCGAGGCCGCTGTCGCTCACTTGGTGGATGTCGATATCCGGCTCAGCCGAACGCGTTCCACGAATCACACCGATCTCCGCAGTGGATAGGCGCGGTGTCGTCACGTCGAAGACTCCCCTGTTCCATCACGATCGAGCGGGCGGTTCTTCGGGTAGACGCTACCGCTTCGAATCCAGAAAACTGTGCGCGGACACGCCTTTTAGTGCGCGCGAGGGTGTGCGCCCGCCCAAACTTCGCGCAGCGAACCGATCGTGACCAACGTATAAATCTGTGTTGTTGTCACAGAAGCATGCCCCAGTAACTCCTGCACCACGCGTACATCCGCGCCACCGTCCAAAAGGTGTGTCGCGAACGAGTGCCGAAGGGTGTGTGGCGACACGTGGGTGCTGATTCCCGCGCGTTCCGCCGACGCCTGCAGGACCTGCCACGCGCTCTGGCGCGACAGCCGGCCGCCGCGCGAGTTGAGGAAAAGCGCGCCGCCGCCCTGCGGCGATCGAAGCGATGTCGTGCTGCGCCGCGCGGCGAGTTCGGGACGCCCGCGAACCAGGTAGGCGTCGATGGCCGCGATCGCCGGGCGGCCGACCGGCACCAGACGTTGTTTGCCGCCCTTCCCGTGCAGCACCACCGCGCGGTCGTCGATCTCGATGTCGTCCACGTCGAGACCGACCGCCTCGGAGATCCGGGCGCCGGTCGAGTACAGCAATTCGAGCAGGGCTCGGTCGCGGAGTCGACGCGGCCCATCGGTGGCGCGGTCGCCGCCGGCCGCCTCGAGCAGCGCAAGCACCTTGTCGACCGGCAGCGCCTTGGGCAGCCTCCGCCCGGGTGCCGGGGGTTTGACCGGGTGCGCGACATCAGTTGTCGTGATGCCCTCGACCGCCGCGAAGCGGTGCAGCCCGCGCACCGCGATCAGCGCACGGGCGGCCGAGCTCGCCGCCAACGGCGGGAACTCGCGGTCGGGCTCGCCACGCCGCAACGCAATGACGAAGTCCGCGACATCGCGCTCGGCGACGTCGCCCAGCGAATCGACGGATCGGCTGGCCAGGAACTCGCGATAGCGGTCGAGGTCACGCCGGTACGAGCTCAGCGTGTTCCGCGCCAGGCCTCGCTCGACGGCGAGATGGTCGAGGTAGGTGTCGATCTGACGCGTCAGCACCGCTAGGTCGCCGGCCCGCCGGCCTTGCGGGCCGCGAAGGCTGTCGGACGTCCTGCCCACGGCGAGTCGGCCGGCCGCAACGCCACGTGCCCGGCGCGGGCGGCTGCCACCGACAGCACACCCGCGACGGCCGTCGCATTGACGACCTCGCCGGAGAACACCAGCGCGACCACGTCGGCAAGCGGCATCCGGACCAGCTCGAGATCGATCTCCTCGTGTTCGGGTTCGGGTCGCTCGATCTCGGTGAGGTCCTCGGCGAGGTAGATGCGCAGCGCTTCGTCGGTGAATCCCGGCGAAAGTGCGATGTCGACCAGCACCGACCACGTGCACGCGGCCAGACCCGTCTCCTCGGCGAGTTCACGCTTGGCGGCATCGAGCGGGTCTTCGCCCGGCGAGTCGAGCAGCCCCGCAGGAAGCTCGAGCAGCCGTGCGCCGACCGGGTGGCGGTACTGCCGAACCAGCACCAGCCGATCCGACTCATCGATGGCCGCAACGGCAACCGCACCGTAGTGCTCGACAACCTCGCGGGCGGCAGGATGCCCGTCGGGCATCACCACCTGGTCGCGACGCAGCGCGATGATGGCGCCCTCGTACAACGTCTCCGACCCGACCGTGTCGAAAACGTGTGTCCCGGGGACGAAGTCGCCCGATCGACCGGACGATCGGGGCTCCGTCATCGTCAGGCGTCCTCGTCGACGTCGACCGGCTCGCCGCCGAGCCCGTCGTCGCCGCGGATATCCATCGGAAGCCGTTCGGCGGCCTTGTATTTCAGCGCCGCACCGACGAACGCTGCGAAGAGCGGGTGCGGGCGGGTGGGCCGGCTCTTCAGCTCCGGATGTGCCTGCGTCGCAACGAAGAACGGGTGCTTGTCGGTGGGCAGCTCGACGAACTCGACGAGGTGACCATCCGGAGAGGTGCCGCTGAACTGCAGGCCGCTCTTGCCGATCCGCTCCCGGAAGGAGTTGTTCACCTCGTAGCGATGGCGGTGCCGCTCGGAAACTTGCTCGGTGCCGTACGCCTGCGCGACAACGGAACCCCGCGCGAGGGTAGCCGGGTACGCCCCGAGGCGCATGGTGCCGCCCAGGTCGGCTTCACCCGCAACGATGTCTTCCTGGTCGGCCATCGTCGAAATCACGGGGTATTGGGTATCCGGTTCGAACTCGGCGGAGTTTGCGCCGTCGAGGCCGACCGAGCGGGCGGCTTCGATCACGACGCACTGCAGGCCGAGGCACAGGCCGAGCAGCGGCACCTTGCGGGTCCGCGCGTAGCGGATGGCGCCGACCTTGCCCTCGATCCCGCGGATGCCGAATCCGCCCGGAATGAGCACGGCGTCGGTGTCGGTCAGGGCAGCGGCGGCGCCGGCCTCGGTCTCGCACTCGTCGGAGGGCACCCACTTGATCGCAACCTTCGCGCGATGTGCGAAACCGCCGGCACGCAGCGCCTCGGTGACCGAGAGGTAGGCGTCGGGCAGGTCCACATACTTGCCAACGAGCGCGATCCGCACGGTTTCGCGCGGGTCGTGCACGCGCTCGAGCAGATCTCCCCAGACGGTCCAGTCCACGTCGCGGAACGGCAGGCCGAGCTGGCGAACGACGTACGCGTCGAGACCCTCGCGGTGGAGCACCTTCGGGATGTCGTAGATCGACGGCGCGTCGGGAGTGGAGATGCAGCCGTCGACGTCGACGTCACACATCAAGGCGATCTTGCTCTTCAGGGCCTGCGGAACGTCACGGTCGCACCGCAGGATGAGGGCGTCGGGCTGGATACCGATGTTCCGCAGGGCGGCAACGGAGTGCTGGGTGGGCTTCGTCTTCAGCTCGCCCGACGGCACGAGGTACGGAATCAGCGAGACGTGCAGGAAGAAGACGTTCTCCCGGCCGACGTCGTGGCGCACCTGGCGGGCCGCCTCGAGGAACGGCTGCGACTCGATGTCGCCGACGGTGCCGCCGATTTCGGTGATGATGACGTCGGGGATCTGGCCCTCGAGATCCGGCCCGCTCATCGCGAGGATGCGGCTCTTGATCTCGTCGGTGATGTGCGGAATGACCTGGACGGTGTCGCCGAGGTACTCGCCGCGGCGCTCCTTGGCGATCACCGAGGAGTACACCTGCCCGGTTGTCACATTGGCGTAGCCGGAGAGGTCGCGGTCGAGGAAGCGCTCGTAGTGCCCTACGTCGAGATCGGTCTCGGCGCCGTCCTCGGTGACGAAAACTTCACCGTGCTGGAACGGGTTCATCGTGCCGGGATCGACGTTCAGGTAGGGGTCGAGCTTCTGCATCGTCACCCGCAGTCCGCGGGCGGTGAGCAGCTGACCCAAACTCGATGCGGTGAGGCCCTTTCCGAGCGACGACACCACTCCACCGCTGACAAAGATGTGCTTGGTGGCGGTCCGCGAATGGATGCGCGATTGCTGGCCCGTGATTGACGACCCCGCGTTGATTGACACTTACGCTCCCGTGACGACACTGCAGGACTTGGTTCTGGAATCGATCTGGGGCCTGCGGACCCACGGGTCTTTACCGTAACACCCGGCGCGCGTCTCGTGCGCCAACCGGGGGATCGCGGTCAGCTTGGGATGGCGCCGACTGTCACCGCGGTCGAGTTGGGCCCGGTTCCGTACCGGCCCACACCGCCATTGAGCTGCTCGGCAAGGGCGAGGGCCACGGTGATTCGGCCGGCCTCGGTGTTGATGTTGTCGATCGTGGACGCGGTGCCCGCGAGTGCCGTGTCTGCCCGGCTCACCGCTATCGGGCCGCTGCCTTCCGCCGAAGCAGGCAGTCCCGCGAGTGCGGCCCCGGCGCCGCGACCGTCCAGAGCTGCGGCAAAGCGCGAAACGATCGAGCCGCGGTTGCCATCGTTGCCGGAGTTCCCGCCGGTCACGACGAGCGCGAGCTGTCCCGGGCGGGCATCGTCGTAGGTCACGAAGCCGCCGCCGCGCAGCGTCTCGAGGGCGAGCGCGGTGTCCTGCGGCGAACTCTGCGGCTGCGCGGTTGCGGCGTCGAGCAGCAGCACCGAGCCGAGCAGATCACCGGCGAGGCTGCCCTGGTCGACCGCGGCGGTGCGGAGCTGAACTCCGGCGGGAATCACATTCGAGATGGTGGTGCGAAGTCGGTCACCACTGGCCACATCGATGAACGCGTCGGTCAGGCCAACCCGCCCGGTGACCTTGGCTCCGGCCGCCTCGATGTTGCGCGTCACCGCGTCGACATCGGCCGGGTTTGCGTCGGGCGTGGTGAACACCACGACGGTCCGGTCGGCGAGCGAGTTCGCAAGGATCCGGCCCGATACCGCGGCGTCGAATCCGTCCGCGGCACCAGCCTGGAGCTGCAACTGGGTGTTCTCGGCCTGCAGGCCGTCCACCTCGTGCTGCAGATCCGCGCGATCATCGCGTAAACCCGAGAGCAAGTCCGACGCGATGGTCTGCGATCCGAGCACAACCCCGAGCGCGAGCGCGAAGAAGATCGCCGCGATCGAAATTGCGTGTTGGCGGAGCGAAATCACTCGAGCAAGCCCTCGATCCACGTCTGCACCTGGTTCCACAGATCGGTCGCCCAATCCATGACCTCGGCGCCCATGTTGGACGCGACCAGTGCCACCACGATCGCGGTGAGCGCCGCCAGGACGAGCAGCGCGATCGCGCCGCCGGACACCCGGCTGCGGTACAGCGTGGCAACAGCCTTGGCGTCCACCAGCTTCGGACCGACCTTGAGCCGCGTGAGGAACGTCGCGGGGTTACTGTCCCGACGGCTGCGATCGAAGAACTCATCGAGCGATGCGGCAGCACCCACGGTCACGATCATCGACGCACCGTGATGATCCGCGAGTAGCAGTGCAAGATCCGCGGTCCCGGCTGACGCCGGAAAGGTGATCGCACCGATACCGAGATCCTGGATTCGCTGCAGGCCGGGCGCGTGCCCATCGGGGTCTGCCGGCAGCACCACCTCGGCGCCGGATTTCAATGTGGCCGCGGTGATGTCATCGGGGTCGCCGACGATCAGGTCGGGGCGATAGCCCGCCTTGGAGAGGCTGTCCGCCCCAGCGCCGACGCCGATGAGGATCGGTGCGTACTCCTTGATGAACGGCTTGAGGTTCTTCAGGTCGGCGACATGATCCGGCCCGTCGGCAACCACCACAACGTGGCGACCGTCGAGGTCGAGATCGATTTCGGGGACGCCGATGCCGTCGATGAGCAACTGGCTCTCGGCCTTGACGAATTCGATCGTGTTGCCGGAGAACGCTTCGAGATGCGTTGCGAGCCCGTTCTTGGCCGCGATCATCCGGTCGGAGATCTCGATTTCGCTCAGTTCGGTACCGGCGAGCAATGCCTTCTCGCCGGAAAACACGGTGCCGTCGTCGAGCCGGATCTTGGATCCGTCCTTGACCTTCTTGAACACGTCCTGACCGATGTCATCGATCAGGGTGATGCCATTGGCCACCAGCACTTCCGGCCCGAGATTCGGGTATCGCCCGGATATCGACGGCGAGGCGTTGATCACCGCGAGCACGCCGGCGGACACAAGCGCGTCTGCCGTGATCCGGTCGAGGTCGAGCTCGTCGAGCACCACGATGTCGCCGTGGCCCACCCGGCGCAGGAGGCGAGAAGTGTTGCGATCGACCCGCGCGATTCCGCTGAGCCCGGGGAGCGTTTCCGTGTTTCGCGACAGCAGTGCCTGCAGCTTCATGAGCTCGATGATGCCGCCGGATTCAAGCGCCCCGGCGGAGGCGCGCCGAAACAATTGTCACACCAGTCACATCATTACCAGCTGTATTTGTCCACCATAGCGGCGGTTATGCTTCCGCTGACGTCCGGTCGAGGCGCCGGGAATCTCGCGGAAGGAAATACCAGACAATGCCGAGTTACACCGCCGAAGAGATCATCGACGCTCCCCGCGAGGTCGTCTACAACCTTTTCGCGGACCGCGAGAACAGTGGCGATTTCCTGCCAGTGAACGTCCGCCTCGTCTCCCCCGGCGACGCCGAGCGCCAGGGTGTGGGTGCGGTCCATTTTCTGGGCATGGGAAAGATGGGCGTGAAGGAGCAGATCACCGGCCTGATCCCCAACGAGCGCATCGAATACCGGCTCATTGCCGGTGCGCCGGTGAAGGACCACACCGGCACGATCGTCTTTTCCGATGCCGGTAGCGGCACGCGCGTCGTCTACACGATGGACTCGACGCCGAGCCTGCCCGTGCCCGCCGGCCTCCTCAAGCTCGGCCTGCGCGGCCTCATCGGCAGCATGATCTCCGGTGTGCGCAAGGAAGCCACGCGCCGAACGAACTGAGACTCAGCGCAGCTCTTCGGCGTGCGAGCGCGCGAGCTGCAATAGCTCCTCCGCATGCGCACGGCCGGTCTCGGTGTCATCGAGGCCGGCCAGCATGCGGGCGAGCTCGACAACACGCTCCTCGCCGTCCAGCGCACGCACGCCGCTGTTGAGGACACCGCCATCGTCGGTCTTATCGACCACTAGATGGGTGTCGGCGAATGCTGCGACCTGCGCCAGGTGCGTCACGACGATGACCTGATGGGTTCGGGCCAGACGCGCGAGGCGACGACCGATCTCTACCGCGGCCCGACCGCCGACTCCGGCGTCGACCTCGTCGAAGACCATGGTCGCGCCCTTCTCGGAGTCGGCGAGCACCACTTCCATCGCCAGCATGACCCGAGAAAGCTCACCACCCGAGGCACTCTTGCCGATCGGTAGCGACTGCGCGCCGCCGTGCCCGGCGAGCCGGAATTCCACCTCGTCGACACCGTCCCCGCCCGCGTGCAGCAGCGTGCCGGCAACGTTGAGCGGTGCGGAATCCTGCGCGCCCGCAACGATCTGGCGCACCTCGACGTCGAGCCGCGCCTTGCCCATGGCGAGACCGGCGAGTTCCGCACTCACAGCCTTCGCCAGCTTTGACGCCGCGGAACTCCTTGCAGCACTGAGCTTTCCGGCCGCCGAAGCGACAGCCCGCTCGGCATCGTCCGCGCGCTTCTGCAATTCGGCCAGTGCATCCTCGGACACGTCGACATGCTCGAGCCGCGCTCGGGCGTCGTCCGCCCATGCGATGACACCGTCGACGTCGGGTGCGTACTTGCGGGTGAGCGACTTCAGTTCGGCCTGACGGGTGAGCAGGCTGTCCAGCGCACCCGGATCCGCCGGAAGGTCGGTCAGGTAGCTGCTCAGTTCACCGGCGACATCGACGACCAACGCGATCGCCTCGCCGAGGCGGGGACCGAGTTCGGCCAGCGCCGGATCGTCGCCGGCTTCGATTCGATCGCGGGCTACCCCGAGCAGTTCGATCGCGCTCGACGCATCAGCGGCAGTCTCGGTGCCGACGTCGGCCCCGGACAGGGCTGCCTGGGCCGTTTCGGCGGCTTCGCGCAGTGTGTCGAGATCGCCGAGGCGCCGCACCTCGGCGACGATCGCGATGTCTTCTCCGGGAGTCGGTGCCACAGCATCGATTTCGGCCAATTCGTGCCGGAGGCGGTCGGCCTCCTGAGCGAGCTCGCGGCTCTTCTCGGTGCGTTCGATGAGCTCGCGGCGCGCGGTAAGCCACGCGCGGCGCAGTTCGCGGTACCTAGCCAGCGGGGTCTCGATCGCCTCCGCGGCGAACCGGTCCACCGCGCGGCGCTGCTCGTCGGAGCGAAGCAGCCGCAGCTGGTCGTTCTGGCCGTGCACGGTCAAGAGCGGATCGGTGAACTCGGCGAGCACGCCGGCGGGAACGCCCCGTCCTCCGAGGTGGGCACGAGAGCGGCCGTCCGACCCGACCGTGCGCAGGACGATCACGCTGCCGTCCTCATCGCGATCGGCACCCGCGGATTCGAGCACCTCCGCCACGGCCTCGCCGCGGGCCCCGTCGACATCGTCGGTGACGAACCGCCCCTCGACGACGGCTCGCTCCGCGCCCACCCGCACTCGGCCGGCGTCGGCGCGCGCGCCGCTGAGTAGATGCAGGCTCGTGACGACCATCGTCTTGCCCGCTCCGGTCTCACCGGTGACCACGGTCAGGCCGTCATGAAACTGCGCCGTCGCCGAGGCGATGACGCCCAATCCGTCAATCCTGATCTCGGCGAGCACGTTTCAGCGTTTCCTTCCCCGCCAGCCCGTCACGGGCAACTCGAACTTGCGAACCAACCGGTCGGCGAACGGCGCCGAATCGAGCCGCACCCATTGCAGTGGCTTGCTCCCCCGGACCGCCTCGACGCGGCCGCCGCGCGGCAGCAGCATCGTGCGCCGGCCGTCCAGGAAGACGAGTGCGTTGTGTCCGGTCGCTACCGACTCGACCGCGACGATCGAGTCCGGCGAGGTCACGAGAGGACGGGCGAACAACGCATGGGCATTGCTCGGAATCACCAGCAGCGCTTCAAGTTCCGGCCACACGACCGGACCGCCGGCAGAAAATGCATATGCGGTCGAGCCGGTCGGGGAGGCGATCAGCACGCCGTCACAACCGAACGAGGACACCGGCCGGCCGTCCACCTCGAGGACAACCTCGAGGACACCAAGCCGTGACTCGTTCTCGATGCTCGCCTCGTTGAGTGCCCAACTCCGGTCCACCACTTGATCGTCCACCCGCACCGACACGTCGAGCGTCATCCTGTGCTCGATGCGGTAATCGCGCTTAACCACTTGGGCGAGTGCTTCGTCGAGGTGCTCGGCCTCGGCCTCGGTCAGGAATCCGATCCGGCCGAGATTGATGCCCAGTATCGGGACGCCCGCCCCGAGGGCGAGTTCGGCGGCACGCAGAATAGTTCCGTCGCCGCCGAGGACGAGCACCATTTCGCAGCCTTCCGCCGCGTGCGGGCTCGCGTCGACAACGGCGACTTTCCCGTAGCCGCGGTCGGTGACGGAACCCGACCACTCGATTCCGGTGCTGTAGGCCTCGTCGGCGAGGATGCGTAGCGCGATACCGGCCTCGTCGAAGATCTTCGCGACCCGGTGTGCCACCTCACCGATTTCGGCGCGGCCCGGATGTGCGACCAGCAGAACCTCTCGTCCAGCCGGACGTTCCAACGGCGCGCTCACTGTGGCCCCTCCCGCACCGCGGTCTCGATCAATTCCGAAACGCGGTCATCGTCTCCGGCCGGTACCGCATCGGCCCGGAACCACAGAAAATACTCGACATTGCCGGACGGTCCGGGCAGGGGGCTGGCCACGGC
>NZ_LRRB01000226.1 GCF_001646865.1 Aldersonia kunmingensis | reverse complement strand
GTTCTTGTTGCCGAGACCGGTTCCTATCAGATCACCCGCGTCGAGCTCACCGGTCCGTACTCCGGCCATCAGTCGGTCTGGTACGAGAACCTGCCCGGCATCCCGGACAACATGACCTCGCAGGGCGCAGACGGTATCTACTGGGTCGCGCTCTACAGCCCGCGGCTGAAAATGCTCGACCTCGTGTCGCCGTACCCGGGTTTGCGTACGGTCACCGCCAACCTGCCCGCGGCACTGCAGCCGAAGCCGGAGAACCGCGGCTGGGTACTCGGCCTCGATGGCGAGGGCAGGGTCGTGCACAACTTGCAAGGGTCGAAGGGCGGTTACGCGCCGATCACCGGCGTTCGAGTCGTGGGGGACTGGATGTATCTGGGCAGTCTGGAAGGCGATAGCATCGCGCGAATCGCGGCGCCGCCCGCGGGCGCGTCGGCGTGAGTTCGACGGCACCGAGGCAGGACAGCGTGGCTTCTCAGGACGACACCGTGGCGCCGGATGCGGCGAAGCAGGACCGCATCTTTACGATCCCCAACGCGCTGAGCGTGCTGCGACTGATCGGCGTTCCGGTATTTCTCTACCTGCTGCTCGTCGTCGAGGCCGACGGCTGGGCGTTCGCGCTGCTGATTCTGTCCGGAATCACCGACTGGCTCGACGGCAAGATCGCGCGGATGCTCGACCAGTCGTCGCGGCTCGGCGCGATGCTCGACCCGCTCGTGGACCGCCTCTATGTGGTCACCACCCTGATCGGGTTCGTCGTCCGCGGGATCATCCCGTGGTGGGTCGCAGCGCTGCTCATCGGGCGCGATGTGATCCTGACGCTGACGCTCGTGGTGTACCGGCGTCGCGGCCTGCCGCCACCGGAGGTCATCTACCTCGGTAAGGCCGCGACCTTCGCGCTGATGTCGGCGTTGCCGTGGCTCCTTGCCGGAGAAACCGACTGGGCCATCGCAGGTTTCGCGTCGGCATTCGGTTCGGCATTCCTCGTGTGGGGGACAGCGCTCTACGTGTGGACCGGAATCCTCTACGTCGCCAAGGCCGTTGCGGTGGCCCGTGCCATACCGGTGGTGCACGGAAACGAACGAGAATGACCGAGCCGTCGCGGTACTCGAGTCGGAATTCGCTGCTGCAGTCGCTGCTGCGCGAGCACCTCGACCCCGGGTATGCGGCGGCGGCACGAGCACGCGAAGACGGTGCAGGCTCCTCTCGGATTCCGCAGTGGCTCTGGCTCATGGTCGGCTGCGCGGTCATAGGGCTCGTCGTCGGCGTCGCGGCTGTGACGATCGGCGAGGACTCCGACGATTACCGGCGCGAGGTACTGTCAAGCGTCGATGCGGCCGAGGAACGCAATGACGAATTGTCCACGCAGCGATCCGAACTCAACACCGTCGCCGATGCCGCCCGTGCACGTGCGCTCGCAGGAAACACAGAAGGCGAACAGGTTCTGGACCGGCTGCGGACGCTGGAATCCGCGGCCGGCGCGGAACCGGTGCACGGCCCCGGCATCGTGGTGACCCTCGACGACCGCGCTGCCGTGAAAGACCGCTCGGTCGTGCTCGACCGCGACGTGCAGGCGGTGGTGAATGCGTTGTGGGCCAGCGGTGCTGAGGCCGTGTCGATTGGCGATGTCCGGGTCGGGCCTGGCGTGACGGTCCGGCAGGCGGGCGGAGCGATGCTGGTCGACAACAAGCCGGTGCCGTCCCCGTACAAGATCGCCGCGGTCGGCTCGCCCGGCCAGCTGGAGACCGGGTTCGTGGTCAGTCCCGCCTACCTGCGTATGTCGGCCGTGGCGCAGCTCTACGACATCGAATTCGACGTCTCTGCGAAGGAGGATCTGCGGTTGCGCGGCGCGACGGTGCACGAACTGCGTTCGGCGGAAGAAGCGACCCGATGAAGCACTTCGGGCTGGTGGCGATCCTCGCGCTGCTCGCCGGGATCGCATTCGGAGCGCTGGCGAGTCCACAGGTCCCGGACTGGGCGGAGCCGTATCTGCCGATCGCTGTCGTCGCCGCACTCGACGCCGCGTTCGGCGGGATGCGGGCCTACCTCGATGAGATCTTCGATTCGAAAGTCTTCGTCGTCTCGTTCGTGTTCAACGTGCTCGTCGCCGCTTTGATCGTGTGGCTGGGCGACCAACTCGGCGTGGGCACACAGTTGTCCACGGCAGTGATCGTCGTGCTCGGAATCAGGATCTTCGGCAATGCCGCAGCGTTGCGGCGCCGGTTGTTCGGGGCCTGACATGACGACCGGCGACACCCCACCACCCGCGGAGACAAGTACGGGTGACGAAAGCCCACAGGTCGAAGGGAAACAAGAGTCGGGCGCCAAGCACACAATGTCGCCGCGCGCATTGCAGGTCCTCGCGGTGCTGTTGATCGCCGTTCTCGGCATCGCGATCGCGATGCAGGTGCGCGACACCGACTCCGGCAGCAGCCTCGACTCGGCGCGGCCGACGGACCTGCTTGCGCTGCTGGACAACCTCAACCGCCGGGAAGCCTCGCTGCGCCAGGACATCGCGACGTTGCAGGCAACCATTGCCGGCCTCGAGCAACGCGGTTCGGACGCTGCGGTGGACGAAGCCAGGGCCCGGCTTTCGGCGCTCGCGATTCAGGTCGGCACGGTTCCGGCGACCGGCCCCGGTGTCGTGCTCACCATCTCCGACCCAGCCCAGAAGGTTGGCCCCGATGTGCTGCTCGATGCGGTCCAGGAACTGCGCGCCGCTGGTGCAGAAGCGATTCAGATCTCCGGCCGGGAAGGACCGCCCCTGCGCATCGGCATCGATTCCTGGATCGGCGGCCAACCGGGTGCGGTAATCGTGGACGGAACGACCCTCGCGCCCCCGTACACTGTGGTGGCGATCGGCGACCCGCCGACACTCGCAGCGGCGGTGAACATTCCGGGTGGGGTAGTGGATTCGGTGTCACGCAGCGGCGGAACGCTCGTAGTGGACCAGAAGCAACAGGTCGCGGTATCCGCGACTCGGGACCCGGGGGACACGCACTACGCTCGTCCCGGCAACTAGGCAGCAATGAACGGCGCAGATCGAAAGGACCAGTCACGGTGAGTACCGCATTGCCCGAGGATCTGCGCTACACCGAGGAGCACGAGTGGGTACAGCGCACCGGGCCGAACACGGTCCGCGTGGGCATCACCGACTACGCGCAGGAGCAGCTCGGTGACGTGGTCTTCGTGCAGTTGCCCGCGGAGGGTGACGACGTGACCGCCGGAGAATCGCTCGGCGAGGTCGAATCGACCAAGAGCGTTTCGGACATTTTCGCGCCGTTCACGGCGAAAGTTGTTGCCGTCAACGGTGATCTGGAAGCCAGCCCGGAAACGGTCAACTCCGACCCCTACGGGGACGGATGGCTGGTCGAATTGGCTGTCGAGGACGAGCAGTCACTCGAAGCCGCATTGAGCGGCACGCTCGACGCACAGGGTTACCGAGGGGTAATCGGCGGTTGATCGGCGTTTTCGGTCTGCCTGCACGGGGCGCCCCGAGCAGGGTACGGTCTTAGCACGACGTGTGTGCGGGGGCAATGGTCCGAATTTCGAGAATTGCCCGAGCGTAGAACCCGCGAGAAAATCGGACTCAGGAGGAGAAACGGTGAGCGAGAACGACAACGAGTCGGCCTATGGGGAGAGTGCCGCAGAGACCACGTCGGTCTTCCGCGCGGACTTCCTGAACGAGGTCGACGCCTCGGCCGCTCCCACCGGTGAGGCACCGGTTTCGGGCGTCGAAGGACTGCCTGTCGGCTCTGCTCTGCTCGTCGTGAAGCGTGGCCCCAATGCCGGGTCGCGATTCCTCCTCGACCAGCCGACGACATCTGCCGGCCGGCATCCCGATAGCGACATCTTCCTCGACGATGTCACCGTCAGCCGTCGGCATGCGGAGTTCCGCCAGGACGACGACGAGTTCCAGGTGGTCGATGTCGGCAGCCTGAACGGCACCTACGTCAACCGCGAACCGGTCGATTCGGCCGTGCTCGCGAACGGCGACGAAGTACAGATTGGCAAGTTCCGCCTGGTGTTTCTCACCGGCCCGCGATCCGACTCGGGTCTTCCCGCCGCGGGCGCGGGTAGTTCATGACATCTGTCGGGCAGCGGGCTCGTGCGGGGATGTCGATTGGCTCCGTACTTGACCTCCTGCGGCCCGACTTTCCCGACATCACGATCTCCAAGATCCGGTTCCTCGAAGCGGAGGGACTGATCAGCCCGGAGCGGACCCCGTCCGGATACCGGCGTTTCGACGTAGCCGACGTCGAGCGACTGCGGTTCGTACTGACCGCGCAACGCGATCAGTACCTGCCGCTGAAAGTGATCAAGGAGCAGCTAGAGGCGATCGACCGGGGCGCGGCCACCGTCGGCGCCGGCGAGACGCGCAGGCCGCGACGGCTCGGGGTGGTTCCGGGAGAGGTGTCGCCGGAGGAGTTCCGGTCGGCCCGCGATGTCCGGCTCAGTCGCGCCGACCTGCTCGCGAATGCCGAGATCGAGGACGCATTCCTGACCGAACTGGTTCGCGCCGGGCTGATTGTGCCCGGCGCGGCGGGGTTCTTCGACGAGGACGCGATCGCCCTCGCGGCGACGGCGAAGGCCCTCTCGGAATTCGGCCTCGAAGTCCGGCATTTGCGCGCGTTCAAGCTCGCCGCAGACCGCGAGGCCGCGCTGGTGGCGCAGATCGCCGGGCCGGTCGCAAAGAGCAAGGACACCGGCGCGCGCGAGCGCGCCGAAGAACTGGTGCGTGAACTGGCAGCATTGTCTCTCACGCTGCACACCTGCCTGGTGAAATCAGCCGTCCGGGGCGCGCTCGACCAGTAACCCCGCCCGGCCATGGGCAGCAGCCCGCTGGCAACTCGGCGCAACCGGATCCTCAACGCCTCGAAGCGAACACCTGGTTCGCCTAGACTCGTGCTACGACCCTTGCCGGCACGGCCCGATCGGTTTGGGGGGTCGCGCGAGCGCTGGGAGGCAGATGCGATGAGCGAGATGCGTGTGATCGGAATCCGGGTCGAGCAGCCGCAGAACCAACCAGTGCTGTTGCTGAAGGAGTCGGACGGCGACCGTTACCTCCCGATTTGGATCGGACAACCGGAAGCAACCGCGATCGTGCTCGAACAGCAGGGGGTCGAACCGGCGCGGCCGCTGACGCACGACCTGATCAAGAACCTCATTACCGCCCTCGGGCACACGCTGCGCGAGGTCCGCATCGTGGATCTGCAGGAGGGCACTTTCTACGCGGACCTCGTCTTCGACGATGACCTCCGGATTTCGGCACGCCCGTCCGATTCCGTGGCCATCGCGTTGCGCGTCGGCGTGCCGATCTACGCCGAGGAGGGCGTGCTCGACGAGGCCGGACTGGTGATGCCGGACGAGCGCGAGGACGAAGTGGAGAAGTTCAAGGAGTTTCTCGAGTCCGTGTCGCCGGATGACTTCAAAGCCACCGACGGATGACCCGGGAAATGATCGAATAGGGGTCGACGCCGGAAATCGAAGCGGTCACGAAATCGCAACACCCTAAACTCGAGGTTTAGGCTTCGGCGCGTCGGATTGATTGTCGTGCTCTTATCGCATTACATCGGGGAGTAGCCTCACTTCTTACGGGCAGCGATCAAAGGGAGTACTCAGTGGGCGAGCAGCCGACCGATCAGACGAGCCGCATTCCCGGCTCTGCCCAGCACGATGCTTCGGCAACCACCGTGACGGATACGGAGATTCAGCCGGGGCTTTTTCCCGACGACACCGTTCCCGATGAGCTGGTCGGCTACCGGGTTCCGAGCGCGTGTCAGATCGCCGGCATCACCTATCGCCAACTCGACTACTGGGCGCGCACCGGGCTCGTCGTGCCGTCGATTCGCAGCGCCGCTGGATCCGGAAGTCAAAGGCTCTACTCGTTCAAGGACATCCTGGTCCTGAAGATCGTCAAGCGGCTGCTCGACACCGGCATCTCACTGCAGAACATCCGCGTCGCCGTCGACCATCTGCGCGACCGCGGCGTGCACGACCTTGCAAAGATCACCCTCTTCTCCGACGGCACCACCGTGTACGAGTGCACCTCGGCCGAAGAGGTCGTGGATCTGCTGCAGGGTGGGCAAGGTGTGTTCGGAATCGCAGTCAGCGGCGCAATGCGTGAATTGACCGGCACGATCGCCAACTTTCCCGCCGAACGCGCTGATGGGGGCACTGTCGAGGAGCGTCCCGAGGACGAATTGTCGTTCCGGCGTAAGAACCGAGCGAGCCGAAAGACCGGATAGAACCGGTTAGACTAACCGCACGTCGCCGACGCACGGGAGAGCCTCGGATCCGGACTAACAGCCGGTTCCGAGCGCCGAAGGAGCAGCACCTCCCCGTCAATCTCTCAGGCACCCGGACCGTGCGGTCTTCGACGTCTCTGGAAAGCGGTGGCCCAGTCCACCCGCCCACGGGGAAAGGCGCTCAGCGAGGGCCGAATCTCTCAGGCGCCACGACAGAGGGGGAGGGTGTGCAAACGCCTACCTCTGGGAGACGCCAATGTTCGCCGATCGGCATATCGGTCCCGATTCCGCGGAACTGAGCCGCATTCTCGATGTCATCGGCATCGCATCCTTCGATGACCTTGTCGGCAAGGCGATTCCTTCGAGCATCGTCGACGCCGGTGGGCTCGACGCGCTCCCCGCGCCGGTTTCCGAGCACGAGGCGCTCGAGCAGCTCGCGGCGCTGGCCGCGCGCAATACCGTCGCCACCTCGATGATCGGCCAGGGCTACTACGACACCCACACGCCGCCGGTCCTCGTGCGCAACATTGTGGAGAACCCAGCCTGGTACACGGCCTACACGCCGTATCAGCCCGAGATCAGCCAGGGCAGGCTCGAGGCGCTGCTGAACTTCCAGACCATGGTCGGCGACCTGACCGGTATGGAGGTCGCGAACTCCTCGATGCTGGACGAGGCGACCGCCGCGGCCGAAGCGATGACGCTGCTGCGCCGCGCGAACAAGAGCAAGTCCGCCCGTTTCGTCCTGGACACCGACCTGTTTCCGCAGACCCGCGCGGTGATCGAGACTCGAGCCGAGCCGCTCGGCATCGAGATCGTGACGGCCGACCTTGCCGCGGACGGACTGCCCGACGGGGAATTCTTCGGCGTGCTGATGCAGCTTCCCGGCGCGTCCGGTGCGATCACCGACTGGTCGGCGATCGTTGCCGAGGCCCATGATCGCGGTGCGCTGGCCGCGGTCGGCGCCGACCTACTGGCGCTCACGCTGCTCACCGCGCCGGGCGAGTACGGCGCCGATGCCTGCTTCGGCACCACCCAGCGCTTCGGTGTGCCGATGGGGTACGGCGGCCCGCACGCCGGATACCTCGCGGTCGACACCAAGCACGCGCGGCAGCTGCCGGGCCGGCTCGTTGGGGTGTCCGTCGACGCGGACGGCGATGTCGCCTACCGACTCGCGTTGCAGACCCGCGAACAGCACATTCGCCGGGAGAAGGCCACCTCGAATATCTGCACCGCACAGGTGCTGCTCGCGGTGCTCGCCGCGATGTACGCGAGCTACCACGGCGCCGCCGGGCTTATTGAGATCGCGCGGCGCGTGCACCGGCACGCCGAGGCCACCGCGGCCGGACTGCGCGCGGCAGGCATCACCGTGGTGCATGAGCGCTTCTTCGACACCGTGCTCGCCCGGGTGCCCGGCCGGGCCGACGAGGTGCTCGCGGCGGCGAAGCAGCGCGGGGTCAATCTGCGCCGCGTCGACCCCGACCACGTCGGAATCTCGTGCGACGAGACCACGGCCGACAAGCATGTCGCGGCGGTGCTCGAGGCCTTCGGCGCAGCACCGGTCGAGGCTGCGCCGGCCTCGATCGAGACCCGCACCACGACCTTCCTCACCCATCCCGCCTTCACGCGCTACCGCACCGAGACCGCCATGCTGCGGTACCTCCGAGCGCTGTCGGACAAGGACATTGCGCTCGATCGCAGCATGATCCCGCTCGGTTCCTGCACGATGAAGCTGAACGCCACTGCGGAGATGGAGGCCATCACGTGGCCCGGCTTCTCGCGGCTGCATCCGTTCGCGCCCGACGCCGACGTGCCGGGCATGCTCGAACTGATCTCCGATCTCGAGCAGTGGCTGGTCGCGATCACCGGCTACGACGCGGTGAGCCTGCAGCCGAACGCCGGCAGCCAGGGGGAGTATGCCGGCCTGCTCGCGATCAGGCGCTACCACCTCGACCGCGGGGATACCGGCCGCGATATCTGCCTGATCCCGTCGAGCGCGCACGGCACCAACGCCGCGTCCGCGGTCATGGCCGGGTTGAAGGTCGAGGTTGTGGCGTGCCGCCCGAACGGCGACGTCGATCTCGACGACCTGCGCGCCAAGATCGCCGATCACGCGGAGCGGCTCGCCGCGATCATGATCACCTACCCGTCCACGCACGGCGTGTACGAACACGAGGTCGCCGAGTTGTGCGCACTCGTGCACGACGCCGGTGGCCAGGTGTACGTCGACGGCGCGAACCTCAATGCCCTTGTCGGGGTCGCGCGCCCCGGCCGGTTCGGCGGAGACGTGAGCCACCTGAACCTCCACAAGACGTTCTGCATTCCGCACGGCGGCGGCGGCCCCGGCGTGGGCCCGGTCGCGGTGCGGTCGCATCTGACGCAGTACCTGCCCGCCAAGGAGGGGTTCGGCATGATCTCGGCCGCGCCCTACGGTTCGGCGTCGATCCTGCCCATCACCTGGGCCTACATCCGGATGATGGGCGCCGAGGGGTTGCGGCGCGCGACGCTGACCGCGATCGCATCGGCGAACTACATCGCGCGCAGGCTCGATGAGCATTTCCCCGTGCTGTACGCGGGAGAGGGCGGCATGGTCGCGCATGAGTGCATCCTCGATCTGCGCGAGCTCACCAAGCGCACGGGCGTGACCGTGGACGATGTCGCGAAGCGCTTGGCGGACTACGGTTTCCACGCCCCGACGATGAGCTTCCCGGTGGCGGGCACACTCATGGTGGAGCCGACCGAGAGCGAAAACCTCGAAGAGATCGACGAGTTCTGCGAGGCGATGATCGCCATCCGCGAGGAGATCGATCGTGTCGGCAGTGGCGAGTGGCCCGTTGAAGACAACCCGTTGCGCGGAGCGCCGCACACCGCGTCGTGCCTGGTCGGCAAGTGGGACCATCCGTACACCCGCGAACTCGCGGTGTTCCCGCGCGGTAAGGCGCGCCCGAAGGTGTGGCCCGCGGTGCGGCGGATCGACGGCGCCCATGGTGACAGGAACCTGGTGTGCTCCTGCCCGCCGCTCGAGGCGTACTCGGGCTAGAACTGAGGCGCCAAACGAGTGCAAATTGTGTTCCCGGGCGCGAAGTTTCGTCCCCACGAACACAATTTGCACCCGTTTGCGCGGCTAGTTCGCGGTGCGCAGCCAGTCGAAGGCGGTCGCCGCGGGGGCGAAGTACTCGAGCCCAACGCGGCCGCGATAACCGTTGCGCTCCAACTGGTCGAGATATCCGGATAGGTTCACCTCGCCGGTGCCGGGCGCGCCGCGGCCCGGCGCGTCGGCGATCTGCACATGGCCGATCCGTTCGGCATGGCGGTCCAGCGCCGAGGCGACGTCGTCGCCGTTGACACTCAGGTGGTACAGGTCGGCAAGCAGGCGAAGGTTGTGCTCGTCGTATTCGCGTTCGACTGCCTCGATGACGGCGACCGCGTCGTCGGCGAGGCGCAGCGGGTAGGCCGGGATGGCGCTGAGCGGCTCGAGCAGCACCACGGCATCGATTTCGGCGGCGGCACGACCGGCGAACGCGAGATTCTCACGCGCGACAGCGTCCTGCTCGTCCGGCGTGCGGCCGTCGATCCGATTGCCGTAGAGCGCGTTGAACCTGGTCGTGCCCAGCCGCCGACCGATGCCGACCGCGAGCGCAACGTTGTCACGAAACTCGCTGGTCGCCTGCGGATTCGATAGCAGCCCGCGCTCGCCGGCAGCCATGTCGCCCCCGGCGAAGTTGAGCCCCGACAGTTGGACACCGGCATTCGCGACCGCCGCGATGAAGTCCTCGACCTCCCGATCGGCGGGCACCGGGCGATCGAACGGCCACCAGAACTCCACGGCATCGAATCCGGCGTCCCGAGCCGCCTGCGGTCGGTCGAGTAGCGGCAGTTCGGTGAGCAGGATCGAGCAGTTGACTGTGAACTCGGGCATCGTCGGCGACCTCTCCTCCTAGACTTGAAGAATTATGGACGCACATACGCCGGGCGTCGCGGTCGTCACCGGTGCCGGTACCGGCCTCGGCGCGGCGATCACCCACGCCCTGCTCGATGGCGGCTACCGGGTGGCATTGGCCGGGCGCCGCGCCGACACGCTGCAGAACACCGCGGCCGGAAACCCCAATGCACTCGTCGTCCCCGCCGACGTCTCCGATCCGGAATCGGTGCGGCA
This sequence comes from Aldersonia kunmingensis, assembly GCF_001646865.1. Taxonomy (GTDB): domain Bacteria; phylum Actinomycetota; class Actinomycetes; order Mycobacteriales; family Mycobacteriaceae; genus Aldersonia; species Aldersonia kunmingensis. The sequence continues at coordinate 16,684 of NZ_LRRB01000226.1, read as the reverse complement.
GTTGTTCGGTCGGGTGGTCTCCATGTGGGGCCGCATCGATGTGCTCGTCAACAACGCCGGCACGTTCGGCCCGTCCGGGGGCGTCGACGAGATCAGTGTCGAGGACTGGAACGCGACCGTAGCGGTGAACCTCACCGGCGCATTTCTGTGCGCCGCCGAGGCAGTGCGAATCATGAAGGCGCAGCGCCCCTCCGGTGGCCGGATCATCAACAACGGTTCCATCTCCGCGCAGACCCCGCGGCCTGGCAGCGTCGCGTACGCCGCCACCAAGCATGCCATCACGGGTCTGACGAAGTCGATCTCGCTGGACGGCAGGCCGTTCGGTATCGCCTGCGGACAGATCGATATCGGCAATGCGGCGACAAATATGACCGGCGGGATCGCGACGGGCGCTCGCCAGGCCGACGGATCGGTGCGACCGGAACCGACATTCGATGCCCGGCATGCGGCGGATGCAGTGCGCTATATGGCGGGCCTGCCGCTCGACACGAACGTGCAGTTCCTGACCATTACCGCGACCACCATGCCGTTCATCGGGCGCGGATAGCCGCGGTCCTACAGGTTGTCGAGTGCGGTGATGATGGCCCGCACGTCGGTGCTCTCGTCGTCGCGGATGTGACGCACGATCAGCGCGAGCGGTTCGGGTGGTTCGGCGACGACTCGTCCGATCAGCTTGGTGCGGCGGTCGATTGTCTCGATTGCAATGTCGTCGATCGCATCCGGCATCGCGGCGATCAGCGTTGCCGTGCGCTTGGCCTCGTCCCGCGCAACGACGAGGCTGAAATTCAGTGCCAGTTCGGGGGATGCTCCTGTGGCGGCGGTCAGTTCGTGCAGATTGGGCGAGTATTGCTCAACCACCGCGCGCGCCCGCGGGACCAGACCTCCGAGAATGTCGTTGATGCGGTTGAAGTCGCCGTCGAGCAGATCGACGACGGCCGCACCGGGAAAGGTCTTGCCTGTCACGACGCCGAGATCGAGATTGATATGCGCGTTGATCCCGAGCAGCAGGTTCTGCAGGATGATCAGTCGATTCGATCGAGCACCATCGAACGCGTATTGCCATGAGCGGCTGGCCCGTCGGCCTGCCTGATACGCGTCGAATGCCTTGAAGTAGGCGTTGGCGAATGCGGTGTCCAGGCGATCCATACGTGGGCCGTCGTCGAAGACACCGTCGTCGATGCCCTTCTTGACCGCGACTGTGACCTGGCGATACATCGCCGGAAAATACCCCAGCGGGTCCTGGCGAGACTTGGCGTCGTCAACGATGGTGCGCAGGATGGCAAGAACCTCATTGAGATTCGCGGCGTGCATACGCCCAGCGTAAACAACAGCGCGCGGTTGCACCGTCCATCGGACAGAGCAACCGCGCGCTGGTGGGACTACTTACGCGTTCGCGGTTTTGAACTCTCGGCGGCGGCGGTGCAGGATCGGCTCGGTGTAGCCGTTCGGCTGCTTGGTGCCCTGCAGGATCAGCTCGGTCGCGGCCTGGAAGGCGATGTTCGTGTCGAAGTCGGGCGCGAGCGGCCGGTAGGTCGCGTCGCCCTCGTTCTGGCGGTCCACCACGGGCGCCATCCGCTCCAGGCTGGCACGCACCTCGTCCTCGGTCACCACACCATGGCGTAGCCAGTTGGCCACGAGCTGGCTCGAAATGCGAAGGGTCGCACGGTCTTCCATCAGCGCGATGTCGTTGATATCGGGGACCTTCGAGCAGCCGACGCCGCTGTCGATCCAGCGCACCACGTAACCGAGGATGGACTGCGAGTTGTTGTCCAGCTCGTTGCGCTTGTCCTCGTCGGACCAGTCCGGGGCCGGTGCCAGCGGGATCTCGAGGATGTCGTCCACGCTCGCGCGGCGGCCGCCCTTCGCGATCTCCTCCTGCCGGGCGAACACATCCACCTGGTGGTAGTGCATCGCGTGCAGCGTGGCGGCGGTCGGGGATGGCACCCAGGCGGTGTTGGCGCCGGAGCGCGGGTGGCCGATCTTCGTTTCGAGCATGTCGGCCATCAGATCCGGCATGGCCCACATGCCCTTGCCGATCTGCGCCTTGCCCTCGAGTCCGGTGGCCAGACCCGTATCGACGTTGAAGTCCTCGTACGAGGTGATCCACTTCTGCTGCTTCATCGCGCCCTTGCGCACGACCGGGCCCGCCTCCATGGATGTGTGGATCTCGTCGCCGGTGCGGTCAAGGAAGCCGGTGTTGATGAACACCACGCGCGACTGAGCGGCCTGGATGCAGGCCTTGAGGTTAACCGTGGTGCGGCGCTCCTCGTCCATGATCCCGACCTTCAGGGTGTTGACCGGGAGGCCGAGCACGTCCTCGACGCGGCCGAACAACTCGTTGGTGAACGCGACCTCTTCGGGGCCGTGCATCTTCGGCTTCACGATGTACACCGAACCGGTGCGGCTGTTGCCGCGGATGGTGTCGCCACGGAGGTCGTGCATTGCGATCAGCGAGGTGAACAGTCCGTCGAGGATGCCCTCGGGCACCTCGTTGCCGTTCGCGTCCAGGACCGCATCGCTGGTCATCAGGTGGCCCACGTTGCGCACGAACAGCAGCGAACGGCCGTGCAGCACAAGTTCGTTGCCGTCGATGCCGGTGTAGGTGCGGTCCTCGTTCATCGTGCGGGTGAACGTCTTGCCGCCCTTGGCAACCTCTTCGGACAGGTCGCCCTTCATCAGGCCGAGCCAGTTGCGGTAGCCCTGCACCTTGTCGTCGGCGTCGACCGCGGCGACCGAGTCCTCGAAGTCCATGATCGTGGTGACCGCGGACTCGAGCACGAGGTCCTTCACGCCCGCCGCGTCGGTCTTGCCGATCGGCGACTCGGGATCGATCTGAATATCGATGTGCAGGCCGTTGTGCTTCAGCAGCACCGAGCTCGGCGCATCTGGCGAGCCCTGGTAGCCGACCAGCTCTGCGGGTCCGGCCAGGGTAGTGACGGTGCCGTCCGCGGTGGTCACGCGCAGCGTCGAGCCGTGGATCGCGTAGCCGGTGCTGCCGACGTGTGACCCGGTCTCCAGTGGGGCCGCCTCGTCGAGGAACTTGCGCGCGTAGTCGATGACCTTGTCGCCGCGCACCTTGTTGTATCCGGTGCCCTTCTCGGCGCCGCCGCCCTCGGAGACGGCGTCGGTGCCGTACAGCGCGTCGTAGAGCGAGCCCCAGCGCGCGTTCGCGGCGTTGATCGCGAAGCGGGCGTTGAGCACCGGCACCACAAGCTGCGGGCCCGCGGTGGTGGCGATCTCGTCGTCCACATTCTCGGTGGTGATGGCGAACTCGGCGGGCTCGGGCAGCAGGTAGCCGATTTCCTGCAGGTAGGCCTTGTAGGCGGCGCGGTCGTAGCCGGCACCGGGGTGCTCGCCGTGCCAGGCGTCGAGCTTGCCCTGGATCTCGTCGCGCTTGGCGAGCAGTTCCTTGTTGCGTGGGGCGAGATCGGCGATGAGCGCGTCTGCGCCGGCCCAGAAGGCGGCGGCGTTTACGCCGGTCCCCGGGATCGCTTCCTGCTCCACGAAGTCGTGCAACACCTTCGCGACCTGAAGTCCACCGACCTGCACACGCTCAGTCATGAAACGCCTCACTCCTCGCTACTGGGATCACACCTATGTTACCGGTGGGTAGTCAACGGACGGCGACTGCGTCCCTGTGAATCGTACGACCATGGACGGGCAAGCTTTCGGCAATCGCGTCCGATACCAGTGGCCCGGCTGTCAAGATCAACCATGCTCATAGCACGGCACTTCGTGATCGGTTTGTGTGTTGCGGGTTTGGTGGCGGCATGCGGATCGGATGAATCCAGTACCTCCGAATCAGCAACTGCCACGTCGGAAAGCGCGGTGGCCTCGTCTGCCGAAGCCGACGCGATCCGCAAGATCGTGCAGGACACCATGGAGTCCGGGCACCTGAAGTCGACGATCGTCAAGGTCACCGTCGACGGCAAAGAGATCATCAGAGAAGCCTTCGGCGAATCGATGACCGGCGTCCCGGCAACCACAGAGATGTCCTTCCGCAATGGCGCCGTCGCGATCTCGTACGTATCGACCGCACTGCTGCAGCTCGTGGACGAGGGGAAGGTCAGCCTCGACGACAAGGTGTCGAAGTGGCTGCCGGACTTACCCAACAGCGACCGCGTGACGCTCGGGCAGCTCGCGCACATGACCTCCGGTTATGTCGATTTCGTGCTGGGCAACGACGCGTTTGCCGCCATGTATACGGCGAACCCGTTCAAGTTTTGGACGTCCGAGGACCAGTTGGCCCTTGCGGTCGACAAGCCGCTCTTCTACGAACCGGGCACGAACTGGAACTACGCGCACACCAACTACGTCATCCTCGGCCTCGCGCTCGAGAAGATCACCGGCAAGCCTGTCGAAGACCTGTTGCAGGAGAAGATCCTCGATCCACTCGGCCTGGACCACACGGTGGCGTCTCTCACCGCGACGATCCCCGAACCCGCACTGCACGCGTTCTCCTCCGAGCGGCGGCAGGCGTTGAAGATTCCCGACGGTCAGTCGTTCTACGAGGAGTCCAGCTTTTGGAGCCCGTCGTGGACCATCACGCACGGCGCGATCCAAACCACCACGATCGACGATATGCACGCCTCGGCGATCGCGATCGGCACCGGGAAGCTGCTCTCGCCGGAGTCGTACCAGGCCATGATCAGAAATGATCTGATCGGCAAGACGCGCCCGCAGGAGGGATGCCCGACCTGCTACGCGCTGAACAATGAATACTCATATGGGCTCGGCATCGTGCTCAACGGCGACTGGCTCCTGCAGAACCCGCTGTTCTCCGGGTACGCGGCGCTTATGAGCTATCTGCCCGCGAAGAAGATCGCGATCGCGGTTGCCGTCACCTACGACGAGGCGGCCTTCGACAATCAGGGCGACTACAAGAACGAGGGCACGACGCTGTACCAGAAAATCGGGGCGTTGCTCGCACCCGACGAAGCGCCCCCGACCGGCGGCCCGTAGCCCCGATCAGGGCGCCGCGACCAGCAGTTCGCGGCAATGCTCGGCCACTCTTGCGCGCAATTCGGCACTGCGGGCCGCGATCTCGGATTGCAACCGGACGTACTCGGCGCGGCCGACCGGTTCCTCGATCCGGATCGGCTCGTAGTCCAGATCGGCGAGGTCGTACGGGCTGGCACGCATATCGAGTTCACGCGCGGCGACGGCATGCTCGAAGCAGTCGAGGACCAGCGCCGAATCCATCATCGGCACCAGCTTGTAGCACCACTTGTAGAGGTCCATGCCGGCGTGGAGACAGCCCGGCTGCTCGCTGCCCAGTTGATCGGCCCGCTCGAGCAGACGTGCGTTGCGAGGCACCGCATCCGGGGTGAAGAAGCGGAACGCGTCGTAATGGGTGCAGCGCAACTGCATGGACTCCACCACGGCGTCGGTTCCGCCGTGCCCCAGCCGCAGCGGCACCTGACCATGTCGGATTCCGTCCTGTCCGGTGCGGTACACCATCGCCCACTCGTGCAGCCCGAAGCAGTTCAGGTTCGCCGGCCGAGCCGCGGTCGCGGTGACCAGCGAGAGCACGAACTCGACCGTCGAACGGCGGGTGGCGAGGAAGTCCGGATCGACCGTCACGACACCGTCGCGCTCGATGTAGCCGGTGTGGCGCAGATACTCCCGTGCCTGCACACCGTCGAGTCCCACACCGAAACCGGGATGCCACCGCCTCAGCGCGCCCGGCCGGAAGCTGTAGTAGGTGAACAGGAAATCGATCACCGGATGCTTGTCACCGTGCGCCTTGCGGGCGAGGTGTGGCCCGACAATCGCGTCGACCCGTTCCCGGTGCCGGTTGCGTTGATCGGTCCATTCAGCGGGGGAGAGCACGTGCACCGATCAGCCGGACCTTCCGGAATCGGTACCGCGCCGCGGCTCACGCATGCCCGGCACCACGTCCGCGCCGCGATGCGTGGTGTCGCGGACCGTGCCGACGAACTCCTCGACCAGGTCCTCGAGTGCGACCACGCCGGTCGTCGCGTCCTGCGCGTCGACCACTCTGGCGAGGTGGCTGCGCGCCCTGCGCAAAGCGGCGAGTGCCTCGTTCAGCGGGGTGCGCAACGCCAAGGTCGGCAGCGGCCGGATCTCCGAACGCGCGACGACAGTGTCGGGACCGGCGGATTCGTCGCCGATCTCGTCGAGCACATCCTTGATGTGGATGTAGCCGACCAGCGACCCGTCCCCGGCACGCACCGGGTACCGCGAGAAGCCCGTTTCGCTCACCGCGGCCTCGATGGAACCGAGTGTCGCGCCGTCCCCGGCCAGCGGGACGCAGCGCGCCTCGTCGATCGGGATCAGTACATCGGCGACGGTCCGTCCAGCGGTTTCGAGCGCCTGGGTGAGCCGACGATGCTCCTCGGCATCGATGAGTCCCTCGGATCGGGACTCGCCGATCATCTCTGCCAGTTCCACCGCGGACACCGTCGAGTCGAGCTCGTCCTGTTCGATCCGGACTGCCCGCAGGCACAGGTTGGCCAGCGCGTTGTAGAACCAGATCACCGGCCGGGCGATCTTGATCCAGGCCAGGTGAACCGGTACCAGTAGCAGCGCCACCCGTTCCGGCCCTGCGAGCGCGATGTTCTTCGGCACCATCTCGCCGAGCAGGATGTGCAGCACGACCACGATCGCCAGTGCGATGGTGAACGCGATCGGGTGCAGCAGCTGCTCCGGTACCGACAGCAGATCCATCGGGCGCTCGATCAGGTGGGCAATCGCCGGTTCGCCGACGCGGCCCAACAGGATCGAACAGATCGTGATGCCGAGCTGCGCGGCGGCCAACATCATCGACAGATGCTCACCGGCCCGGATCACGGTCCCCGCTCGGCGCTTGCCCTGCGCCTGCAGCGCTTCGAGCCGGTCCCGGCGCGCCGAGATGAGTGAGAACTCGGCGCCGACGAAAAACGCGTTCGCGCCAAGCAGGGCGATGGTGAGGACGACACCCCAGAAGTCATTCATCGCGGTCCCTCCGTGGCACGCGATGCGGTGCGAGTGCGCTCTCGGTGACCGGGGTCAGCAGAACCCGGTCGATTCGGCGGCCATCCATCTTCTCGACCCGGGCGAGCCATCCGCCGGGTTCCTGTTCGTCGGAGGGGATCTCGGGCAGCGCGATCTCGTCGCCCTCCTCCGGGATGCGCCCGAGTTCGGTCAGCACCAGCCCGCCGAGCGTGTCGTACTCGCCGTCGGGAGCGGTGTAGCCGATCGCACGGGAAACCTCGTCGATCCGCAGCAGCCCCGAGCAGTTCCAGCCGTTGCCGACTCGGGTCACATCCAGATCGGGTTCGTCGTGCTCGTCGCGGACATCGCCGAGGATCTCCTCGATCAGGTCCTCCATCGTGACCATGCCTGCGGTGCCGCCGTACTCGTCGACGACGATCGCCACCTGCATGCCGTCGGCGCGTACCCGTTCCATCAGTTCGTCGCCGTCCAGCGTGGACGGCACGACCGGCACCATTCGGGCCAGCGTGTTCAGTGGAGTTGCCAGACGTCGCGCGGTCGGGACCGACAGCGCGCTCTTGATGTGCACGATGCCGAGTGTGTTGTCGAGATCGCCGTCGACGACCGGGAATCGCGAGAAACCGGTGCGCGATGCCGCGGCTATCAGGTCGGCAACCGTGTCGGTGCTGTCGAGCGCCTCGATCTTCACCCGCGGGGTCATGAGTTCTTCCGCGCTGCGCTCACCGAAGCGCAGCGAGCGGTCCACGAGCACCGCGGTCCGCTCATCGATCGCACCGCGCTTGGCGGAATTGCGCACAAGCGAGCCAAGTTCGCGCGGAGAGCGTGCGGAGCGCAGTTCTTCGGCGGGTTCCATGCCGAGGCGGCGCACGACGAGGTTCGCGGTCCCGTTGAGGAAATCGATCGCCCAGCGGAACGCCGACGAGAACACGATCTGCGGCAGGGCGGTGAAGCGCGCGGTGGCAAGCGGTTTCGCCACCGCGATGTTCTTGGGCACGAGTTCGCCGAAGACCATGGAGAGCGAGGTGGCCAGGATCAATGCGACCGCGACCGAAACGCCCGCCGACGCACTGGTGCTGATTCCTGCCGCATCGAGCGCGGGCTCGATCAGCTTCGCCAGCACCGGTTCCGCGAGATAGCCCGTGATCAGAGTCGTGATGGTGATACCGAGCTGAGCGCCGGAAAGCTGGAAGGACAGCGTTCGGTGAGCGCGCTGGACCTGCCGTGCACGCAGGTCGCCGTCACGAGCGTGCGCGTCGACGGTGCTGCGTTCGAGAGCGGTCAGCGAGAACTCCGCCGCGACGAAGAGGGCGGTGCCGGCGGTCAGTGCGACAAAGCCGACGAGGCTGAGGATGGTGAGAGCAAGCTCCAAGTGTCATCGCCCCCGAAACGAACTGGTAGGGCGTGAGGCGCCGGGTTTTTCGCCCGGCTCGGTAGAGGAGCCCTCCGATGTGGAGCTTTCGGGGGTGGCTGCGTCGCCGGTGGCAAAGGCGGGGCAGCCGCAGGTAGTGGGTGCCTCGGGCACCGAGGTCCTTTCTCGCGGGAGCAGGACCTCAAGTGTAGCGAGCGCCGGTCATGATCGTGACCTGCGCGCACGGTGCAGGCGTCACCAACCGGTCGGCAGCGGCCGTCCCTCGGCGAAACCGGCGGCGGATTGCACGCCGAGCACGGCGTTTTCGTGCAGTTCAGCCAGGGTCCGGGCGCCGGCGTAGGTGCATGCGCTGCGGACACCGGAGCAGATGTGGTCGATAAGGTCCTCCACACCCGGACGATCCGGATCGAGCAGCATGCGCGAGGACGAGATGCCCTCCTCGAACAGTGCCTTGCGGGCCCGGTCGAAACCGCTGTCGGTGGCGGTACGGGCCGCGACCGCTCGCTTCGACGCCATCCCGAAGCTCTCCTTGTAGGCGCGCCCGGACTGGTCGTAATGCAGGTCGCCCGGGGATTCGTAGGTGCCCGCGAACCAAGAACCGATCATCACGTTCGCAGCGCCTGCGGCGAGTGCGAGCGCGACATCGCGCGGATGACGGACACCGCCGTCGGCCCACACGTGCTTGCCGAGTTCGGCGGCGGCCGTGGAGCATTCGGCGACCGCGGAGAACTGGGGACGGCCGACGCCCGTCATCATCCGGGTAGTGCACATCGCGCCCGGCCCGACACCGACCTTGACGATGTCCGCACCGGCTTCGATGAGGTCGCGGGTACCCGCGGCGGAAACAACATTGCCCGCCACCAGCGGCACCCCGAGATCGAGACTGCTCACGGCGCGCAACGCGTCGAGCATCTTGATCTGATGGCCGTGCGCGGTATCCATGACCAGAAGGTCTGCTCCCGCGTCGACAAGCGCCTTGGCTTTCGCGGGGACATCGCCGTTGATGCCGACAGCCGCAGCAACGCGAAGCTGCCCGGACTCATCGAGGGCGGGGGTGTAGATCCCGGCCCGCACCGCGCCGGTACGGGTGAGCACACCAGCGAGCGTTCCGTCCGGGTTGGTGAGCACCGCGAACCGCTGATGCTCCGCTTCGAGTCGCGCGTACACATCGGCGGGTGCGGTGTCGACCGGTAGCGAGATGAAGTCGTTTCCCGACACCGCTTGCAGGCGGGCGAACCGGTCCACGCCGGTCAGTGCCGCTTCGGTGACGATCCCGGTTGGGTGCCCGTCCTCCACCAGGACGATGGCGCCGTGGCCGCGCTTGTGAATCAGCGCCTGTGCCTCCGATACCGAGTGATCGGGGGCGAGCATGACCGGAGTGTCGGCGTAGAGGTGGCGACTCTTGACGAAAGTCACGGTCCGTCCGACCGCTTCGATCGGCAGGTCCTGCGGCAGCACGGCAATTCCGCCGCGCCGGGCCACGGTCTCGGCCATCCGGCGTCCGGACACCGCCGTCATATTCGCCACGACGATCGGGATCGTGGTGCCCGATCCGTCGCTGGTGGCGAGATCGACATCGAATCGCGAGGCGACCTCGGTTCGGCTCGGGACGAGGAACACGTCCGCGTAGGTGAGGTCGTACGGAGGCTGCTGACCTGGTAGAAACTGCACGTTTGAAAACTCTACGCGGGTGCGGTCTCCCGCGCCTGCGACCGCGAAAGCAGCAGTGTGGTCACCAACATGACCAAAACCGCGACCGCGGTGACGGCGATCCCGAAGCCGTTGGTTTGCAGGCGCTCGTCGAGCACGGTCATGCCGATGAACACTGCGGCGAGCGGTTCGGCGATGGTGAACGCCGGCATCGAGGCGCTGAGCGGACCGACCTGATACGCACGCTGCTGCAAATAGAAACCGGTGATGCCGGCCACCACCAAGAGCCAGGTCTGCCACGACGTGAGCACTTCACCGATGCCGTGCTCGAGCATGTCCGCGACATGTTCGGTGAGTGCCGCGGTCAGGCCGAACAACGTTCCGGCCGAGAGACCTAGCAGCAGCGCCCGCCATCCGGCATCGATCTTGCTGAGCCCGACCGCGGTGGACACCGCGACCACACCAAGCAGGATCCCCAGCGGCCAGGCCCAATCGCCCAGCGGCGCGTTGTCCTCGCCCTCGGTCGGGTTGCCGATGATCAGGAAGCACGCCAGCGCAACACACAGCGCACCGGCGAGCCACCACTGGCGCGGCGAGATCCGGTGTTTGTTCAGCCGGGCCGACAGTGGCAGCGCGAAAACCAATGCGCTCACAAGAATCGGCTGCACGACGAGAACCGAGCCGAAGGCCAGTGCGAGGACCTGAAGGACGTAACCGCCGCCGTCGCCCACCATCCCGGACCACCAGCGTGGGCTGCGGGCGAGTTCGCGAATCAGCGAATCTTCTTCCGCGACACCGGCGGCAGCGGACTGCTGAGCGACCGCGGCGATCGCGAACATGAATGCGGCGCCGAAGGCGAGCGCGACGGAAACCTCGGGAAGATCGGCCATCGCGCTCTCTTTCAGTTCCCGCCGCGGTGTCGGTGACCGTGCGGTGTCGCGGCCGGACCTGGCCGTCGGCCTCGGCGCCGGGCACCGGCGCCTCCGGCATTCCGTTTGCGGGGGTGCGAGCCGCGTTCAGGCTGCTCCTCGCGAACGTGCGGTGTCGTGGGAGCCGTCGGGGCAGGCACCGGAACACCAGTCGGTTTGCGTGATCCGGTGAGCGCGGCCATTCGCCGATCGCCCGGACGCACGTCCATCGTGTCGACCTTGACCCCGGCCTTGCGGGTCATCTTGGTCACGTCGTCGCGTTCATCCTCGGTGACCAGCGTGACCACGACGCCCTCCTCACCGGCGCGGGCGGTGCGCCCGGCACGGTGAAGATAATCCTTTGGATCGGCCGGCGGATCGATATGCACGACAAGCGACACGCCGTCGACATGGATTCCGCGAGCCGCGACATCGGTGGCCACCAGGACCGGGGTGCTGCCGTCGGAGAACGCGGCGAGCGTCCGAGTCCGGTTCCCCTGCGCCTTGCCGCCGTGCAACGCGCCGGCGGCGATACCGGCCGCCCGCAACTGCTTGGCGACCCGGTCCACGGTGTATTTCGTCCGTACGAACATGATCGTGCGACCGTTTCGGGCGGCGATCTCGGCGGTGATATCCCGCTTGTCTGCCTTGCGCAGGAACAACAGGTGATGGGTCATCGTCGACACCGATGCGACCGGTGGCGCGGTCGCATGGGGGACCGGGTTCTTCAGGTAGCGGCGCACCAGTTTGTCGACCTCGCCGTCCAGCGTCGCCGAGAACAGCAGTCGCTGGCTATCGGCGGGGGTGCGGTCGAGCAGCTTCGTGACCTGCGGCAGGAACCCCATATCGGCCATGTGGTCGGCCTCGTCGAGGGTGGTGATCGCGACGTCGGAGAGGTTGGCCGTCCCCTGGGCGAGGTGATCGGCGAGCCGGCCCGGGGTGGCGACCAGGAGGTCGACACCCCGAGCGAGCGCGTCCGTTTGCCGCTTCATCGGGACACCACCGACCATGCTCGCGACCCGTAGGCCGAGCGCCGTCGCCGGGTCGTCGAGCGCCCGCTCGATCTGCGCGGCCAGTTCCCGGGTCGGTGCGAGGACCAGCCCGCGCGGGTGACGCGGCCGGCTCGGGGCACCGGCGAGGCGGGCAAGCATGCCGAGCCCGAACGCCAGCGTCTTGCCCGACCCGGTCGGCGCGCGGCCGAGCACGTCACGCCCGGCGAGCACGTCCGGGATGGTTGCGGCCTGGATGGGGAACGGTTCGCCGATCCCTGCGCGGTTCAATGCCTGAACCAGGAGCGGCGGGAGTCCGAGGGCCGCGAAGGTTGGTTGCGGCGAACTCGGCTTGGCGTCATTCATGAGGGGTACTGGCCTAGTCGGCCGCGACCTCGCTGCGGTCGCCGCTCCACAACGTGTGGAACTTGCCCTCGGTGTCGGTGCGCTCGTAGGTGTGCGCGCCGAAGAAATCGCGCTGTCCCTGGGTGAGCGCAGCCGGGAGCCGCTCGGCGCGCAGGGCGTCGTAGTACGAAAGCGACGACGCGAAGGCCGGCACCGGAATGCCGAGCAGCGCCGCGGTGGAGACGACGCGGCGCCAGCTGTCGATCGCGTTCTCCACGGCGGCCCGGAAGTACGGCGCGAGGATGAGGCTCTCGAGCTCGGGGTTCTCCGCGTACGCGTCCTTGATGCGGTTCAGGAAGCGGGCCCGGATGATGCAGCCGCCACGCCAGATCGTGGCGAGGTCACCGGGATTGACGTCCCAGCCGTGCTCGGCGCTACCCGCGGCGATCTGGTCGAAGCCCTGGGCGTACGCGACGACCTTCGATGCGTATAGCGCGAGGCGGATGTCCTCGGTGAACTGCTCGACATCGGTCGGCTTTGCACCCAGCGTGCCCGATGCCAGGCCACGCGCGGCGGCACGCTGCGATCGCGAACCGGACAGCGCGCGGGCGAACACGGCCTCGGCGATGCCGGTGACCGGGACACCGAGATCGAGGGCGGACTTGACCGTCCAGCGGCCGGTGCCCTTCTGCTCGGCAGCATCGACGATCACGTCGACAAGTGCGCCGCCCGTCTTCGCGTCCTTCTGGCGCAGCACCTCCGCAGTGATCTCGACCAGGTAGCTCTCCAGGTCACCGGTATTCCATTCGGCGAACACCTCGGCGACCTTCGCGGCGTCGAAATCGAGCGCGTCGCGGAACAGGTGGTAGGCCTCGCCGATGAGCTGCATGTCGGCGTACTCGATGCCGTTGTGCACCATCTTCACGAAGTGGCCTGCGCCGTCCGGGCCGATGTGCGTGCAGCACGGCGTGCCATCGACCTGTGCGGAGATCGACTCCAGCAGCGGGCCGAGCGAGGAGTAGGACTCTTTCGGGCCGCCGGGCATGATCGCCGGGCCGTTGAGCGCGCCCTCCTCGCCGCCGGAGATGCCGGCGCCGACGAAGTGCAGCCCGCGCTCCCGCAGCGACGCCTCGCGGCGGATCGTGTCGGTGTACAGGGCGTTTCCACCGTCGATGATGATGTCGCCGGGCTCCATCGCCGCGGCCAGTTCCTCGATGACAGCGTCGGTGGCCTCGCCGGCCTTGACCATGATCAGCACGCGGCGCGGCTTCTGCAGGGCCGCAACGAACTCCTCGACCGTCTCCGTGCGCACGAAGTCGCCATCGCCGGCGTGGTCGCGCAGCAGCGCATCCGTCTTCGCGATGCTGCGGTTGTGCAGCGCGACGGTGTGACCGTGCCGGGCGAAGTTACGGGCAATGTTGCTACCCATGACTGCGAGGCCGGTTACCCCGATCTGGGCGCGCGCGGAATCAGGAGAAGTCGTCATGGGTACAGCATTTCAGACGCGGTGAACTGGAGCACACGCGGTCGAACCGCTTCAGGAACGCCGCGGTGGAACCGCTTCAGGAACGCAGCAGGCGTTCGAGTTCGACGAGCCACGGCAAGGCGACGGCGATTGTCGGTACGACCAGGATCGCGACGGAGCTCAAATACGCAATCACCGCGATTCGACGCGGCGCGGCGGGCGTGGCGAGGCGCTGCACCCGAAGCAGCGTCGTTGTCCCACCGAGCCCGAGCGCGCCCTGCGGAGCGACGGAATTCGCACATGTGGCGAGGGCACGGGCGAGTGGTGTGGGGCCGGTGGTCCGCACTGCGGAATCGTCGGCGAGCAACTCGACGAGCAACGCGACCGCACCGAGTGCCGAGGCGCTGCGGACGAAACGCGGGAAGGCCTCGTGGACCGCGGTGAAGAACTCGAGCACGAGATCGTGGCGCGCCCGGAGGTGGGAGCGTTCGTGCGCGAGGACGGCCCGTAGTTCGGGGTCGCCGAGGCTGGTGAAGGTGCCTTCGGACAGCACCACGCGCCGGCGGACGCCGGGCAGGCAGTAGGCGATCGGCTCGGGCGTATCGAGCACCCGGACATAGGAGGAGCGGGTGCGGGCGACGGGGGAGTCGGAGCGGTCGAGCAGGTCGACCAGCATGCGGTGCTGAGCGCGGCGCCGCCGCGTGCGCACACCGACCCGGATACCCGTGTAGATCAGGCGTGCGCCGACCAGCACGGTGAGAGCGAAAACGATCACGTACAGCGACCAGAGCGGAACGCCGAGGGCGTCGATTTCGCGGGCCGGGGATGTCGTCGGGCGACCATCGGGACCTGGGACGAGCAGCTGGCTCGCGATGGCCAGGCCGGATCCGAATGCCGACAGCACCGCGGCGAGCGCGATCGCCTGCCACAGCACCAGCGCCGCGCGCGGCACCCGATGCGTCCACGTGGCACGACTCAGCGCCATCGGGACGGGTCCCGTGAGCACCAGCGCGAGTGCTGCGAAGACGGGGGCTGCGACGTTCATCGCCGCACAGACTACCGACCCTTCGGCGAGTCCCCTACCACGTCGGGGTTATCGCCCTTTTCTGCGGCCTCGAGTCTTTCCAGGGCAACGCGCAATGCGGCGGCCTCATCGGCGCTGACCTGTCCGACAAAATGCATCAGCGCGCCCGCGCGGGAACTCGATTCGTCGGCCTGGGCCAGGGCGTCCACCATCAGGCTCGCGACCAGCTCGTCGCGGCCGTTCACGGGGGAATAGCGGTGCGCGCGATCGTCGCGCTGCTGGGTGACGAGATGCTTCTTGGCCAGCCGCTGGAGCACGGTCATCACGGTCGTATAAGCCAGCTCACGGCGCGCAGACAGGGCCTCGTGCACCTGCCTCACGGTCTGCGGCTCATCCGTGGACCACAGGTGGTCCATCACCGCTTTTTCGAGCTCACCCAGTCGCGCCATGGAGTCAGTCTACGGAAAGTCCGACACAAACGCGTACTACTTCATGTCGTAGCAATTGCTGGGCTAAGGTGATGTGTCTCACTGCGCTCGAATCCCGGACCCGCCAACAGATGTGAGGGTTGTGCGAGTGGACTCCGTCACCGAGGTTTCACTCCTCACCGGCGCATTGCCGATCGTGGCCCTCGTTCTCGGCGTGCTCGGCGGCATCTGGCTACTTATCGCGCAGCGGCGCTGGTACTACCTCTGGGCGCTGCCCGCGTGCCTCATCGGCGCCACATTGGTGACGCTCTTGGCGTATCAGATCGTCGAGAACTGGTGGCATCCGTTCCCCGACCCGATCCAGACCGAGGTGTACGTCTGGATCGGCGTTGGCCTGGCGGCGCTCGCCCTGCTCGTGCCGCGCATGCTTGCCGCCAGCCGCTGGCCGGCGCGGGTCGTGACCGTCATCGCGGTGCTCGCCGTCGTCGCGCTCGCGGGAGCGCAGATCAATCTGGTATTCGACTACTACCCGACCGTGCGTGCGGCGCTGGGTCTCGCCGACCCGAACGAGGTCGAGTTCACCGAGGTGCCCGGGCCCGGCGAACCGGCGGTGTCCGGGCAGCCGCTCGATTCGGTGTGGCATGCGCCGGGGAACCTGCCCGGCGCGGGATCGGTCACGTCGGTCGACATCCCGGGGGAGAAGTCGGGGTTCGGCGCGCGCGCGGCGCGGCTCTACCTGCCGCCGGCGTACCTCACCAGCCCGCGCGCACTGTTGCCGGTGCTGATCCTGCTGGCCGGTCAGCCGGGCGAACCAGACGACTGGATCAAGTCCGGTGGAATGGCCACGACGATGAACGATTTCGCCGCGAAGCACGACGGCCTCGCGCCGGTCGTTGTGGTGGCCGATGGCACGGGTTCGACGCTGGCCAACCCGCTGTGCATGGACTCCAAACTCGGCAATGTCGACACCTACCTCGCCGTGGACGTGCCGAACTGGGTGCGCTCACATCTGCAGATCAACCCCGATCCCCGCGCCTGGGCGGTCGGCGGACTGTCCTACGGCGGAACCTGCGCGCTCCAGCTGGCAACCAACCATCCGGAGATCTATCCGACGTTTCTCGATTTTTCCGGCCAGGTCGAGCCGACACTGGGCGAAAGGCAACGCACCATCGATGCGGCGTTCGGCGGCGACGAGGCGGCGTTCCGGAAGGTCAACCCGATGGACCTGCTGACTTCGCGTACCTACGCAGATTCGGCCGGAATGTTCGTGGTCGGCTCGAGTGACGACGAATACCGGGATGGGCAACAGAAGATGGCGGCGGCAGCGAAAGGGGCGGGAATGGCGGTCGTCTACCTCGAGGTGGAGGGCGGGCACAGCTTCGCGGTGTGGACCGCCGCGCTGCGCGACTCGATGGACTGGCTGGCCAAGCGGCTGGGCATTACCTCGTGAGCACGACCACGCCCCAGGCCCGAGCCGAGGCGTTCCTGGCCTCGGTGCAGCGCGAGGCACGCCGGCTCGGTGGGATTGCCGCGACCGGTGTGCGCCGGT
>NZ_LRRB01000125.1 GCF_001646865.1 Aldersonia kunmingensis | reverse complement strand
CGAACAGCGCTCTCCACCGCGACCGTCAGGACCCAGCGAGGCAGTCGTGCGGTCGATCGACTGGTACAACACGCCGGCTGTCCCGTCGTCGAGTGGGTGTGCGCAATCGATCTCGGGTCGCAACCATTCCAGCCCGTACGAATCCAACCCGAGGCTGTTGAGGAACGGTGAACCCACCGCCATTGGATGGATGGCGGAGCAGGAGTCGTGCAGCAGTCCCGGGACGATGCCCTCTGTGCTGCGGGTCCCTCCCCCGATTGCATCGGCGGCCTCGAGCACGGTCACCGATAGACCGGCGCGTGCGAGGGTCACCGCCGCAGCCAGTCCGTTGGGGCCGGACCCTACGATCACGGCGTTGCGCATCTGCACCGGAATCCTAGGTGGCCCAGTCGGGCTCACCGTCGACACTGATGGTGGAGAAGTCCTTGTGGCCCAGACCGGCTGTGCATCCGCCGTCGACGATGAATTCGGAACCGGTCGAGTAACTGGAATCGTCGCTCGCGAGGTAGATGACAAGATTCGAGACCTCGGCGGGTTCGGCGGCACGGCCGAGGGCGGTCTGGAAGATGTCTTCGGGGATTCCGTCGGTCATCGGTGTCTTGACCAGGCCGGGGTGGATGGAGTTGACCCGGATTCCGCTGGCGCCCAACTCGAGTGCCGCCGATTTGGTCAGTCCGCGTACCGCGAACTTGGTCGCGGTGTATCCGTGGCTGGCGATGGTGCCCGCGATCCCCTCGATGGAGGAGATGTTGATGATCGAACCGCGTCCAGCAGCACGCATCGGCTTAACCACCGAGCGCATGCCGAGGAAGACACCCGTGAGGTTGATGTCGAGGATTCGGTGCCATTCGGCGAGGTCGTAGTCCTCGATGGTGCCGATGTTGAGGATCCCGGCGTTGTTGACGAGGACGTCGACACCGCCGAAGTCCGCGAGGGCGACAGCTACGGCGCGTTGCCAGTCCTCGGGTCGGGTCACGTCCAAATGCACGTAGCGGACCGGCTTTCCGAGTTCGTCGGCCAATCGTTCACCTTCGGCGTCGAGGATATCGCCGAAGACCACTCGGGCTCCGTGGTCGACCAGTGCCCACACGTGGCTCGCGCCCATCCCGCGCGCACCCCCGCTTACTACGGCGACTTTGTCCGTCAAGCGTTCGGGCACGAGATCCTCCTGGTTGCGCGGTGGCGGTCAGTGGTGGAGTTTGTAGTCGTCGGGATTGGCTCGGTGCGTCCATTTCCAGTAGTCGACGATCCGGAAGCCGTACAGCGACGGGACCGTCCCCGCGGAGTTCCGGTAGTAACTGGCGACCTTCGGATGTGTGTAGACCATCGTCTGAAGCCTGTCCTGGTTGCGGCGGTTGTAGTCATCGCAGACCTCGGGTTTCGGTGTGGCCCAGCGGGCTCCGTTCGCCATCACCATATCGATGCAGCTCATGATGTAACGCATTTGGCATTCGGAGTTGTAGATGATGCTGGTCCCGTTAACGGCGTTGGTGCCCGGTCCGTACATGCAATAGAAGTTGGGGAAACCCGGCACCGTGACGCCGAGATACGCGTACGCCGATTCCCCCCATGCCTCGTTGAGGGAAATCCCGTCCAGGCCCTTGATGTCAATCGGGCCGAGTTGGTGATTGACGTCGAACCCCGTGGCCCACACCAGGACATCGGCGTGCCGGTGCACACCGTCCAGGGCGGTCACCCCGTCCTTCGTAATCTCGGCTATGCCGCTGCCGATGAGTTCGACGTCGGGCCGCTGTAGCGTCGTGAGCCAGGTTCCGTTGTCCTGCAACATCCGCTTGCCCATCGGAGGGTAGTCGGGAATGACCTTTTCCAGCAGTGCCTCGTCGTCGGTGAGCGCGCGCATCCAGGCGATCAGCATCTCGCGCACGCCATGGTTGGCCTCGCATGAGGACAGTCCCCCGGTATCCCAGTCGGGGTCGATCATCACCCGTTCCTCGGCAGCGTCGGCGAGCGGCCACCATGAGATGAATCGCAGCCACCGCCCGTAGTACGGCAGGTGCCGGATAGCCCACCTGGCGCCGTCGGGAATCGCGTCGTGATAGGCGATATTGGGCGCCATCCACTGCGGGGTGCGCTGATACACGTCGACGTGCTCGGTGCGATCGGCGATCGC
Source organism: Aldersonia kunmingensis (assembly GCF_001646865.1). GTDB lineage: Bacteria > Actinomycetota > Actinomycetes > Mycobacteriales > Mycobacteriaceae > Aldersonia > Aldersonia kunmingensis. The sequence goes on along the minus strand of NZ_LRRB01000125.1, from coordinate 25,158 downwards.
CGGAACCAACTGAAAGCCGCTGGCGCCTGCGCCGATCACCGCGACCCGCTTACCGACGAGATCGACGTCGTCGCGCCAATCGGCGGTGTGGAACGAGGGACCTGCAAATGCATCAGCCCCTCTCACATCGGGGATGACGGCGTTACTGAACTGACCCACCGCACAGATCAATGCGCGGGCGCGCAACTTCTCTTCGTCACCCGTCTCCGAGCGAACGACGACGATCCATGTCGCCGACTCGTCGTCCCACTCCGCACTCGTGACCTCGGTCGAAAATCTGACATGTGCATCGATGCCGTGCTTGACCATCACGTCCTCGAGGTACTGCAGTATCTCTGGTTGCTCGGAGTAGTAGTGCGACCAGTGATCGGTCGGCTCGAACGAGTAGGCGTAGTACTGGTTAGGGATGTCCACGCGGCATCCCGGATAGCGGTTGGCCCGCCAGGTTCCCCCGACGCCGGCCTGTTTGTCGACGATCGTGAACGGGACGCCGGCCTGCTTGAGCTTGATCCCGGCCAAGAGGCCCGCTTCACCGCACCCCACGATCACCACCGGGAAATCGCTGCGCTGTTCCGGTGTCGATGTGAGCGGCGGGCCCAACTGGTCGGCGTCGGTCAGGCGCAGGTCGGCGGCGACGTAGTCGACGTAATCCTCGGTTACCTGGCCCGCTGACATGACGTCGAGCATGTGGCGCATCTGTTCAGCGTCGGGGACGAATGGAGGCGGGCACCCGCGGTCCCGGTAATCGCGAACCACCTCGAATGCCCGATCACGCACGGTTTGCTTGTCGGGTTCGCTCATGCCGCCCTGCAGGTCCATGGGGATCAGCAGGAAGGGCGTCGGCAACTGATCGAGAAGACTCAGGTCGCCCGTCATGTGCACCATCGACATCAGCAGCGTCGGCACGCTGGCCTCATCGATCACCGAGCGGATGACGTCGTCGGAGTCATTGAACGGCAGACCGATCAGGGCGCCGATATCCCCGGTGCCGACCGTTGTTTGCGTCATCTGGCCACCGTTCAGTCAGTCCGTTGCGCGCCGTCGACGGCCAATGCTAGCGTTAGACTGGACACATATCAACGAGTGTCCAATCGCTGAGGAGTGGTCGGGATGTCGGACCTTCAGGTCAGGCGCGTGCGATTCGACTTCGCGGGCGACGACGTGCCGTTCGACTGGCAGCCCGCAAGACCCGCGTTCGCGATGCAGTGCAACCTCATCTCCTTCTTCGCACCGGGGTTCGAGAAGTTCATCGTCGACGCCACCAGGCAGGCCATCCCTCTGATGCGCGACCCCGAGGTGGTCGAGGAAGCCAATGCTTATCTGCGGCAAGAGGCCCAGCACTCGGCAGCACACACCAGCCACGTCCGCGCACTGACGCGGCGCTGGCCCGGATTGAAACAGACGCTGGACGAGGTGACCGCGTCGTTCGATCACCTGACGGCGACCAAGCCACTGGCCTGGCGCCTCGGCTACACCGCGGTCACCGAGGCTACCTTCACGCCCTACTTCAAGGTGTTTCTCGATCACGACGACAAACTTTTCGCACCGGGTGACGAACGCGTCGCCTCGTTGTTCTTGTGGCATTTCGTCGAAGAGATCGAGCATCGCAGCTCGGCGCTGCGCGTGTACGACGCTGTGCACGACAGCTACATGTATCGGTTGAAGACGATCGCAGGTGTGGTCAAGCACCTTCACGAGGTTGTCGGCATCATTTCCCGCGGTTTCTCCGAACACGTGCCGGACTCCGACGGCGGCCGGTACGGCGCATTGATCCCGAATGGCCTGTCCTTCAAAGCCCTTCGCGACGCGCAGAGTGCCGCCCGCCAGCTGACCACTCCCGGCCAGGCTACGTATGCCGGTGTCCCGAAGCGGGAGATACTGGCGATGATCGCGGGACTGGTGCGCTCGCAGGCACCGGGCCACGATCCCACCTTCGAGGACATTCCCGCCTTCGCGGGACGGTGGTTCGCGCGATTCGATGCCGAACCCAAGAGTGCGGCGCGGTGGTATTCGATCGGCGCGTCCACGTGACGTCTCCGGCGTTCTCCTTCGAGAATGGAGCGGAGCTCGAGGATGTCCTCGCCCCCGTCCGCAACGCCGCTGGAACGGCTGGGGCGCAATTACCGTTCGTCCCGTCGATGACGCACCGGGTGCTCGCCCACATCGAGAATCGAGGACTCGATCTCGCCGACGATGTCCTGATGACACCGACGGATGTGTTCACCAGCGCGGAGAGATTCGCCGCCGATCGTCAGATGATGCAGCGGACTCCCCACGTCGTGGCCTGGGGCGGCGAGATCGCCGAACCTGGCGACTACACGACCAAGGACGTGATGGGCACTCCGGTTCTGCTACTGCGTGACAAGGACTGCAACGCAAGGGCATTCGTCAATGTCTGCGCTCATCGTGGCGCACAGGTCGCCTCCGGTTGCGGCCGTGCAACACGATTCACCTGCCCGTACCACGCCTGGAGCTACGACACGAACGGGCGGTTGGCCAGCCTGCCCAGCCGGCACATGTTCGATGGTGTCGACCTCTCCGAACTTGGGCTGCGCCCGCTACCGGTGAGCGAGCAAGCCGGACTGATCGTCGTCGCGCTCGATCCGTCGGTATCGGTGGACGGGTTCCTCGACGACGCCGAGGATCTCGATTCCTTCGGCTTCGATCAGTACGCCCATGCCCAGAGTGCGGAGCTACACCTGCGGGCGAACTGGAAGCTCGCCGTCGACGTGAACTTCGAGGGATACCACTTCCCGTTCCTACACAAGGACACACTCGCACCGATCGTCACCAACAACTCGGTGTTCGACACGTTCGGTATGCACTGCCGATGGGCATTCCCGTTTCGCAATATCGAAGAGCTGCGCAAGATTCCAGAGCAGGATTGGCCCGAACGGTTCAGCGGATCGGTCGTGTACGGCATCTTCCCCAGCTGCATCGTCGTCGAGTCACCGGTGTCTACGCTGATGCTGCGCGTCTATCCCGGCGAGAGCCCTGGCACCTGCGTGGTCCATATGGTCGGTGGATCCCTGCACCCGATGAAAAACGACGACGACCGGTTGCTGGCCCAGGCGGGATTCGACGGGGCGACCGCGGTACTGCGCGACGAGGACTTCCCCGCTGCGGAAGCCTGCCAGCGCGGCGCCGAAAACGGCCTCGAGAACATCATCCTCGGTCGCGCCGAACCACTGGTCCAGCACCTGCATCGTGAATGGGACTCGGCAGTCGAACGGCTCAAACCGTCCGCATGACCTTGGTCCAGTCGACGCTACGGAAAGGTTGAGCAGATGGCCCGACTCGGAGCTGAATTCAGAGGCGTCGATCCAGATTTGAGAGTCGCGGCTCGGCTGCTGCCGGGCGGCTACGGCCTCCACCGCGGTGTGACTGTGCCGCGCGCACTCATGAACCTCGCGGTACGGGCAGGACGCCGCAAGGGCGTCCAATCTGTCGCGGTCAACGCGGACGTATCGGTGCGCGTGCATCGGCCGGTCCGCGCGGCGCAACCCGGGCCGGCACTGTTGTGGATTCATGGCGGTGGAACCGTCATGGGTGGGGCCGGGCAGGAAGACGGATTCTGCCGCAGGCTGTCCAACTTCACTGACGTCTCGATCGCGGCGGTGGACCACCGCTTGGCCCCCGAATATCCGTATCCGACGCCGCTGGAGGACTGCTACGCCGCGCTGACCTGGCTGACACGCCAACCGTGGGTCGATCCGACCCGCGTCGCGGTCGGCGGCGCCAGTGCGGGCGGCGGCTTCGCCGCGGCCTTGGCGCTATTGGCGCGCGACCGCGGCGAGATCGCTCCCGCGCTGCAGATGCTGGTCTACCCGATGCTGGACGACCGCACCGGTGCAAGCCCCAATCAACGTCCTCGCGTCATGTGGTCTGCGCGCGACAACCAGATCGCCTGGCAGTGCTATCTCGGCAGTGCCGACCCACACACAGCAGTTCCGGCCAGAAGGGCGGATCTCGCCGGATTGCCGCCGGCATGGATCGGAGTCGGCAGCATGGATCTCTTCTACGACGAATCGCTTGCGTACGGACGTCGACTGCAGCAAGCCGGAATCCCGACCGACGTGCACATCGCCGACGGCGCGTTCCACGCCTTCGACATGATCGCGCCCAATACGTCCATCTCACAGCACTTCTTCGCAGATCAATGCCGTGCTCTCCGAAAGGCCTTGGTGGAGCACCTTGTTCATGGGAATCCGGAAGTTTGATTTCGATTCCGATCGACTCGTCGGCTCGACGCGACCCGGAGGCGATCGGTCCGATTGGTGAGAGCGCAACCCGTGCAACCTGACCCGGCGAGTCCGGTGAATCGTCCCGATCAGGCACAAACCACAGCGTCAAGATTTTGGAACCATTTGGGGACCACGAATCTGGACACCAAACCCATTGCACCGCAGTGACATTCACCGCAGGCAAGCAGACCCAGCGCACAACACGTCCAATCCGAAGAAGACGGACACCTTGCAGCAGCATGAATCTCGGCGATCGCCCTCGACGCACCCTCATTCACGATTTCAGCGAACCACGCCCTCGGGCCGAGATACCACCACTCTGAGATGCACGACGGCAGAACTACGGGATGTGAACCGACCACAACGGGTCACGACTCGCCCCAACGAATCGGGCGGGCTTGTCATCAAGCCACCGAAGCAAGACCGGGCCAGTCGACCGCGCCGTCAACCTCTGGATCACCGACGAATGCAGCCGCTCGGCGATCAAGAACAGCCTCGCCATGCTCGTACGAGTGATGGAGCAAGCGGTTCGCGACGGTCTCATCGACGCGAACCCGGCCCGCATCACCGGATGGCAGCGTCAGTACCAACTCGCCGAGGACGAACTCGATGACCCTCGCGCGCTCGCGTTGCCGAACTGGGACGCGCTGACCGAGTTGGCGGACGCACTCATCGAAGCATCTGCCGGCAAGTACCGGGGCTGGGGTGACATCGTCGTCTTCGCCGCCTGCACGGCCGCACGGATCGGCGAAGTGTCCGGCTGCCGCGTCGGCGATATAGATCTCCATGCGTGGACCTGGACGGTCAGGAGACAAACCACACCGTCACCCGGTGGCGTCGCCGACAAAGGCACCAAGGGCAAACGCGCCCGCGTCGTGCCGCTGATCGAGGAACTCCACGACATGCTCCGCACCCGGATCGACCGGCATGCGAACAGTCCGGACGCGCGCCTGTTCACCGGTCCCAGAGGCGGTCGAGTCACGACAGCAGTACTTCGCGACGCGACCAACTGGGACCGCGTCGTGTCAGATCTCGGATACGAACGCCTCCGTCGGCACGACCTCCGACATACCGGACTGACGTGGATGGCCGATGCCGGCATTCCTGTTCATCATCTGCGCAAGATCGCCGGCCACGGCTCGCTGACCACTACCCAGCGCTACCTACACCCCGACCGCACCGCGATCACCGACGCAGGCGCCCTGCTCAGCCGCCACTTGCAATCGCCGCGCGGAGTTCACCTACGCGTCGTGAAATGACCGAAAACTGCGTCCTGCGCGAGAAAGTCAACGCGGTGGAGGTCGAGATCATCGCGCGCGATGAGCCGCGCCGCATCGGAACCTCGAAGGCCACGGTCAGGCTCAACTCGGTTGCGTCTGTCGCGGGCAACCGGTATGGCCAGCAGCCGAGCGACGACGCCTGACGCGCCACGGACTTGCCGCCTGACGGTGTTTGAAAGCGAAGCTCGACCGGTTCCGACCAACGCGCCAATGAGGTTGGAGAACTCGTTGCCGTACCGACGGCGCGAGTCGCTACGCGCGTCTCGAAAACGACCGTTAAAAGATAGTCCTGCGCTGGACGCCGGGTCATGCCATAGAGAATGATTCGGTGACGCTCAGGAACCGGCAAGGCACGAGATCCCGCACCGAGTGGCTGACTGCCGCTTTCTGGATCATCACGTTCTTGTTCGCATACGTATTTCTCGGGCTCCTCTCGTCGTGGGCATGGCTGGTGTACCTCGGTGCAGGACTGGCGCTTACCTATTTCTGGTGGAAGCGGCGCCATCGCAGTCGATATGCGGTCTTGTTCGGCACGAGCTGCGTATTGCTGGTAGTCATGGCGCTAGCCATGATCGGCTGGGCACTATTTGTGACCATCTCGGTCCCGGTCGACAGTGTCGGGCCCCGAAGGGTTGTCTGCGGATCCGTCATCAGTCCGGCGCCCGCCAACGAACTGAAAGTCACGATCGCCGGATCGGACAAGCCCGTGGTGCAGTCTCGTCCGATTCCGCAGAGTCAGCTGGAGCGGGTGTGTTCGAACAGGCTCCACTATCGCTGTAGTCGCGCAGCAGGGCTGGCGTTGATAGGTCTGTTTGTTGCCGCGCGGGCCACTGGGCATTTCACTGCCCCGAGAAAACCCACCACCGATTGAGTTCTCCGGGTCCGGTCGTACAACAGAACCGCCGGTCAGACAACAAAACACCGGACAGTGCCTACCTGCCCTTTGTCGACCGGCACGGTGACGGGGCGAGGAATTGGTCACTCCCAGTGAGAGAATCGAGACATGCGCCGAATGATCACGTTCAGTGCGGGTATCGGCCTACTCTGCGGTCTCTTGGCCGCTGGATTGTTCCTGTGGTGGCTCTCGCTTCCCGTGACGTTGTACACCGCTGGTTATACCCCTCTAGGCGAGGGCACGGTCGGCACCATGGAGATTTCTGAAACAGCCCCATTCCTCGTCGGCATGGTGGTCGGTGGTTCCGTGCTCGGCGGACTCGTGGGCGCAGCCGGTGCCGCGTTCGGATGGCGACTCGGACGTCACCGGCAGGTGTGAGGCAAATCCCTCGCCAACCTCAGACCGATGGCTCTGTCCAATGTCGCATGAATGTGGGCCCTTTGCGTCGGTGAATCTTGGCCGTGTCCGGAATCGACCGATATCTTTGGCCCGCGGCGGCACTGGCCCGTTGAGCTGCGCTCTTGCGTCACGGACGATGTCCACGACGGGGTGATGACCAGGGATTCGCTGCTGATTTCGCGGAGCCCCTTTGTTATCGAGTCGATCCTGTGGGATGGCGAAGTCGGATCACTCACCGTCGAGGGAAGGCTCTTCCAGTTCGAGTAGTGCGGCATCGTCCGGGTGGAGGTTCTCGTTCGGTTCCACCGAGCGGGTCTGCGAATCGTCCCAATCAAACTCGTCGGGAGTCTGGACGAACTGCAGTCCCCGTTCCAGGACTTCGATTTTCTGGCGGTCGTCGCCGGACGAATCCGCGAAGAAGGCAGCGGCAACCGCGTCACGGACCAACGCCTCCGCGAGATCCCAGTCCTGGACGTAGTTTTCGACGGGAACCAAAGGGTCACGCCGTGTCGTCGCATCGGTGGTGCACTCTTGGAAATAGACGCCGACCAGTTCCTGGGATCGATCCCATTGCTCCTGCAGACCGGATGCGATGGCCTTTACCCGCAACTGTGAACGGATGTCGAGGGCATCGGCGGCCCTCATCGGCGGGGAGGTACGAACCTGGGCGACGTATCCGTCGAACCCGATGGCCGCGACATCGGCGATTGTGTCGACTATCGCCTGCCAGTTCGGCCCTAGATGGTCGAGGAGGTCGGCGTCCGTGATCGTCGTCGACTCGATGTGTTGAACCTCCGTCTCGAGCGACCTATTCGGATCGTCGTACACACCGTCCCGCTGTGCTTGACGAAGCCATTCCACTTCCACGGCCGTTGCATCACCCGGAACCGATGCCGCGAGCTCGAACGCCTCGCTGACGGACAATTGTGTACCGGTAGCGACCTGCGGTCCCCACGCTGCGCCGCGGACGCGCAGCAACTCTCCCGCGCTCTGCATGACGTCCGTCAACCGCTGCGCTGTGCCTGCGGCTGCGGGTCCATCGCCTTCGGAGGAGCCGGGGGCACATGCCCTGCGTGGTTCAGCGCTCGCCGCGGGGTGGTTGATCTGTTTGTTGGTGGCGGTGGACGTGTCCTTGGATTGGTACTTCCACGCTCCGATCGTCACGGCGGTGAGGACCACGACTGCCGCAACGACCACGAGAGTGGTCAGACCCTGCTTCCGTGGCGACTGCACGCTCCCCGTCCCTTCAACACCGTCTCCGTGGATTGGTCTGGAGCATCGCTCACCGGATCCAGAACCCGCGTCACTCGCACTTGCGCCTCCCGCTGCCTACGTCATGGACGGCAGCGACGGTAGCCCGTCCACAGCGCCGCGTCGAGCACCGAAACACCCGTGGACTACGTCGAAGATGCACTACAAGTAACTGAAGATATCGACCCGCTGTGAGATTGCAACGGCCCGTGTCTCACTGCGGGCGTTGAGTTTTGGGACAGACCAAGGTCATGTTTTGCGGAGTAGGGCGGTGACGCCGGCGAGGAGGATGGCGACGAAGACCCAGGATGCGCTGCGCACGGTGAGGAGTGCGAGGAATGTTGGCTGATCGGCCCGACTGATCGTCAACCGAATCGCCATAGGGACGATCGCGGATGAGCCCGATCCGCCGATGCCACCCGCTTCGACGGGGTGTCAGAACGTGCATGTCGAGAACGCATTACGCAAGCCGCACCCGACAGAATCGGACGGATGAACGCCGATGCGCTGCCGGACGACTATCGACCGCAACCAGGAGAAGGACCGATAACCCTCATTGTCGACGGAGAGGTCTTCACTCTTCGCATGCGTCCAGACGGTGGTGACGACTACTGCTGGGAATCCGGGCCGAACGAGGGCTATGGCTTCGGTGGCGGCCCAGTGCGGACCGTCGGCGATCCGAACGCGAAGTACCTGATGACGATTGCCGAGCACAACACATCGATCAGCAATCTTCTCAGCAACATCAACGCCGAGACCGGCTACCTCGACTGACGGAGACGAGGCACGGACATGGTGGGCGCACCATCACGCACCAACCGGAGACACCATTCGAGGAGGAGTCATGCCCTGGCCCGATATTCGGGATGAGGATCAGCGGACCTGGCGGTTCATGATGGTCGAGGACGAACCGGACTTCTACGACCATCCCGCTGGGGATGTCGATCCACCCGAGGCGTGGATGGATGCGATCGTTGCGGTCGCCCGTGATCTTCGGTGCTTCCGGTACGGCCGCGATGTGAACCCGGATCGGCTGATCTGGGAGCTGTCCGTCGGGCACGGTGATGCTGTCATGGTCGGATGGAACGGGACCGGCGGGATCAGCGGGTTCTCGCTGTGCGACGGCACGATGCGCACGGACGCTTCGTTCGCGCAGGCAGCGAGGTGGGTGGCGGACACGGCACAAACCGAACTGGCGGGCTACGACTTCGTTCAATGGCCTTCGCAAGGAGGGCATCTACTGAGTCCGCGATGCATGGACGACATGGCGGTATGGTTCAATCGCCACACAGATCAGACGGTGACCCCGATCGGCGGGCTCTGCAAAGCCGTGTGGTGACCTCACTTCGCCTGTCGCGCCCTGCAGTACCGCAACAGGCTGATCGGAAATTTTGCGACGTTACCCACCTGGATGGTGGGTCGATTCGGCTCTCGGGCCAGGTCGCAACGACACGGGTTCGGTGCCCAATCCCCATCGCGCCATCCCGAAGGGTCTCGTCGGTCGCACGGTGGACAGCCTCCGGCCACCGCGCGTCGTCGCGCGAAACTTTCATGATTTCTTCGAGTCAACCACCTCGTCTGAACTCGCTCTCCGATCCTCCGCGATCACTGTTCGACGAACATCGGACTAGACCTGCGCCACCGCTTGGCTCAGCATTCGCGATCTATGACGAGTCAGTGAATCTCCAGCAATCTTCGATTCGTGCACCCATGCCGAATCTCGGTTTGGACCGTTTATGGAACGAGTCGGCTCGGCACTTGACGCGTGAATTGTCCTTGGCTGACAAGGCATCGCTACCCTGCACCCCGACCACACGGCGATCACTGACATAGCGCACTGCTCGGCCGACACCTGCAATCACCGCGCGGCGTTCACCTACGCGTCGTGCAGTGGAAAACGGGGCTTCGATGCGCCAGAAAGTCAGGGCACTTGCGAGCAGGTGACTAACGATTTGCGGCTGTGGTCCCCAAATGGTCCCCAAGACCGGGGACCGGCAGCACAAAAACACCCTCTGACCTGGTCGGGCTGACAGGATTTGAACCTGCGACCACTTGACCCCCAGAAATCGCGCTCCAGTGTTTCCGCACGTCACGCATGCTCTGTCTCGCCTCGACCTCCCTCGGACGTGCGGAACCGCGCACCACGTGCACGGCGTCGGGTCCACAACGGGTCCACAGCCTTCCTCTCTCGCGCCGTGTATCCAGGCGAGACAGTCTGAGTTCGGAACCAGCGCGGGCTGCATGGCAACGGTGAACATCCCAATCGATTTGGCCTCGTTGGACCGCAGGTCCGATGTGCCGCAGGAGATCCGTGTGAGGGCCGAGATGGAACCCGCCCGACCTCGACCAGGCCCGGGATATTCATCGCTGCGGTGGGGTGTAAATCGCAGTAGGCCCTTCTTCCGGAATTGCTTGCCCGCCGATCGGTCCCCAGGTTTCGTACGGCGCCACGCCGATCTCGGAATCGCGTCGGAATTCCTCCGCTGTCCGCGGTTCGTCGCCTTCGATGACGGGTTCCTCCAAGTCATCGCTGTATTCGACGTCCAGTGTCGGGCTCACCGAGGGGACGTTCTCACCCGGTCCCGACCCCGGGGAAGCTGTGCCGCTCAGCGAAACGACGGCGGCAGTCGACCAGGCCGCGACGACCACGACAGCGACGACAATTTGTGTACGCACCGATGCTCCGTGCCGAGTCCATCACCAAACGATCCTCGGGTTTCCGACGCGCGACCGCTTGAACACTGCGCTGCCGTGGACACCCGTCGTAACGCGTGATCGCTTGCTCGGAATACGAGTGTTACTGCGCCTGTGAAGCACTGAAAGAACGTGGTGCCACAGCGTGCCGATTCGGACGACGCAAGCCCGTCCGCCTCGGCAGACATCAGACCGGACCTCGCAGATCGCTGCGTGCAGTTTCGATGACCCGCGCGCAGAGCGTTAGGAGGGTCGCGGCGACATCAGGATTGAGCGGTTGAATTGCGATGAGGACGCTACGCTTCTCTTTCGCATGCGCATCGAAGATGTCCTGCAACCGCTCGTGCTTGTTGATATACGCCAACTGCTCCTGACGCGCGCGATACGCCAAGTCAAATGATGCGCGTGACTCGCCCAGCGGCAGTGACGCCAATACCTGCCGCAGATCGTCTGTGGCGGCTCGCACCGGATCGGCTCCGAAGGCGATCAGAGCGGCTCCGGACGGACCGTCAACAACAACCTTGGCGTCGAAGATCGCGTGCATGGCGGATATGTGACCAAAGGCAACGGCTGGATCGTCCGACCAATCCGTGATGCGCTTGACCTCCTCCATCATCTGGTCACTGACACGGATGATGTCGATGAGTGCCGCGCTCTTGGCCTCCCACACACGCTGTTCGTAGTCGATTGCCGCGGCGTGCTTGCGGTCGCCGCGCTTGCTGAGCGCCACTATTGCCGAACTGGCGACTGCTACCGACGCAGTCGACACCACCGATGCCAACGCGACCCAATCCATAAGCTTCAATTCAACGCGCCCCGCGTCTCGGCAAGGCGATGCGACGCGCCGATGGGCAATGCTCGGCTCGCCATCTTCGCCTGACTCGAAGACACTGTTTCAAAGTCAAGGTAGTTGAAATGCCTGAACGCGGTGGCGACGCGGTGGCCGCGTCGATCACGTCCGGAACTGCCATTGCGAACGCCCATGGGATCGTGTACGCGATCGGCTCATTGGGCACTGACGGTGGCAGCATGGCGCCGAACCATGCCGTGCGCAAACATCATCCGTTCCGTGCCGGACGTTTTGGACAAGCGAACACCGCGTCCACTCGTTCGGTAGGGCTGTCGTGTCGGTGCCTAGACCTACACTGCGCGTATGGCCTCCGGAGAAAGCCGATAGAAGCGATCGCCTGCCTAGGCAGTACCCCGACCGAGCGAGGATGGGCGTCCCGCTCACGTGCGCCGCATACGACCTCCTCGCTTGCCCGCGCCGGTATCACCACGGTGGCGGCTGAACCGGGAGGCCGCAGGCACCGAATCGGGACAAGCCCCCGAGCGCACCGGACGCTGGTACGCCTGGCGCGGAAGCCGACACGAGATCGACCGCTCTCACCATGCAGGCAGACTCCATCGCCGGCGCACTGCCACCCAGGGGGTGTCCGATCCGCTCGGTACGCCGCACGATTCCCTACGCGGAGGCGAGCACCATGAGAATTGGTGGTGGCTGCGAGCGCCACCCGAACCCGCGAATGTGGTGTGCAATTGCCGGGACTGTGTAAACACTTTTGGCGAACCAGAAATCACCGCCCACCCCCGGAGGACGGCTCATGCAACAAAGGTCCCTACTCACCCAACACGGGGCAACTCGGAATGGCCCAACCTGATGTTCGAACAGCGCGAGCGGTGGCTTGAGGAACTGCGTGATCACGTCACACGCAAGGGGGCAGTTACGAGCACGACCGGCCACATGAACCTGGTCGCAATCTCACTCGAGATCGCGGACGCGTGCGCCGACGAACGGGCACAAACACGGATTCACGTACCGAATTGGCAGTCAATGGCGACGGACCTGGAAGACGCCGTCTCCTACCTCGGCTCCGAGGCTGCCACAGCGGTTCGGGCCGAAACCGTCTCGCTAATCGACGCGATCCGGAACCAGCTGCTGAGCGAAACCGCCGACGACACCGGAAAGACACAGATAAGCATCGACAACGGCAAGAGGCCGCAAGTTACAGACTTCTCTGCGGCACTGCTGGCTAGGCTCGACGGAGATGATCTTCTTGTCGCTGCGTGGCGCGATCTCGTTGCGGGGTGCCGCGATTCATCTCACATCACCTATCCCTACGACCGCATTGCGTTCCTGCGCGACAACGCAATCGCTCTTCTGGAGCATCGACGGCAGGATCCTGGGCACTGGGGGTCGATCCGTACAGCGGTCGACATTCTGTTCGACAGTCGGTATAGCGTCGCGCGCGCGCAGGACGCGCTCGGTGAGCCACCGATCGCTTTCGATCCCCGAAACCAGACGGAGCCCACAGGACTGACCGACGAGGAACGAATGAACCTCGCCGAACGCTGGATCGTGCGGCCGCCGTCAACGGAGGATACCGTCATCGTCTGGTTCCGCATCGCGAACGCATACAGCGTGCATGGTGGCGACCTCGCGCACGGCGACATCAATTTCTACTCGGCCCAGGTTCTCGCAGGGGTGATCACCAATCATGCTGCGGCTCGCACGGCGTTGTCGGTCGTGCCGGAAGAGTTGCTGACCGATCAGATCCGCGAACAGCAAGCGAATATCGGTGACATCGACGAGTACAACGGCCTCGAGCACCAGCCTGGGCTGGTATACGCGCGCATAGTGGTTCGCAATATCGAGCACCACGCCGCCGTAGCCGAAGCACGTACGCTCCTCCATGCTCTGCTGTCAGTCCTTCACCCACACGAGGACATGTGGAAGATCCTCAACGGCCACTTGGTCTTCGACGGCCGCTACACCACCCGTCCGCTCGAATGGGGACCGAAGACGGATCTAGCACCGACGATCTTCGCGGAGAACGACTACGTCGCGGACGGTCTCCGGGCGCTGACCGCCGAAGGCCACCTGATCGGCCCGGAAAAGGCTCGTCAGTTACAGCCGATACTGAATCTCGCCCAGGCGCTCGACACTGCACGCTCGGATCCGGAAGCGATCGTGATGGCTGCAGTCCGCGCAATCGAGCACTGCAATTCCTGGACAACCCGGGGCCGCAAGGAGTGGGGCGAATTCATCCGCCTGTATTTGAGAGACGAATTCACCCGGATCGCGTTCCTGCGGCGTGCAACCGAGGCCACGTTCGATGCCATCGTCCGAAAGCTCCCCGACAGTTCGCCCGGAGCAAAACCACAACCGCAACTGCACGATATCCGCGAATCCGTCGACGCTGGTTCGTGGGGCCGCTTGTTCGACCGGCAGACTGCCATCGGACACATCGCCACACTCAAAGAAATCTATGCCGATCACCCACTGGTACGACGACTATCAGAACTCGACGACATCCTCGCCACTGGCAACTCGATAAGCGCGGCGTTCGATACGGAACACACACGAGTCGACGCGCAAGTTGCTCGCCTCACGCGCTCGCGCAACGCCGCGATCCACGGCGGACCACTCTCGACAGCGGCATGCGATTCGATAGCCGACTTCGCCTACGACCTCGCGAGCCAGGTGCTGCACACCGCAACCTGGGCCATCGTCACCGGCAAGAGCATCGCAAACTACATGCGCGAGAACCGCGGCGAGAACGAACGGAGAATCCGAATTCTCCGAAAGACCGGCGACCTGCGACAGCTTCATGCTGCCTAATCGATTGCTGCCGAGTCCACGGCCGGCGGCGGCGGGACGACGAGGATCCACCGCCCATGCCGCTCAATGCCAAGGCGTGTCCAAACGCGATGCCGGAAGGAGTATTTGATGCCGGAGGCACAAGATAATGAGTTGCACGCGATCCCGATGACTCTGTTTGTGCGAGCGTCGGACGAGTCGTCGAACCTCCCATGGATCCCCAACTCGAATTGTTACCGACAAACCTGATGGATTGGGAGGACTTCGAGCGCCTCCTGCTGGATCTTGGCCGCGACGAACTTGGGCTCAGGTCGCTCAGCTTCTTCGGCAAGCGAGGGCAAGCCCAGAAGGGACTCGATGTCATTGGAACGAACGCCGAAGGCAAACCGGAGGGCATTCAGTCCAAACGGTACCAAGCATTCTCGGTGACCGATCTCGACGCCGCAGTTGAGAAGTACACACAATCCCCCCTGCCTTTCAGATTGGTCCGCTTCGTCATCGGTGTCGCGGCGAAAGTGGACGATCGCGCGGTCGTCGAGCGCAAGATCGTGCTCAACGAAGCGCATCACCCACTGGAAATCGATATCTGGGACCAATCCCGGATATCGGAGATGCTGCGCGACAAGCCCGAGACCGTACTCAAGTATTTCGGGGCGCGTGCAGCCGAGCGATTCTGTGTGCCGCATGTTCTTACCCCCATCGAGGTGGCGGGACCTGATTCCGTGGCCACCGCTGACGCCGTTATGCTGGGCCCGCTGAAGAGCGCCGACGCTGTTGGGTTACTCACCCAAGCCGCGCGAACCGCCAACGACGACCCAGCGGGGGCGCTTCCTCTGTACCGCGAGGTACAGGGCCGGCTGGTGTCGTCGGGATTCCCAGGCCACGCCACCGAGTTCGATGACACCGTGGCAGAACTCCACATCCGAGTCGGCGCAGAAGCCGCGGCAATCCGCCTACTCATGGATGCGCTGTGGGCTGCCGAGCGCGCCGATGACTCGCTACGCGCGGACCACATCGCCCGCACGTTGCGAAGCCTCGCCGGCTTCCCCGAGTTCGGACCGATCGGGACTACTTCACCGCGGACTCCGACTCTTGGCGCTGCGTACGCGGTGGCACAGTTTGTGGCTGACCATCTACATGCGCCCGTCCCAATCAGTATCGAGTTGCCGTCAACTGAGATCGCACTGTCCGAAGCGGAGGACCGTGCCCGTGTCACTCTCTTCTCGGCTGAGCGTGCCCTCGGAAATGACGATCTCGCGTGGATCATCACCCACCGAGATCAAATCGACTCTGCCGCCGCTGAAATGGCTACGACCCATTTTGATGTGGAGATTCGTTTGCGACTCACCGTCGCCGACGCCGCCGGGGAGTGGGCCCCCCTAATCCAACGCGCCAGAACTGGAATGCAACGCGAATTCAAGGCGTTGGTACTGGCTCGACATGCCCGCTATCAGGCCTTGGACGCAGCGTACGCGGAGGCAGATGACGAGTGGAACGAAGCAATCGGCGAGGCGTGTCTCGCGCAACGTTATGACGATGCCGCGGATTGGCTCTACAGCCAGCGCTACATCGCCAACCGCTACCGTCCAACATTTGTCGACAAGTGGCACCCGGTAGCGCAAGCTCTGTCAAACCGGCCCTCACGTCCACGAATCATCAGCACTGCGAGCAAGTCGCGGGAGCGCGCACTGTCGGCGTTGCACTATGGAAAGCCAAGAGAAGCCGCGATCAAGCTGCGGAGACAACTTCTCGACGGTCTCAGGGCGGCTTCGTTGCACGACGAAATCGAAGCTTGCCGTCTTCTGGGGCAAACCTACCGAGAAACGGGCGCCTTTCGGCTGGCTGCGAACTATTCCATCCGCGGCGGCGACCCCGAGGGTGCTCGGTCAGCCGCGGCCGCACTCGGCGACAACTACGAAGATATCGCTGACCTGCTCAAGGGTCCGCTGTCTTGGGTCGTCGCGTCTGCCTTGGAGTTCGCCACAGCCCAAGCCGATCTCGTTCCCAATAACGAACTCGACACGATCGTCGAACTCGCCTTTGGCGTCATCCGCGACGTCACGTCCGGATCGCGCCACGACTCACCACTGTTCAGCCCACACATGTACCTGTGCGCATACGGTCTGCTCGCAGCGCTCGCGGATCGCCTATCCACAGCACACGCGCAAACCGTACTCGAAATGCTCGCCGACTCCGTAGTCGTCGAGAGCGAACACCACTACCATCGAACCGACGAAAGCCACATTGAGATCGCGGCGGGTATCGGAAGCGCCCACAACGGTGCGCTGAGGGATAGCGCGCTCGATCAACTCGTTGGGTTGTTCGAACGCGACGCGCACCCGTTCGGCGCGGTTGCTCGCAGGGCGCTTACCGACAACATCGATCGGGTCGGCACACGCCTGCAAGAGATGGCCGAGCGGGGTCACAATGAGGCCGCCGCCCTGCTCGGGTACATCGATCCCGCTCGAGTATCGCCGGCAGCGGCGCAGGACGCCGCCGAGCGGTTGCGTCAACCAACGAACAACGGGCCAACTCAGTTCCGCTCGGGTACCGGAGCAGTCAACGACTCGTTGATCGCGGCTGTTCTGCCAGCCGAGGTACGCATCGAATGTGTTGAGATGCTGATCTCGAATGCGCGTTCGCCGTGGGAAGGGTCTGGAGACCGAAATGACTTTCTATTGGCGGCAAGCAATTTGGTAAACGGATTGGACGAAGAGCATCGTCGCCGGTTTCTCGACGACGCAATCGATTTTGCGGCTTACCCACCCCTATCCCAGGTAGATGTGTTCAACGCGTCGATGAGCAGTCCTCTGAGCGCCATGCGCATCGACGACAGGACGGACTGCCGCCCGGCCGCGGCGTTCTTGGCTGCGCGGTTGGCGGTGGCATCCGAGGAGAAGCGGTTGGTCCGCGATACAGCTCTCCGCCTCATCGGGACGAACAACGATGAGGACTACCGAGTCACCAAGACCCTTCAATTAGTCCAGACCGAGCTCGCTGACAACATCGGAATGCTCGCGCACGGCCGCTGGCCGTTACGCTGCCTCGCTGCGATTCTCTGGGCCGATGCAAGCGACGCCTCTGAAGAGCTCGGCATGACTCTTGCCCGAGACCCCGACGTCCGAGTGCGTCGCGCACTCGCAACGGAGATTGTTGCCACCGATGATCAGCGCACTGCCGACGTCCGGACGGTTCTGCGCAACGACCCGCGATGGTCGGTGCGCTCGGTTGCAGGAGACGACTTTCGCAGAGGATCCCGGTAACGTGCGCCCGACAGACTGAGCGCAGCAGTCCCTTAGCAATGAAAGCGTCGGTCAAATCCCCAGCAGTTCCGGCGCTCACCTGGACGGACGGGCTTGAATCAGAAACCGTCGGTCCGGACAAAAAATGCCGCCCTGTCCGCTACGCCTCAGCTCAGAGGGCGTCTGGCTCCCCCGACTGGACTCGGACCAGCAACCGTTCGCTGTCGGTTTCGAAACACAGCGCCTCGTACAGGAACTGCACATTAGGCGGTCGTTTCTCGTCACGGCTACAAACGCCTCCGTCACCCCGACCTCCGACACATCGGACTGACATGGATGGCCAATGCCGGAGTTCCTGTCCACCATCTGCGTAAGATCGCGCGCCACCCAGCGCCACCAGCACCCCGATCACTCTGACTCGTCGCCACGGCAACCCAGCGCGGCGTACATCTTCGGGTGGTGAAGTGATCGAAAGCGATGCGAGCCCGCCGCTGACCGTCACGCTTGGGTTGGTCCGATGTCCCAGAGAGCGTGGCGACCGTCAGGTTGCGTCGTATGGTCGGCGAACCGCGGACCGAGGTCCATCGACAGGTCGAATCCGTCACACACAGCTCTGCGCACGTATTCGTCCCGGAGATCCGCGAGGAGCCGACGGCCGGTCGCGTCGAGGTGAGTTACGTGCATCGTGACGAGCACCAGCCGCCCGTTCGCAAGCACGAAGCCATCGACAATCCCCGCATCGAGCAGGTATTCGGCCGGGCCGGCATCAATCAACGGCATCCCCGGGTCACCGATCGCAACCCGGAACTCCGTCACGGTGTCGGCGCGGTCGGGTTTCCTGATCCACCGAACCTTTTTGTGGTCTTCCCACCCGGAGTTTGCAGACGTCCGTACGTCCTCGGTGGGGACCATAAACGTGATCAAGTGCGTCCATCCCGGCACGAACGGCTCCGGCCGATCCCAGGCGTCAACCCGCCTGTTGTCGGAGTCGGGTCTCCCAACCCACATCGCGCCCGGGTGATCGACAGAGGACAAGTGGAAAATGAATCGGCCGCTCTGATGGAATGAGAACTTGGCCAAGTCTTTCCACGTCCGGATCGATGCGTAAACATCGAGCTTCCCTTTGTTCGCCCATACGCGGAAGACGCTCGAGCACTCGCCGGGTCGGCCGACCGCGAACCGCAGGGCTGTGCTCTTGGTGACGGGACCGAAGCTGACGATGTGTTCAGTGGCCGGACCCAGGGTGGCAACCGTGGCCCTGTGCCGGTCGTCGGACAGTTCGAACACGAGACCCGCAGATACCACGCCATTGAACACGGTCCTGTCACTCATGGATCGAACGTACCTATGCGTGCTCGCGACGATCGCACTGCTCCGGGTCAAACCGCCGGTCAAGGCCTCGGTGCGACACTCACGACAGCCGTTTGGTCGTGGCCGGCACCGGCGCCGCTCGAAGTCCGGGTCTGAACGGTCGGCTCAGCCGGGTATTCGAAGGCGCTCTCGGTTTCGGCCGCCTCACCTGAAAATTCGGTCAACTTGGGCGGAACCCCGGTCGCCTGAACCTTCCGGCATGCCCGACCAGCTGGTTGCGGCAGGAGCCACAGTTGCGCCGACCCGGCGATCAGGCCGCTGAGCAGCGGAGATAACGAATCACAAGTGGTGGCCAGGCCCGCACTCTCGGTCGTGGACCCGTTGTGGACCCGGACGCGACTTTGCCGCACAACGCATTTCAATCCCCTGATCGGCGCCGAACGAGGCGCCAGAACTCCGAATAGCTCTCCCCCGCAACGCCTTCGGATCACAGTGGTCGGTGTCAGCGCACTTGACTGGGCCCTGAAAGTCAAGTGCGCTACGAAAACGCTCTGACTTGGGGAAACGCGGAATCCGTCTCAGGTCCCTTAAATGGGGAATCTCGCCGCGCTACGGTAAAAACATGCAGCTACCAGCTGCAAATACCTACTCTGTCGGGCTGACAGGATTTGAACCTGCGACCACTTGACCCCCAGTACGGTAGAGGCGCACGTTACGCCAGGTCATAAGCGATATGCCTCACCTCTTCCCCGTGTACGGCGAGTGCGAATCCCCAGGTCGTGCGCCGGCGTGCAGAGCGTGTGGTCCCCGCGTGGTCCCCAAGATTGCGGGCCCGACCGTCGCTCGACTTGGTTGCGGCGACGCGATGGGTCCGCATCTCATTCTCCTGTCGGCAGTCGCTCCCAACGGCAGTGTCCCTGACATAAGCCACAGACGCACCACGGATCTCGGCGGTCGCCCTCGACACACTCTCGCTCACGATTCCAGCCAACCACGCCGTCAGGCGGAGAGACACCACCAACTTGAGACGCAGTGGACCGGTGGACCGACGGGTCGATCGGTCCGAGATCGCCGATGCGGATGCGGATGATTGCCCTTGGACCACACGGCGCGGGAGCGTATTGTGCGTCGCAATCGTGCCCCCGTGAGCAATCGATAACACTGCAACGGTTCACGGCGAGGTACCCGCCGCCGACAAGGTTTTTGGACGCCGATGCGATCTCACTCGGCGGTGTCGAGGTCGATTGTGCGTATGGGGTGGTCTGCTGTGGTAAGGGACGGCGGATAGGATTTGACGTCTCCCGACCACTTTGCCTGTCCACGCCGGACCCTGTCATAGATGTCCTGGTCACGTCGGGGTGCGCGGAGGGTCCCGTCCGGGTTCAGAAATCCCACGCTAGTCCACTTGCCGCCGTCAGTGCCCTGCGCCAGGAACTTGGCTTTACGTCCGAATGCAGGTACCCGCCCTCGGTTGTCAATAACTTTGGTGCGCGAAACCGACACAATATCTGGTATCGAATCTTGCTCGCAGTAATGCTGGCATGTCCGCCAGAGTCCGAACATCGCTACTCCCTTTCGTGTCCTCGCGCGTTTAGCTGGTGGAGGCCGTGTCGGGTTGACAACGCAATTCCAGTCACCATGGTGAACTAAAGCGAAGGCGATCGATTGACTGAACGGGACTGCTGTACGGATAGGTGACATCTGATTTGTGGTGCCGGGAGGCACTGCTGGAAGGATGTGCCTCGTGCCGAAGCCGTATCCCAGGGAGTTCCGCGACGACGTCGTGCGTGTGGCCCGCAACCGCGAGCCGGGTCAGCAGTTGAAGCAGATCGCCGCCGATTTCGGGATCAGCGAATCGTGTCTGGCGAATTGGATGAAGGCCGCCGACGTCGAGGACGGCATCAAGCCGGGAACCACCGTCGCCGAGAACGCCGAGCTGCGAGAGGCCAGGAAACGGATCCGGCTGCTCGAGCAGGAGAACGAGGTCCTGCGCCGCGCGGCGGCGTACCTGTCGCAGGCGAACCTGCCGGGAAAATGATCTACCCGCTCGTAAAAGAGCTCGCCGCGCAGGGGATCCCCGTCGCGGTGACGTGCCGGGTCCTGCAGCTCGCCCGCCAGCCCTACTACCGATGGCTCGCCGCGCCGGTCACCGCCACCGAAATCACGCAGGCCTACCGGGCCAACGCACTGTTCGACGCCCACCGCGACGACCCCGAATTCGGTTACCGGTTCCTCGCCGACGAAGCCGCCGCGGCCGGCCAACCGATGGCGGGACGTACCGCATGGCGGATCTGCTCGGCCAACAAATGGTGGAGTTCGTTCGGCAAGAAACGGGGCGGCAAGAACCTGCGCTCGGGGCCACCGGTGCACGACGATCGCGTCGGGCGGAACTTTAGCGCAGAGGCGCGGAATCGCTTGTGGCTCAGCGATATAACCGAACACAGCACCGGCGAGGGCAAGCTCTACCTGTGCGCGATCAAGGATGTGTACTCGAACCGGATCGTGGGCTACTCGATCGACTCGAAAATGAAGGCCCGCCTCGCGGTCGATGCACTCGACTCCGCAGTCGCCCGCCGTGGGGCCGCTGGTGATTCGGTGGCCGGCTGCGTGGTTCACAGCGACCGCGGGTCGCAATTTCGGTCACGAAAGTTCGTTCAGGCACTCGACCGGCACGCGATGGTGGGTTCGATGGGCCGCGTCGGCGCCTGCGGAGACAACGCCGCCATGGAATCGTTCTTCGCGCTGCTGCAAAAGAATGTCCTCGACCGTCGAGGCTGGGCCACCCGTGACGAGCTTCGCATCGCGCTAGTGACCTGGATCGAACGCACTTACCACCGACGCCGCCGCCAAGCCGGACTCGGCAAATTGACCCCCATCGAATACGAAACAATCATGACCACACCAGCCACCCAGGCTGCGTGACGAAACCTGTCACCCGATCGTGCAGCAGTCCCAACTATCCCGAGTTTCATGCACCCCCGAGGTTCTGTGAGCCGGCCAGTTGGTCGGTCACGAGTTGGGAATAGTACTGGGGGCCTTGGCTGATACAACAGGGTGTCTACCACTCAGGGCGGTGAAGCGCCTGCTCAGGTTTCGCTCTCCGCCCAGGTAGCAATCTCGGACCACGACATGTGAATTGGTTGCCTGCCGTGTTTCCTGGTGGATCATTTTCGCCCTGGCGGGATCGTGCCGGCGCGTACCTGCAAACGGCCAGCCGCGTGCGTATGCGTTGCGACAAGGGTCGCTGCGAGTAGACGGATGTCGTCGCTCGCACGGTCTCCGAGCGGCTTGAATCGGCCGAATCGGTCGGTGGCTACTAGGAGATCATCGGCGGCCATGATCTCGGCAACTGGGGTGTGCTTGAGCCGGTTCTTCGTCAGTGTGCCGCGGTCGAAAGTCGCGGCATAGATCGGCGTTAGTTCAGATTGCTGGCGCGTCTTCAGAAAGCCTGTCAGGGGGTAGCTGAACACCACAATCTTGGCGTGAGTGGCGACTGGCGCACTGGACAGCGCCTCTTTGACGGTGGCAATGATGGTGGACGCCAGCGCCCGCCGATACAAGTCGATGACTTCTGACTTGCTTCGCTTGCGAACCTTGCCCCCGTCAGCAATGGCTAGGTGCGCGACTTCCTCGCCGGGAAAATGCACGACCAGTGTTACGTAGTTGATACCTCCATCGGTACCGGCGTCCACGCAAGCCGAGTGAGAAACATTGTCAGCAAACGCTGCATCGACTGTACGGATCACCTCTTCGGGGTCGTGCGCCTGCAAACGACGCCATCTCGCGAATGCAGATTCATATGCGCTCTGCTGACCAACCCGCGTCTTGTTGGTGACTATCCAACCTCGCTGCCACTCGCGCTTGATTTCCGGTTCCTCAGGCTTCGACTCGACGGGAAACTTCTTGCGGTGCAACGATGTCAGTGCGTCCTCCGCACGCTCGCTGTCCCTTACAAGACGATCCCGCTCGCTCTTGGCCAACGAAGCGTCGAGCAGCATATCCGCAAGCGTCAAACCGAGAGCGAAAAATCCAGTGTCCACAAACTGCTGTGGCCTGTTCTTAGTCGAAGCACGCTCTTTGGTTGATCGACTCCGAGAACTGCCCGACCTGGATACCGAAAACGGGCCCAATCCGGAACTTACCGTGGTGTTCCCCGCCCCCGCATGTACACGAGCAGCGCGCGGACCGACGCTCGTCCGCACACCAGCACCGGAAGCCCGCACTCGTACACCCGGGGCGACGCGAAAACCAACACCCAACCCCATACCTGCATCCTCGCACGATCTAATCCGCCGGCGTCTCCGGAGATGTTTACGTGGCCAGAGTGCGCGGCGTCGGCGTGTTTGACTCCCGGTCACAACATCCGCCGAGGGGCGTGTACGTGCCGCGGCGATTACCGAACTCTATCCACCGAGCACCCACACCCTCGATCGCGGTCACGGCGAAGGTCATCGCTCGACGGTACGGCCTGCGGGCGAAGCCACCCGCGCCACCAACCACACGGACTTGGCCGTCCACCGGTTGTCAATGTTTCGCGGCTGCCCTTAAGCAACTGTTTTCGGCGACGTAGCCGCGCACTGGCGGTAGCACCCACCGCAAGCGCAATCCGTGCGGCACTCGCCTCCAGTATCGGAACAGTCTCGACAAGGAATTGGGACAGCCGCTGGTCGTACAGCACAATCCTCGATCCTGCTCCGGCCGTTGGGGAGTGCGGCATCGGTGACGATTCTCGCTCTGGGCCAGATCGCGGCAGTGCCAGCCGGCCAGTCACCTAATCGTGCAGCAGTCCCGATCGCCGAAGACCTGCGGGCATCGGGCACACTGTTGAACGCAGCGTCCTCGATATCGACTAGGGCCCCCATACTCGGGAGTGACGACGGCAGGCGTGGCTGAGGGGAGACGGACAACAGCGATGACCGGGAAGTCTGCCGGAAGCGGCACGTGCGCGGACTGCAAGAAGCGAGTCCGCTTCGAGAAGCGTGGCGACTTCCTGATGTGCATGTATTGCGGCTACCGACACCGTGTCCAGGGCACGTCGGAGGTGAGTGCCAGCCGCCAGCGGACTGTCGACCTGCCGCCAGCAGGGATCACCAAGGAAGTTCTCGACGGCACGAAGAAGCGTGGCGCCCCCACCCTGCGAAGTGGTGGTGCGCGTCGGGTGCGTCTGTGGACAGGGCGCACCAGTCGACGCAAGTGAAAATGGCGGCCCTCGACACCAGCTACCTCTTCGGCCGTGGGAACGAACGATGAAGACCTCCCTTGTCGGGTCGAGTTCGACGCCGCAGTCGGTATCGATGGCCGATTCGACCGCACGGCGCTGATGAAGGCCGACCCCGATGCGCCGTGGTCGGTGGCGCGAGGCTCGGGTATCCCGCTGACCAACCGGCACGAGCGTATGCTCGAACGCCGGTTGCTGCGTCGACTGACCGAACTCGGCCGCCAACCGGTGCCCGACGACAACGACATCGTCGGCGGCGCCCAGGCACAGAATGGCGACCGAGTGCGCGCGCCTGTGAAACTCCGACGGCCGGCACAACAATCTCGCTGCCGGCTTCCACCAACCCCCGTCGCCGAGCCCCACGAGCTAAAGGTCGCAGAGCTCGTGATCGAAAACGCCCGCAGTGCGCGGGAACTACGACCGCCATACATGTGCCTCGACGACGGAGCGATCCGATTCGTCGGCCCGGCAACCATTGTCGTGCTGCAGAAGTCGGGCTCGTGAACCAGCGCCAGTGACCAAGCGCCGCTCGGTGACGTATCGGCTCCGGACACGCCGGGGATTCAATGTCTTGGGCTCGCGTGCAGAGCGTGTGGTCCCCATCCGCGTCCCAAAGTTTCGCGGGGCACCGGCGCCGCGAACGCGCGTGCCGATCCGACGGGCATGCCTCCCATACGCCTGTAAACAACCACGCCGCTCAACCTTGGGGACCATTTGGGGACCAAGCTCGTCGCTGCCAAACAGGTTGCGCCACAACATCTATGGTGAGCAGTAGACAATTCCGTCGCGGCAGAAGACCAAATCCGGGGTCGACAGGCGGTTTTCGGCCTGCTCACCTAAATCTCGGTCAAGTGCGCCAGAAGCGCCGGCGACCTGCGGAAACAACCAAAATTTCCGGATTCCGTCTCACGGCGCTGGACTCGCACTCCCCGACCGCGCTACCGTGAAAAACATGCAATGACCTGCACAAATACATACTCCGTCGGGCTGACAGGATTTGAACGTGCGACCACTTGACCCCCA